>CAZNXE010000192.1:0-11228 GCA_964576465.1 uncultured Planctomycetaceae bacterium
CGGACCATCATCAACAGGCCCCAGCGGCACACCCGCCACTAGCCCGCCCGCGGCGGCATCGCATAGCGTGGCATCGCCGACAGCGAACACTCCGACGAGCGCGCCCGGTGTGGTGGCCGACGCTTTGCGCATCACGCAACAAAGTATCGTTACCCTGGAGAACATGCAGCAGCGCAACGCGGAACTTCAGCGGCAGTATCTCGAAGGGCAACAGACGGCCCAGCAAACGATTGCCCGACTGGTCGAGCAACAGCAACAATTGCTAAGTGCGTCGTTAGGCATTGCCCCAGCGCCATCAACCTTCACCGCGACTCTTGCTGAAGTTATCGCACCACCAGCGACCGCGAATATTCCTGCCGCGACTCCTGTGGCGGAATCCCCCGCACCAGTTCCGCAGCCAAGTGGCTCTTCGTTGATTGACCAATCGGAAAGGGTTTCGCCTGAAGTTAGCGTTGAAGAACCCGTTCCCACGCGTGCCGTTGCACAGCCATCGCCGGAGTCTCTTCCGGATGCGTCCACCAGTGCGGTCTTGCTGGAGGTGGTTGCCGAGAAGACTGGCTACCCGGTGGAGATGCTTAGTTTAGAGATGAGTCTCGATGCGGACTTGGGGATTGATTCCATCAAGCGCGTTGAAATCCTTTCTGCATTGCAAGAGCGATTACCGGAAGTTCCGCCCGTCGAATCCGAAGAGCTGGGGTCTTTCGAGACGCTCGGTCATGTCTTGGCACGCCTTCAGCCGGCAACGCCAAAAGGTGCCGACAACATAGCAGCGACGACACCTCCTGCCTCAACAAACGACGGAGAATCAATCGTTCTGGAAGTGGTGGCGGAGAAGACTGGCTATCCGGTCGACATGCTGGAGTTGGACATGAGCCTGGATGCCGACCTGGGCATCGACTCGATCAAACGCGTCGAGATTCTGTCGGCACTTCAAGAACGCATGCCCAACGCACCGGCAGTCAGTTCGGAGGATCTGGGGAAATTCATTTCGTTGCGACAGGTCGTTGAGTTTGTGCAGCAAGGCGATTCACCGCAGGCGAGCGAACCACCGACGCGGGAGTCCGTGGTAGATGTTTCTGTTCCTGCAGAACCCCCAGGGCGTGTCGAGCGACTCGTTTTGGGTCCGCGCCCACTGGGCGACTCCGACCGAGGCGAAGAGATTTCGTTATCTTCAGCCGTGCCGGTGTGGATTTCAGACGATGGCACAGGGCTGTCGCAACAGTTGTCCGTGGTACTTCAAAAACGTGGAATCGACACCCACGTTGTGTCATGTGAAGAACCGCCGGAAGCTGTTGCGGAACTAGCGGGGCTGATCTTGCTGTCGCCACCTCAACCCGATCGTTCGTTTGTCACACAGGCCTTTGAATTGGTTCGGCGAGCAGGACCGGCTTTGCGTAACGCGAATCGCGACAACGTGGTATTGCTGGCAGGCGTTTCGCGGCTCGATGGCGGGTTCGGTCTGATCGATGCGTCGTTTGAAACCGCGATCGGTGCCAGCCTCGGCGGGATGATCAAGACCGCCGGACATGAGTGGCCCGAGGTATTGTGCAGGTCGTTTGATATCGCGCACGACTGGGATAACGCACCGGCGGTGGCCCAAGCACTAGCGGATGAATTACTGCGAGAAGGGCCCAGTGAAACGGGATTGCGTCCCGACGGCACCTTAACCTTGTCGCTGGACGTGGCACAGCCGGCACCACGACGTGACAACAAGTCCCCGCTCAACGAAGGTGACGTGGTTGTTGTCACTGGCGGTGCGCGCGGTGTAACCGCCGAAGTGGCCGTCGCGATGGCCGAATCATATCGTCCGACGCTCATCTTGGCAGGCCGAACTCCGCTGCCGAAAAGCGAGCCCGATTGGCTACAGGACATCGAAGGCGAGGCGGTCCTGAAGCGGGCGATTGTCGCGAATCAATCCGAAGCCCTCGCCCCCCGGCAACTCGAAGCCGAGTACCGTCGAATCGTTGCGGCACGCGAAGTTCGCGAAACCCTGCGACGTATTGAAGAAGCCGGCGGTCGCGCGATCTACCGCTCGCTCGACGTTCGCGATCCGAACGCCGTACAGCAGTTCATGCACGAAGCGCGGGAGCAAGGCCCCGTTCGGGGTTTGGTGCATGGCGCGGGTGTCTTGGCCGATCGTCTCATCGAAGACAAAACGCCCGAGCAATTCGACGAAGTGTACTCCACCAAGGTCGAAGGGCTGGAGGCCATGCTTGATGCCACCCGGAAAGACGATTTGTCGGTGTTAGCGTTCTTCTCATCGTCAACTGCCCGCTTCGGTCGCAAAGGGCAGGTCGATTACGCGGCGGCGAACGAGGTGCTCAACAAGCAAGCACATATCGAGGCGCGACGTCGACCCGGCTGTCGTGTGGTCAGCATCAATTGGGGCCCCTGGGATGGCGGTATGGTCACTCCGGCTCTGAGGAACATTTTTGCCGCTGAAGGCGTGGGCGTCATCACTACCACCGCCGGGGCGAAGCAATTTCTGGATGAAATCAACGCGGACCCGACGGATGCCGTGGAAGTGGTTGTCATCGGCCAACTGGAGCAGCCATCATCGAACAAACATTCAAACGACAAAGCGAACCGTCCGTCGCGAACTACGGAGTCGATGACCGTAGCCTTTGAACGCGAGCTGGATATCGAGACTTATCCCGTCTTGCGGTCGCATGTTCTCAAGGGCCGCGCGGTGCTGCCCGTGGCGATCATTATTGAATGGCTCGCGCATGGTGCGATGCACGACAGCCCTGGCATGGCATTTCATGGGTTCGACAACCTGGAAATCTTCAAAGGCGTTATCGTTCATCCGGGTGAACGCGTTACGTTGCAGATCGTTACGGGAGCATCTCGAACGGAAGCAGAATATGAGCATGTCCTTGTGCAACTTCGTAGCGGAGAAACACTGCACGCCGAGGCCCACATCGTGCTTTCCACAACGTTGCCGAAGGCCGAGCCAGAACTGAAGGTGGAAGCCAACGACCCTGCATCGAGTATTCTAAGCGGATTTTACGATGATGGCCGATTGTTTCATGGCCCCGATCTTCAGGCCATCAAGCATGTGGAGGTCGCCACCGATACCGGCGCAGTCGCGCAAGTGAAGTGCTCGCCTCTTCCAGCAGCGTGGACCCGTCAGCCGTTGCGTTCGACGTGGCTGAGCGATCCGCTCGCGCTCGATGCGGGATTCCAGCTCATGATTTTGTGGTGCCACGAATTCCGCGGTCTTGGCTCCTTGCCGGCATCGATCGCGCGGTATCGGCAATACAAACGCAAGTTCGGATCCGAGAGTGTGCAGGTCACATTGCGGGTCGATGAACAAGCGGAACATGCGGTGACCGCGACGCTGGAGTTTGTCGATCTCACAGGAGCCTTGGTCGCCCGCATGGAAGGGTATCGATGTGTCATGGATGCGTCACTCGCGGCTGCGTTCGCACAAAACCAGCTAGCAGAACAGCTTCAATCGTAACCCGGCGGCTGTCGTCTTAGTATTCTTGCTATCTCACGGTCGGGCGTGTTGCATGTTGGCCATTCTGTTAGGGAGATGTTCGGTTTGGGAAGTTCACAAGCGATCGCGATTGTCGGCATCGGGGGCGTGTTGCCCGGCGCGGCATCGTTGGATGCGTTTTGGGCGAATGTCCTGAATGGTCATGATGCCGCGCGCGACATTCCGGCCGGTCGCTGGCCATTTTCCGTCGACGAGGTCTACGCCCCGCAACCGTCTCCGGACAAAGTCTATTCTCGCCGCGCCTGTTTGCTGGACCCCTTCACGCCAAGCTTTCCTGATCTAGATGTGGATCCAGAGCTGGTCACGTCGTTGGACCCGATGTTTCATCTCGTGCTCGCCGCCGGACAACAGGCGTGGCATGACGCACGGATGGCCAACACCGATCGACGCCGTATTGGTGTCGTTCTCGGCAATATTGCGCTGCCGACCGATGCAGCTTCGGCGTTGGCCGATGAACAACTGGGCGTCTTGTACAAAGCCTCGCTCACGGGCAAGCCGGTGGAAGACGTTGCCCATCGTACCGAATCGCTCAATCGGTATGTGGCTGGTCTTCCAGCGGGCGTGTTGGCCAAGGCGCTGGGGCTTGGAGGGGGCAGTTTCGCACTCGACGCGGCGTGTGCGTCGTCGTTGTACGCGATTAAGTTGGCGGCCGATCAATTGCGAGACGGTCGCGTCGATGCGATGTTGGCCGGCGGTTTGTCTCGGCCCGATTCGCTCTATACCCAGATGGGCTTCTCGCAACTCAGGGCACTTTCACCGTCGGGGCGGTGCGCGCCTTTCGACGAAGCTGCCGATGGCCTAGTGGTGGGCGAAGGGGCCGGGATCTTCGTTCTGCGCCGTCTTGATGATGCGCTGCGCGAGGGCCAACGGATTTACGCCGTGATTCGAGGCATCGGCCTTTCCAACGACGTGGGCG
This sequence comes from uncultured Planctomycetaceae bacterium, assembly GCA_964576465.1. Lineage (GTDB taxonomy): Bacteria > Planctomycetota > Planctomycetia > Pirellulales > JAEUIK01 > CAZNXE01. Next base: position 4,419 of record CAZNXE010000192.1, read on the forward strand.
GCAATCTGATGTCGCCCGACAGTGAAGGCCAACTTCGCGCGATGCGAACGGCCTATCAACAAGCCGCTTGGAATCCGTCGGATGTGCAGTTGATCGAATGCCACGGCACGGGTACACCGATCGGCGATGCCGTCGAATTGAATAGTCTCTGCCAGTTGTGGAATGGTGCGAAGTCACAGGCGAACAGTGCGGTCATCGGATCGGTGAAGAGCAACGTGGGTCACCTGCTCACGGCGGCAGGCGCGGCCTCGTTGATCAAAGTGTTGCTCGCCATGAAGGCCCAGCAACTGCCGCCGACCGCCAACTTCTCTCAGCCGACGGAGAAGATCGACTGGCAGAACAGCCCGTTTCACGTGCTCTCGAAATCAAGAGACTGGGATCCAGGCTCGAAAAGCGCGCCCCGCCGTGCGGCGGTCAGTGCTTTTGGTTTCGGTGGCATCAACGCCCATGTTCTGCTGGAAGAGTGGGCGACTGATACGTCACGGACTTCGGTTGCTGTAAGCGATGGGGATGTTGCGGCGCGGTCTGTTGTAACGGAAGAGAAGTCCACTTCCGCGGGCGAGTCGCGGCATCCCGTGAAGGTTGCCATCGTGGGGATGGGAGCGCATGTCGGCCGCTGGGATTCACTGAAAGCATTCACACATCGAGTGCTGGGTGCGGACCGCGATTGTCGACCGACGCCAGCGAGCGCCCGCTGGGGTACTCAACTTGGTGAGTCGTTCCGCGGCCATTTCATCGAGTCGCTGGAGTTTCCGCTAACACAATTCCGAATTCCCCCGACCGAACTGCGGCAAATGTTGCCCCAGCAACTGCTGATGTTGAAAGTTGCGGCCGAAGCGCTCGCGGATACCAACATTGAAGCGAGCAATGAGTCGCGATTGCGGACCGGCGTTTTCATTGGAATCGAGTTAGATCCGAACACGACCAACTTTCACCTTCGTTGGATGTTGCAGCGTCAACTGCCGCGGTGGGCTGCTGAAATGGCACTTGACCTCAGCGATGGCGACATGGCCGATTGGATCTCGGCGGCCCGAGATGCTGTGTCGCCACCGTTAACAGCCAACCGCACGATGGGTTCGCTTGGAGGAATCGTCGCCAGCCGCATCGCGCGCGCCTTTCGCATCGGCGGCCCCAGCTTCACCCTCTCCAGCGGAGAAACCTCGGGACTCAGCGCGCTGAGCGTTGCGGTTCGGGCTCTGCAAAACGGTGAGATTGATACGGCGATTGTCGGCGCTGTCGATCCGACGGGTGATCTTCGTGCTGTCCTTGGTCAACACGAGCGGCGACCGTTCTCGACCGAAGCCTCTGGCCCAATGATCGGCGAAGGCGCCGTGGCGATGGTGCTAAAACGTTGCGAAGATACACAACGCGATGCGGATCGGATCTACGCGCTGATATGTGGCAGTGGAAACGCCACCGGCGATGGAGTCGATTGCCCAACACCTTCGGGCGATGCGTGTGAGGTCGCGCTCAAGGAGGCACTCAACAAAGCAGCCATCTCGGCGAAAGATGTGGGCTACATCGAGACCCACGGCAGTGCCGATCCAAGTGACGACCGGCGTGAAATAGAGGTGCTGACGTCGCACTTCGACGGCGTGCGGCAGAATCGCGACGTGCCCCTCGGATCGACGAAAGCCATGATAGGCCACACAGGCGCGGCGTCTGGATTGGTCTCGGTTGTAAAGTCTTGTTTGTGTCTGCACCATCAGATTATTCCCCCGCTGGCGACTGGCGATGCCGAACAGCCAGACATGATCGAAAACAGCAGCACGCTCACAGTGCCGCGCGAACCGCATCCTTGGCTACACGACCGAATCGATGGCCCACGGCGCGCGCTGGTCGGTTCGATGAGCGGCGACGGGAATGCCGCGTACGTGGTGCTTGAGGCTGACACGTCGCAGCAGCCAAGCCGCTTTGCGATGGTTCGTTCTGATGGCAACGACGAGGCAGTGTTCGCCGTTGAAGCCGATGACACCAGCGCACTGGTTCGTCAACTCGAACGCCTTCAGTCGTTCGCATCGGCAAACGACGGGCTTGGTATTGAATCGCTCGCCCGTCGCTGGTGCCAATCCACACCGCCAGCGCCGAAAGCAAATTTGGCCGTTGCCATCATCGCGAATACGCCAATTCAACTTCAAACACGAATCGACGAGGCCCGCAACAACGTAGCCAGCGGCACGACAGTCGCCGGAGAACACGTTTTCTTCACGCCGATTCCCTTGGGTCGCACGGGTGAGGTGGCATTTGTTTACCCGGGCTCTGGTAACCACTTTGCCAACATGGGGCGCGAGCTTGCCCTGGCTTGGCCAGAGGTGCTGCACAAACTGGAACGTGAGAACGCTCGCTTGGCAACACAGTTTGCCGGCGGCGAATTCTGGTCGCGTGGAGAACTGCGTGAGGCTACGCCGAAAAACCTGATCCTCGCACAGGTATGGCTGGGCTCGTTGGTTACCGAAGTCTTGCAGCACCTTGGTGTGCATCCACAGGCGGTGCTTGGGTATAGCCTAGGAGAGACGACTGCCCTGCTGGCAACCCGAACCTGGAGAGACCGCGACGAACTGTTGTCTCGCATGCAAGCATCGCCACTGTTCACACATCAGTTGGCCGGTGAAAGAACGTCAGCGCGACAGGTCTGGAATCTCGCGGCATCTGAACCGTGCGATTGGCGCGTTGGAGTAGTGAATAGGGCTGCGGAAGAAGTTCGCGAAGCAGTAAGCCGCTGCGCCCACGTTTACCTGTTAATCATCAACACGCCGACGCAATGCGTAATCGGTGGTCCCGAGGCTGAAGTAGCCAAGGTGGTGAGCGGCTTACACGGTGACTTTTGGCCGCTCGAGGGAGTTGCCACCGTTCACTGCGAGCTTGCGAAGCCGGTCGAGGAAGCGTATCGCGCGTTTCACCGATTCGAGACGACGCCGCCCGAGGATGTTCGTTTTTATAGCAGTGCATGGGGTCGCTCGTACGAGGTCACGCCAGATAGCGCGGCGAACGCTTTGCTTGCTCAAGCGATCAATCCTGTCGATTTCACGCGTGTCGTCTCCGCGGCTTATGAAGAGGGTGTGAGACTGTTCGTGGAAGTCGGCCCTGGCGCGTCTTGTACCCGCATGATCGACGAGATCCTAGCGTCTCGCCCCCATGTCGCCCGAGGAGTGTGCGTGCCCGGTCGTGATGGACCGGCGGCGATGCGGCGCCTGTTGGGGCACCTGATCTCCCATCGTGTACCGGTCGATTTGGCGAAGTCGTTCTTGCATGAAGACGAACCCTTGGTGGTGACCGAGACGGACGAGGCAACGCTCACGATTTCGTTGAATCGACCTCCCTGTATCCTTCCGCCCCCGCGACAATCGCCACAGGTTCCGGAAGAGTCATCGTCGGTCGCTCCATTCAATCCACCAATGGGGCCTCCCTCAGAGGACGAACCATTGCGGTTCTCCGAAGCACCGCAATCGATAGCACCTGGGCATGCTTCAGAGAATCACGCCGTGTTAACACCGCTTATCGAGGCGGTATCGGCGACCGCAACGGCCGAAACGGAAGCCCAGTTGGCCTACGTTTCGTTATCGAACGACACGGCCGCGCAAATGGAACGCTCGATTGATTTTCAGATGTCGTTACTACGGCACCTGCCGCCCGAGATGCATGGGACAGCGGAACTTGCCCCAATTGCATGCGCCGCGACACCGTGTGTGGCGTCTGAAGAACGGTTGCCGGTCAGTGTGATGGAACAGACTTCGCCTGCCGAGTCGAGCCTCGTGCCGGTTGTGTTGGATCGCGAACAGTGTATCGAGTTTGCGGTCGGTTCCATTGCCAAATCGCTCGGCGATCGTTTTGCGGAGGTGGACCGCTATCCATCGCGTGTTCGTCTTCCCGATGAGCCCTTGATGCTTGTCGACCGAATTTTGCTTCTCGAGGGTACACCAGGCAGCCTCGCGGCAGGTCGCGTCGTCACAGAGCACGATATTCATCCTGGTGCTTGGTACTTAGACGGCGACCGCATTCCAACTTGCATTGCGGTTGAAGCCGGACAGGCCGATCTGCTGCTGTCCGCGTATCTGGGGATCGATTTCGAGACTCGAGGAACCGCGGTCTACCGGCTGCTGGATGCCGTGGTGACCTTTCATCGCGCATTACCAGGACCGGGCAGCACCATTCGGTACGACATCCATATCGAGCGGTTCTTTCGGCAAGGCGATACCTATTTGTTTCGCTTTCGCTTCGATGCGACCGTCGACGGCGAGTTGCTGTTGACGATGCGCGATGGCTGCGCCGGCTTCTTCAGCGAAACCGAACTGGCCGAAGGGCAGGGTATCGTTACACCGACACTCGACCGCCGAACCCAATCAGCAGCCCAGCCATCGCATTGGGAAGCGCTGGTGCCGATGCAAGTTGAGTCGTACGACGATACACAGTTCGACAAGTTTCGTACCGGCGATTTGGCCGGATGCTTTGGCGGCGCATTCGCGAATCTGCAACTCGAACAACCCGTCGGCCTGCCTGCCGGGCGGATGAAACTGGTTGACCGTATCTTACGACTAGATCCCAACGGCGGACATTTCTCGTTAGGCACAATCGTTGGCGAAGCCGACATTCACCCGGACGATTGGTTTCTGACGTGCCATTTCGTCGACGACCGCGTGATGCCGGGCACACTGATGTACGAATGTTGCTTGCACACATTGCGCGTCTATCTTGCCCGCATGGGTTGGGTCGGTGAGGCATCTCAAGTTGTCTACGAACCGGTGCCCGGGATTGCTGGCGGGCTGAAGTGTCGCGGGCAAGTTACCGCCACCACGCAAAAAGTACAGTATGAGTTGATCATCAAGGAGTTGGGGTATCAAGGAGCCGAGGGCACGCCCTATGTTGTGGCTGATGCACTGATGTATGCCGACGGGAAGCCGGTTGTGCAGATGAAGGACATGTCGTTACGGCTCTCTGGCCTAACACGGCGGGGGATCGAATCGCTGTGGAATTCTACGACGGTAACCAATGTCGATTCCGGCGCTGGTCAAGAAGTTCCCCACGCTGTATCGACACGTCAACCGGCTCTGTTCGACTACGAGCAGATTCACGCTTTCGCGGTCGGCAAACCATCCGATGCGTTCGGCGAGCCGTATCGCGTGTTCGATGAACAGCGCGTGATCGCCAGACTCCCCGGTCCACCCTATCAATTTCTCGATCGGATCACGTCGATCGCCAACTGCGAACCGTGGGTGCATGCAGCGGGCGGTGAGATTGTTGCCCAATATGATGTTCCGCCGGCGGCATGGTATTTCCAGTCGCATCGGCAGGGCCAAATGCCATTCTCCGTCTTGCTGGAGGTCGCGCTGCAACCGTGTGGCTGGCTGGCGGCATACCTGGGTTCCGCGCTCACCAGCAACGTCGATCTGTCATTTAGAAACCTGGGCGGCACGGGCACGCAATTCCTTGCCGTTCGCCCGGAGACGGGGATCTTGTCGACCACCGTGAAGATAACCAGTGTGGCCAACTCCGGCGGGATGATTATCCAGAACTATGATCTTGCGGTCCATTCCGCCGCCGGCGAGGTCTATCGCGGTCGTACAAACTTCGGCTTCTTCTCCCACGAGGCACTCTTACAGCAGGTGGGTATTCGCGACGTAACCGGCTACGCAGTTTCGGAAGACGAGCGACTCCGGGGCGAACGCTTCGACTTTCCGGGCGATCCACCGTTTCCCGATCGCATGCTGAGGATGGTCGACCACATCGATCACTTTGACCCCGCCGGCGGCCCCCACAAGCTAGGGTTCGTGCGAGGCACGGCCGAAGTCGACCCAAGTGCATGGTTTTTTAAGGCCCACTTTCACCAAGACCCTGTCTGGCCGGGGTCTTTGGGTCTTGAGTCCTTCCTGCAATTGGTCACGCTTGTTGCCGAACGTCGATGGGGCAGGGGGGGAGCTTTGCTGACGTTTGATACGCTGTCCCACGGAAAACCGCACACGTGGCAGTATCGAGGCCAAATCATCCCCACGAACCGCCGTGTGACCGTTGAGGCCGTAATCACCGAGATTGACGACGATCGCCAACTGCTGCGTGCCGCCGGGCTGCTGTCGGTCGACGGACGCACCATCTATCAAATGACCGACTTTACCATTAGATTGCAGCCTTGATTGCGGGTTGCTGAGACAGCGGTTTCGTCTTCTTTCTCACACTGCCATCGCGTCGGCGGGCATTGTAAAGTCGCTACCCTGTGGCGATTCCGTTGCCCGCTTCCTCCCGGTCGTCATCGTGAACACGGAACATCGATGAAATACTCGCGCGTGTACTTGTCTGCCTTGGGATACGAACTTCCCCCGGTGGTTGTTACCTCGGAAGAGATCGAAGAGCGTCTCTCGCCGCTGTACGAGAAGCTGCACATGGCCCCGGGGCAACTGGAAGCCTTGACAGGAATTACCGAGCGACGCTGGTGGGAGCAAGGCTTCGGGCTTTCCGATGGTGCCGCGGCCGCCGCGCGAAAGGCAATCGAGAAAACAGCCGTCTGTCCGCGCGACATCGAAGCCGTGATCTATGCTGGCGTGTGTCGAGAGAACTTCGAGCCGGCAACTGCCTGTGCCGTGGCGGGGGCAATTGGTGTGAGCCAGGACGCTTATATCTACGACATTTCCAATGCCTGCCTGGGCATGCTCAACGGCATCATCGATATCGCCAATCGCATTGAGCTAGGGCAAATTCGTGCTGGGCTGGTTGTGTCTTGTGAGTCGTCACGTGAAATCAACGAAGTTGTCATTCAGCGCATGCTTTCTGACATGAAAATGTCGACCTATTCAGAGTCGCTCGCCACGCTAACGGGAGGAT
>CAZNXE010000193.1:0-11078 GCA_964576465.1 uncultured Planctomycetaceae bacterium
CGCGCTGGATTCACGTGGTTGGTACGCGGTTGTTTCAGCGAAGAATGCTCGCGCGGCCGTGCTTGATTGTCACGGGCGTCACATCGGCACCATTCGTTCAGCCCGACCGTTGACGCAGATGATCTTTCTGACGCAGAGCACCGGACTGATGGTCGCTTCGGAGCAGGGGCTCGTGGCGCAATTTGAACTGCGAGGGCAGGCTCGCTGGCAGAAGAACATCGCCACACGGCTTGGTGCCCTTGGCATCGACGACTCCGGCGAGTTGATCGTGGTGGCTGCTTTCGCGCAAGGCCTGATTCGCTACGGACACCGTGGCCGTCCGCTGGGGAGTTTGCATACGGTGGAAATGCCGTCTCGGGTGAGTCTCTCGGCCGACGGGCGATGCATGCTCGTTGCGTCGCTATCCCAGCAGATCAGTTTGATCTCCTCCGACGGCGAAGTGCTGTGGGAGCAAGCGATTGGCACGACAGCGGTTGAGGTCGTGCTCGACGCGCTAGCACGCTCGGCATGGTGTGGCACCGAGGATGGGCAGATCGTTTGTTACGACCTCTCTCATGTCGACCGTGGCTGACGCGGGTCACGGCGAGCCATGGCGGGATTCTTCTTTCTGCGTGGTAGCAAGTGTGCGAATTGCGTCATCGCGCGAATTTGCGATGAGTTTGAGGTTCGCCACTCAGGGCAGCCCTCGCTAAACAAGGGGATTTGAGCTGTCGACCGCGCATGGCAAAGCAACTTGTAATGGCGATTATTCGGTGGCGTATGGTAGAATAAAAGCATGGAATCCGCAATTCGCCAAGTACGGGATCTTGAGTCTGACGAACGCCGCGTGTACGAGGCAGCGCTCGGTCAGAAATTACAGGAGAACCAACAGGTCGTTCTCCAGGTGATCACGTTGGGCGCCAAGCAAACCGCGTCACAAGCCGTGGACGATCCAGCAGGGCATTCTCCCGAGCAACTTCCCGACTGGTGCAACGTTTATGAGGGACTGTCGGACGAAGAGATCAGAGACATCGAGACCGTGATCTTCGATCGAAGCGGGTGGACGCGAAATCCCCAGTAGCCCCATGCAACGTTCTCTGCTCGACACCGATATTCTTTCTGAGTTGCTCAAGCAGAAAAACCCTGCAGTTCTGAAGAAAGCAGCCGACTACTTTGCGCAGCATCGCCAGTTTGCGATTTCAGCAATGACGCGATATGAAGTGATACGGGGACTCAAAGAGAGAAACGCTGCCCAGCAATTGAAGAGGTTCGAGCAGTTTTGTCGGAATGCGGAGGTGTACCCGATACTCGACGAGATCCTCGATCGCACTTCGGACTTGTGGGTCGAAGCTCGGAAAGGAGGCCACCCTTGTCGCGACCCCGATTTGATCATCGCCGCAACCGCGCTCGAACATGGCAGAACCTTGGTAACCGGCAACACTTCCGATTTCCGTTGGATACTTGGTTTATCGGTCGAGGACTGGCGAGCGTCTTGATCATCTGTCAGCAGTGCTAACTGTGAATTCAATCGCGTGTCAGCCCCACATTCCTTTGTTACCTTGGCGGGGGGCAGGTAATTCGGTACGATTTGATGGAAGGATTTGCAGTGTTACGGTTGCAGCGTGCATGTTCATGAACCGAAAGTGGCGGTGGATGCGTTTTGGAGCCTCCACCTAAAACGAGTTACTCTCCTCTCGGTCTTTTCGCTCAATGTACGACCGTTTCGCGACTCTGATTGCCCGACACTGGCTCATCGTCATTCTAGGTTGGGTCGCCTTCGCGGGGGGCATCAATCACTACGCGCCCCTCTGGGACGACGTAACTCTCGATGGTGATCTGGCCTACATGCCCGACCGCATGACGTCGGTGCGTGGTCGCAAGTTGATGGACCAGGCATTTCCCAACAACAAGGCCAAGAGCCAGATGGCGCTGCTTGTCGAGCGTCGTGACGGATCGCTGACCTCCGAGGATCTGGCACTTTCAGATCAGTTGGCCGACATCTTCACGCTGTTGGCCGAACCCCGAGATGAGTCGATCTTCGGTTCGGACGACGTGGTCAACAATCTGATTGCCGAGAACTATCGGTTGCTTGTTCATCACCCCGGCGGCGAGTTGACCCAAGCCGACCGTGATGTGCTTCAGCAACTCGTCGACGCGTGGCGCCCCGCCGATGACAGCGAACTGCCGCTGATTGGCGTGTGGAGCCGCCGCGAGGAAGTCGTTGGCGAGAAACTCGTCAGTTCGCAAAATGAGTATGGTCAGGCGGTGCTGGTCTTACTGTTGGTTCGTCACGAGTTCATGGCCACGGCCAATATGAAATTGCTCGATGCGACCGAGGCCCTATTCGATCGCGTGGAGAACGCGCCGGAGTTCGAGGCCGGCGGTTTGCAGTTGGGCATTACCGGGTCGGCGGCCATCGGTGCCGATACGCTGAACGCGGCCAAGGAGAGTATTAGCAATATCGAAGCGACCACGGTCTTGCTTGTGGTCGGAATTCTGGTCGTTGTTTATCGTGCGCCGCTGTTGGTGTTGGTGACGCTCGTCACGATGGTCGTTTCGGTCATGGTCGCGGTCGATGTCGTGGCCTCGCTAACGCAATTCAATCTGTTCGGCTTCAAGATCTTCAAGACGACCAAGATTTTTGTGATCGTCATTTTGTTTGGGGCAGGCACGGACTACTGTCTGTTCTTGATTTCCCGCTATCGCGAAGAATTGGAAAAAGGCCTGGACAGCGAATTGGCCGTCGCCCGAGCATTGGCAGGCGTGGGCGACGCACTAGCTGGAAGCGCGCTGACCACGATGGTTGGCCTGGGGATGATGGCGTTCGCCGCGTTCGGCAAGTTTCGCTACAGCGGCCCTGCCATTGCCCTGTGTCTTGCCGTGGCGTTGATGGCGTGTGTCACGCTGACTCCGGCCCTGTTACGAATGTTCGGCAGCGCTGTCTTCTGGCCGTTTGGCGTGGAGCCCAAGGGACAACCGCAGAAGAAGCCGCAAAGCGCGTTTCGCAAGGTCATCGATCGTCCCATCTTCAGTGGCTTCTGGGTTCGTATCAGCCATGCCATCACCGCTCGTCCCGGGCTGATTCTGCTGTGCAGCGTGGTGCTGATGGCACCCTTGGCGATTGCAGGCTACGAAGTCGATATCAGCTACGACCTGCTGGGTGATCTGCCGAGTGACCGCAGAAGCGTGCAGGGAGCCGAATCGCTCAAGCGACACTTTGAGTCGGGAGACATCGGTCCGACAACCGTGCTGGTGTATCAGGAAGACGGGAATTTGGATTCGATCGAGGGCCGCAAGAAGATTGCCCAACTATCAGTGGACTTGGCCAAACTTGCCGGCGTCAAGACGGTTCGCAGTTTGACACAACCGACGGGCAATCCGCCCAAGCGCCGCGGACTGACCTTAAGGGGGTTGCGCCGGCAGACAATCAACGTTCATCCACGGACGCGAGCCATCTATTTGACTCAGGTGCCCGAGTTGGCGGGGATGGTTACCCGGCTCGATCTCGTGCTGACCGAAGATCCGTTCTCAAAACGAAGCGTGGCACTGTTCAATGACATCGATCGCTATTTGCAAGACTTGGGAGCCGATCCCGATTCGGCCTGGCACGGGGCCACGTTCGAGTTTCTCGGAGCTACCGCGGGGGTCCGCGATCTCGAGGCGGTCACGCTGGGCGACTCGACGCTGATTCGGCAACTAGTTGTTATTGCCGTGTTGGTTGTGCTAATCATGATCTTGCGGAGCCCGTTGATTTGCTTCTATTTGGTCGCCTCCGTGGTGTTCAGCTATTTGGTTACGATCGGCGCCACCGAGTTGGTGTTCGGTTGGGTGTATGGTGACAGTTTCAGTGGTCTGGACTGGAAGGCTCCCATCTTCCTGTTCGTAATCCTAATCGCCATCGGCGAAGACTATAACATCTACCTCACGACGCGGATTTTTGAAGAACAGCGGAAGTACGGCCTGATGGAGGGTCTGCGTCAGGCCGTCGCCAAAACCGGAGGCATTATCACCAGTTGCGGACTGATTATGGCCGGCAGTTTTATGTCGATGATGACGGGCACGTTACGGGCCATGTCGGAGTTGGGGTTCGCGCTTTCGCTCGGGGTGCTGCTCGATACGTTTGTGGTGCGACCGATCTTGGTGCCGTGCTTTCTGTCGCTCCTCTACCGCTGGCGAGGTGTTGACGATTCGTTCCCCAAGGTGCCGGCACAGGATCAGGCAACTACCTCGTCTGAAGGTGTTCAGAAACCGCCGAGCAAACCACACTCGGCTCAACCGCAGCGGGCAACCAACTGAGCGAGGCTTTCTTCTAGCTCGCTCCGCGAGATTAAGACCCCGCCATTTTCCCGAAGTAGGCTCTGTGCCGCGACATTCGGTCGCGGTCCGTGGGCATTTTCGCTGGTCTCCAAGGGCCTGATCGGGTGGCCTTATCCCTGGATATCCCCGATGTTTCACGGGCCGGAACCTATTGTTCTTGGAGAATTGTTGGCCGGATTTTTTGGGGGGGTTCTCGCATCTGCGATCAGGTTTGCTATCATCTTCCCCTTACGAGTTATTCGTTCGTGTTGCGCGCCGGGCGGGCGGTTAGACACAGGGTAGTTTTATTGGTCGTTAAGCGAAAAGGGGAGTAATGTGACTCCGCAAGAAGTTTTAGCACTGTGTCGTGAGAAGAATGTGAAGTCAGTGGACCTCCGGTTCATGGATTTTCCCGGACTTTTGCAGCACTTCACGATTCCCGTCTCGAAGCTCGATGAAGATGTTTTTGAAAATGGCCTCGGGTTCGATGGTTCGAGCATCCGTGGCTGGCAGGCGATCAACGAGAGTGACATGCTGCTCGTCCCACAGCCTGAAACCGCGTTGCTCGATCCGTTCTGCGAGCTTCCGACGCTGGTGTTGACTTGCAACATCCAGGATCCGATTACCCGCGAGGATTACTCGCGCGACCCCCGCAATGTCGCCCGCAAGTCGGTCAACTATCTCAAGAGCACCGGCATTGCCGACATCTGTTACATCGGACCGGAAGCCGAGTTCTTTATTTTCGATGATGTGCGTTTCGACCAGCGCGCCAACGAGGGTTACTATCATCTCGACAGCATCGAGGGTGAATGGAACCGCGGTCGCGACGAAGGACCCAACTTGGGCAACAAGCTGCGGCACAAGGAAGGCTACTTCCCAGTTCCGCCCGCCGATCAGTTCATGGATCTTCGCAACGAAATGATGCAGACCATGATCGATTGTGGGCTGGATGTCGAAGCCCAGCACCACGAAGTGGGCACGGGCGGTCAGGCTGAAATCGATCTGAAGTTCAACGATCTGGTGACCATGGGCGATGCGATGTGCCTGTTTAAGTACATCGTGAAGAACGTTGCCTGGAAGCACGGAAAAACCGTGACGTTCATGCCGAAGCCGCTGTTCTCGGATAACGGTTCAGGCATGCACACCCACATTTCTCTGTGGAAGGGTGGCGATCCGCTGTTTGCCGGCAGCCAATATGCCGGGTTGAGCGAAATGGCCCTGTACGGCATCGGCGGTCTGCTTAAGCACGCCCCTGCGGTGTTGGCCTTCACGAATCCAACGACCAACAGCTACAAGCGGTTGGTGCCGGGCTTCGAGGCGCCGGTGAACTTGGCCTATTCGCAGCGTAACCGCTCGGCAGCGGTTCGTATTCCGATGTACAGCCCCAGCCCGAAATCGAAACGGTTGGAGTTCCGCTGCCCCGATCCGAGCTGTAACTCTTATCTTGCTTTCTCGGCAATCCTGATGGCGGTTCTCGACGGGATCCAGAACAAGATCAATCCCGGTGATCCACTGGATCGCGATATCTATGACATGCCGACCGAAGAGTTGGCCGTGGTTCCCAAGGCGTGTGGTTCGTTGGAAGAGTCGCTCACGGCGTTGAAGAATGACCACGAATTCTTGCTGCGAGGCGACGTGTTCACCCAGGATGTCATCGATACATGGATCGACTACAAACTGACGAACGAAGTGGATGCCCTGCGGTTGCGGCCGCATCCGTATGAGTTCTGCATGTACTACGATATTTAGAGAACCGATTCGCAAGGGTCCGCGATTGCCGGCCCACTCGAATGACTTGACCTTCGACGCCGGACTGGTAGTTTCTTGCCAGCCCGGCGTTTTCGTTTTCATGGCAACTCGCATCACTCCAATAGCTTAGGAAACCTCCCATGTCGATATCCCCCGAGACACTGGCCACACTGGCCAAGTTTGACACGCCGACGATTTGCAACGTGATCGAGTTGTTCGACGTACGACCGCGGAACCGGGGCTACATGGACCACCGCATTCGCTGCGCGTTTCCAGAGTTTCCGCCCATGGTCGGCTTTGCCGCGACGGCCAGCTTTCGTAGCGATGCGCCGCCGGCGGGAGGCGATGCGTATGGGAGCCTCGAACAGCAAGTGGCCGGGTTTGCCGAACTGCCCGGACCGGCGGTGGTGGTTTTTGAAGACCTCGACGACCCTGCGGTCTCTGCCACCTTCGGCGAGGTGATGTGTTCCACCTACAAAGCGTTCGGCTCCACGGGCCTGATCACCTCCGGCGGCGGTCGCGACTTGGAGCAGGTTCACGACATCAAATTTCCCGTCTTCACCGGCTCGACCATTTGCGCGCACGCCTACTGCCATATTCTGCATGTCGGCCTGCCGGTTCGCGTCGGCGGGCTCATGGTTGCTCAGGGCGATTTGCTACACGGCGACGCCAACGGCGTGACATCGATTCCGCTGGAGATCGCCACTGGCGTGGCCAACATTGCCGGCGAATTCGTCGACGCCGAGAAGATCGTTCTCGACTACGTAAACGGATCGGGCAAGAAAACCCCCGCCGGACTAGCCGCCTCGAGAGAGGAATACAGCGCGGTGGTCAAGAAACTCGTCCAGCGAGTTCAGGCTTGAAGGGCAGGAAGCCACCAGCAGAAAGGTCAGCCTTGACTTGAGTTTAGGGAAAGCTAAACTATGGTGAGGCAATGTTACATTGACGCAGCACGTGGGACTGCGCGCACGGGATCGATGGCTATTACGGTCACCGGGAAGTGCCCTGCCAAAGAATTCTTGGATGGCCTGGAGAAGGTCAAGACAAAGAATCGTAAGTCAAATGCGTGCGCAGACTTCATTGTACTGTTTCAGAGAATGGCCAGTTTTGGGGAGCGAGAGATGCCCCGAAATAAATTCAAATCGGAACAGGGTCAACTTTTTGCGTTCTCCCTCGAACTGAACAATGTCCAATACAGATTCCCTTGCTTCCGGGATGGTGCGAGGTGGGTTGTGACGCACGGATTCAAAAAGCCTGGGGCTCAGAAGGGGAAAGGCAAATGGCCAAAATCTGAGATAGACCGTGCCAATCGGATTATGGGCGAATACCACGATTGTGTTACCGAATCACGAGGCTGACCGTGGATAAGACATTAGTAGAACAGTACGTCGAAGACCCAAGCAACATGAGGCTTTTTCAGCAAGGCCGCGCCATGATGGAGGTTACTTGCCTGCTCGAAAGAGTGATGGAGCGCAAAGGCGTAAAACGATCGCAATTGGCACAACTGTTGGGAAGGACAAAGGGGTGGGTAACCCAGCTTCTGGATGATGAAGGAAACCATACGCTCCGCACGCTTGCTGACGTCTTTGCAGTTTTGGATCATTCACTCCATTTTTCTGTTGGTTCGCTTGCAGTGGATGAAGTCTACAACCCCGATCTTGGTTCTGTGTGGCCAACGGAGCATGGGCAGGCCATCGGAGAGCTAGACTTGAAGACCGCTCCTCAGGTTACCCCGGAAGTCACTACATGGACAAACTTTGCTACTGAACCAGTTGTGTCTATGGTGGCGCCGTGAAATTCCACCCAAATAAGAGCCTGATTCCTGGAACTGACGAGGAACGCATTGCCGCCGTCGCCAAGCTGCTGCAATTCACGGATGTTCGCCTGAAGGAGTGCTTCGCGCGATGTACGAGATCCAACACAAAGGAAATGCCGAACAACACGAGTCTACAGCGGAGGATGGAAATGAACGCATTTCCAGATGGGAATGCCTTCACGTCCTCGGTTGAATACACGTTTACCTCGGTTGACGAGGAGTCTCCCGCAAGGCAAGGCGCCGAGAAGATGCCCGTTGTGATGTCAGCCACATATGAGCTGTTGTTTCTTGTTCAACCGGATGCAGAAATTGGAGGCGAAGACCTAAAACTTTACATGGCTCATTACTGTCCAATATTTGCCTACCCCTACTGGAGGTTGTTTGCCAAATCAACCATCGACAGTCTGGGCTACCCGCGATTCAATTTTCCGCCCCTCGATACGCTCGACGACAAGCACATCAAAGGTCCGACACAGGGAAAAACGAAGAAGAGACCTAAAAAGGTGACGGCGGGGCGACGCAAAGCCAAGAAGAAGGCGCGTAATTCTCAGTAGCTTTGGCGGCTCGCCATTTCTCTTTGTCGCCAGAGAATACTCTTGTGACACTGCTCCGGCCTGACGGAACCCGCAGCCGAACAATTACCTAACGGCTGCCGCCTTGCGCAGTCGTTGCCAGATGGCGTAGAACGGCAATAGGTAGATGATGTCGGCGAAGAACAAGATTGGCAGAAACGCTAGCGGCAGCTTCCCCAGCACCACATAGTAAATGCCCAAGGTTGATCCCAGGGCTTTGCTCCACAGGCCCAGCAGCAGCAGATTGCGGTTCTCCACGGGGCTGCGAACCACGAACCAGTAGCCGACGCCGAAGAGCCCTACCAGCATTCCCACCAACTGCAGCGGCAAGTTCAATTCCGGCTTGGCTAGACCCAACATCTTGTAAGCCTCGTGATAAAACACCACCATCGCCGTGCCAGCCAACAGATTGTGTGCGGCGGCAAGGGTCAGCACGACCCGCATCCACGTGGCCAGCAGTTGATTCGGCGGTTGTGAGTTCATCCGTGCATTACTCGAAACTTCCGTGCGAGCCTTGTTCTACCGCGTGCTAGGTGGCCGACTGCGTTGTGTGTTCGTCGGTCCAGGCGGCGATTTGTTCGTTACCGAGGCGATGACAGAAGTCGCCGAATGTCTCATCTGTTTCGCGCTTCTCCTTGAAACAACTCAACACGGCGACCAGCGTCGACACAACTTCCTCTGCCGGAACCATGTCCTTATAGATCGAGTTCAGCCGATCTCCGATGGTGCGTCCGCCGAGCAGCACCGTGTACTTACCCTTGGCCTTGCCGACCAATCCAACATCGGCGTTGTAAGGCCGTGCGCAGCCATTTGGGCAACCGGTCATGCGAATCGTGAACACCTCGTCCGACAGACCGAGCTTATCCAGCTCGCCTTCGAGTTCGTCGAGGAAGCCGGGCAACGCGCGTTCGCTTTCGGTGATCGCCAGACCACAGGTTGGCCAGGCAGGGCAGGCCATCGACCACCGGCGTACCGTCGATATCTCACTCGAAAGCATGACGCCATGTTCGACAAGCGTTTTCTCGATCGTCGCCCGATCCCCCTCTTCCACATCACAAAAGAGCAGGCTTTGATGCGATGTGAGGCGGATGTTGGGCCGAAGTTCGGTGCAGATCTTGCGAAGCGCGGCCTTCAAACGGAAATCGCCGTCGTCCTTGATGCGGCCGTTCTCGACGTTCAGACCGTAGTACCAACGTCCATCGCCTTGTGTATGCCAGCCTAAGTGATCGTCGAAACCGTGAACGTCGTCGGGATGCGGCTCGGGTAACTGCTCGCCATAGTATTCTTCCACTTTGGCTTTGAAGCGATCGAGGCCCCAATCAGCGATTAGGTATTTCATGCGTGCGATTTTTCGATCAGCCCGATTGCCGAAATCGCGTTGCACTTTGACGATGGCTTCCGTGATTTCGAGCACACGTTCCGGCGGAACGAATGTCATTCGCTTGGCCACGGCTGCAAAAGTCTTCTTCGCGCTGGGAGTCACGCCGAATCCACCACCCACCAGGACGTTGTAGCCAACGATCTTGAAGTCTTCGCAGATTGCCAGAAATCCCAAGTCCTGCGCGTACAGGTCTACGCAATTGTCGCCGGGAAGTCCGACACCGATCTTGAATTTACGCGGCAGGTACGTTTCGCCATAAATTGGTTCGACCACATGCCCGTCGCCGCCACCGCCCACGAGATGCTGTGCGCCCCCGCTGCCATTGCTCAGCCACAACTCGTGATAGGCCGTCGTTCGCGGAGCCATGTGTTCGGCCAAGCGATCGGTGACCTGTTGCAACTCGTCATGCACCGGATCGTGGTGATGGGGAGCAGGGCAGCACATCACGTTGCGCGAAACGTCTCCGCAAGCAGCCAGCGTGGTCAATTGCACTTCATTGATGCGGCGGATCGACTCGCGCAAGTTGCTCTTCAACACGCCGTGAAGCTGAAGTGCTTGTCGCGTGGTGATTCGCAACGTGGTGTTGCCAAGTTCGTCACACAGATCGATTTCGGACAACAGTTGATCGCTGCTTAGCTTCCCGCCCGGGATGCGCATGCGGATCATAAAGCTGTACGACTTCTCTCGCTTCTTGCCTTTTACCGCGGGCCGCCCTCGATCATCGCGGTTGTCTTGTTGATAGGTGCCGTGGAATTTCAGCAGTTGGCCGTTGTCCTTGTTGAACGACGTACTGTCCTCAGCCAACTCCTGGGCAATGGAGCCGCGCAGGTAGTTGCTGGAAGCCTTGACGGGTTCCATCGGGCTGAGCTTCTTTGCTTTCTCTGTCATCACGACCCACCGCGTTTAGTTCTTGCTGGCCCAATCGACCGGAAATGAGAGCATCGCATTATTATAGATCACTAATACGATCATCATTATGATATATAATCGCTCCGACGCGATAAAATATACAAAACTAGGCGACTAATGGCCATATCAACCGCCCCTAGAGTCACCCTGAATTATCCAGTCTGCCGCATGCACAACCGGCGAACGCCACTGGTCGATACCCGCATCTGGGTGGTTTCCGGCCTGTTCGACGCTGGGATTGGTGGCTAGCATACCTGCCCATGAGCGATCCTAACACGGCGAACGACGGTACAGGGAACCCTTCCCGTTTGCAACGAATGGCGGTCTTTGTGACCACCGCCGCCGCAGTTGGGTTTAGCCCCTGGATGCCCGGCAC
>CAZNXE010000194.1:0-6590 GCA_964576465.1 uncultured Planctomycetaceae bacterium
CGGGGGCGTACCGTACGGCCACATCATCCCACATCGACCACGGCGTGAGAATCTCAATCGCTATCATTGGGAAAATCGCGTCGAAAACAGCGACGGATTGCTGCTTTGCAACGCCATCGGACGTTGTGCCGAGTGCTAGCGTCGACGCGCTCCGGCGATTCGCGGCAAGCCGGCAAGGTCTTTGACGGTCGGTAGCGAATCGAAAGCTTCGTTGCTGTCGAGTAGCGCAAGGACCCGAGTCTCGATCATGGGGCTGATCTCGATATAGAGGTAGCCCCCGGGGCGGAGTCTCGCGGCAGACTGGGGGATGAGCCGTTGGATAACTTCGGTCCCATCGCTGCCCGCCTCGAGCGCCAAGTGGGGTTCAAAATCGGCGACTTCGGGCGACAACTCCTTCATCTCGGCAGTGGTGACATACGGCGGGTTACTGAGAACGAAATCTAGCTCCTGTGTTTCATCGAGCGGCGTCAGCAAATCACCGACGAGAAATCGAATGCGATCGTCCACGCCATGCGTGCGGGCGTTGGCAGTTGCCACATCGAGGGCCTTGGGACAAATATCGATGGCCGTGAATTCGGCATCCGGGGCATGCTTGGCCAGACTCACAGCCACGATGCCGCTGCCCGTGCCAACATCGACGATGGCTGCTGGCGTGGAGTCTTGTCGCTCACGAAGTCGGTCGAGCGCCGCAACCACCAAGAACTCGGTCTCCGGACGAGGGATCAGCACATCGGACGTGACGCGAAAGTCCAACGAGTAGAACTCCCGCCGCCCTAGCAAATAGGCGACTGGCGTTCCCGCGGCGCGACGACGAACAAGGTCGCGAAACTTGTCTCGTGGCCCTGCCGGCGGAACTTCGGCGAACGACGTATAGAGTTCGATTCGCTGACAGCCGAGAGCCTCGGCCAACAGAAGCTCGGCATCGAGCCGGGGGCTATCGGAGCCCTGATCGCGTAGATAGCCGGTTGTCCACTCCAATAGCCGACCAATCGTCCAGGCATCGGTTGCGGTGGAGTCCGTGGTGGGTCGCCCGGCAGTTGGAGCATCGTCGACGATCTCTCTATCCGCCCGTCGGTTTTCGTTATTCGACCGTGTCCATGTCATCGCGCCGCTGTTGCCGCTCGTGATCGATCAAGGCATCGATCACAGGATCTAGATTGCCCGCCAGGATGGTGTCGAGTTTGTACAGCGTGAGATTGATGCGGTGGTCGGTGATGCGGTTTTCGGGGAAATTGTACGTGCGAATCCGTTGACTGCGATCGCCCGAGCCCACCTTGGTGCGGCGTTCATCAGACCGTTTTTGGGCCTCGATTTGGCGATAGTGCTCATAGAGCCGCGATTTCAAGACGCGCATCGCCTTGGCTTTGTTCTTGTGTTGGCTCTTCTCGTCTTGGCAACTGACGACGATACCGGTGTCGAAGTGCGTGAGACGGACCGCCGAGGTTGTCTTGTTCACGTGCTGGCCCCCGGGACCGCTCGCACAAAACAGATCGAGCCGATAGTCATCGTCTTTCAAATTGATCTCGACATCTTCCGGCTCAGGCATCACGGCGACGGTGGCCGCGGAGGTGTGAATGCGGCCCTTGGTTTCGGTCTCTGGCACGCGCTGCACGCGGTGTCCACCACTTTCAAATTGCAACAAGCGGTAAACATCTTCTCCGGAAACGCCAAGAATCATTTCCTTGAACCCGCCCAGCTCGGTTGGAGAGTTGTCGAGGATCTCGACTTTCCATTTGTGCGTTTCGGCCAGTTTCTTATACATCTCGTACAAGTCGCGAGCGAATAAGGCGGCCTCATCCCCTCCGGTTCCGGCGCGAATTTCCAGCACGATTCGCGTACGATTGGCATCTTCTCCGCCAATGGTCAGATCGAGCAACTGGTTCCACAGTTTTTCGCGTTCCTCGCGCAGGTCTGGCAATTCTTCCTCGGCCAACTCGCGCATGTCCGCATCGTCGCCGGCGACCATTTCCAGGGTTTCGGCGATTTGCGCATTGAGCAGCTTGAAGCGGCGATACTTGGTGGCAAGTTTCGCCAGTGTTCCGTGTTCCCGCGCGACGGCGGCAATGCGCGAACCGTTGGCCAGAACTTCCGGATCGTTGAGCTGCGATTCGAGCTCTTCAAAGCGAGTGAGTGTATCGTCGAGTTGCTTTCGCATAACCTTGTCCCTCGCGGGCGGCACCCGACGGGTGTCAAGATAAAGGAGACGCCCAATGTGGACAGCGACGCTTCGTGCCCTCATGCCCACACGCAAGAAAGGACGAGGCGGCGCTCCAGGCGAAGCTATTCGTCGCTCGCTTTGACGGCTTTTTTGGCACCGCGTTTCAGACTGGCGTAGGTGCCGCCGGCAAACTTGCTCTTAAACTTCTCAATGCGGCCGGCCGAATCGACGAACTTCAGTTTGCCCGTGTAGAAAGGGTGACAGGCGTTGCAGATATCAACGTGCAATTCTGGCCGCGTGCTGCGGGTGGTGAACGTATTGCCACAGCCGCACTTGACGTTGGTCTCGAAATATTTTGGATGAATATCCGCTTTCATGATCCGACTCCACGTCCCGGCATATGTGCCAAACCCACCCAGGGACAAACCTACGATCCCGGCGGCCCGTTGCGATTGATTTCATGCCCCCCTCCATGGACGGGGGGAACATGCCAAGCCTCTAAGTTTATCGAGCGGCCATGGGTCGGACAAGCCGTGATGTCGGACAAATGACAGAGTGTGCGACACTTTGAGGGTTCCGCATCGAATTGAAAGAAAGTCCAGAGTGGCCAAATCCCCTTGGGGCACGGCATTCATCAACCATGACTGTCAACACACGGCCTCACTGCAAACGAATGACGCCACTTGCCGGATCGTAGCACGGAACGACAACGAGACCATCGACCCGTGATGCGACGACGATGTCGCGATCCAGCCCGAGATGGACTAAATCTCGCCCGCCCCGAGTTTCGCGCATCGCCGCTGCGATCATCTGCGGTGCAGAAAAGGGGATAAGTCCAATTGTTTTTGCTGCCGCCTCGCGAGTTCGGGGTTTGTCGTCACTAATTGGACTTATCCCCTTTTTTTCGATGCTCTGCCATGTGGCGTGGGCGATTGATGCTGTGGGAGACAGTTTGCACTGCCGGTCGGCTGCGGAAGTGAGACGCTCGATGATCGCTCCGGCGGCGAAAACGTCTTCCCGCGTGATGAGACCTCGGGTGCCGGCACAGACAATCGTCAACTTGTCGGCAGAGGAGACCGCATCAACAACTGCCGAGAGGTTCACGAGCGATCCGAGTACGATCTTGTCTGCCTGACGACAGTGCAAGAGGGCTGCGGTGCCGTTGGTGGTAGTGAACACGACCGTGCGTCCCCCCACGGCTTCATTCGTGTAACTGCGGGGCGAATTGCCCAAATCGAAGCCTTCGATCAGCAGCCCGCCACGTTCGCCCCCCAGAATGACGTTCTCACGGCCGAGCTTCTCCGCCTGAGCGAGGGCTTCTTCAACTTCCAGACACGGAATGACCTTAGCCGCGCCTGACGCCATAGCCTGGGCGATTGTCGTCGTTGCTCGAAGAACGTCGATCACGACAACCGTGTGCCCGATGAGCTGCTCGGGCGCCACTACGCAAGGGAGCAGGCAAACGTCAATCGATTGGGCCATGCGTCTTGAGCCTTCTGCCGACTGTGGGGAGAGTGAATTCAGGGATGCGTCTGGGGATTCAGCATAGAGATTGGCCGCGGCACGCTCCACCGGTCTGTCGCTCATACACAAGTCGGCCTTACGCTCTTTGGCCGAAGGCCATATTCACGTCCCCTGTTCGACCCTCAGGTGAATTTGGCTTACAGCCAAAAGGCGTTTTGGACCATGAATTCCTTGGGCGTTGCCCAAGGCTACGGTGAAAAAAGGCCTTCGGCCAAGACACCAAACTCCAGACTTGTGTATAAGCGACAGTCGCCCACAGTGTCCGTTTTCGCGTTGCGACAGCGTGGCTACAATGCTGCTTCACTCGAATGTTGCGAAACTGGCGTATGGAGGCCCAACGATCGTGCGTTGCTTGGCGGATTTTCTGGAGTCGCTCGACGAATCCGGCCAGCTCGTGCGTGTTTCGGTCGAGGTTGATCCGATTGAGGAGATCGCGGCCCTCACTCGGCAAGTTGCTGGCAGCGACGGACCGGCTCTGTTATTTGAAAAAGTACGCGGTCATCGTCTGGCGATTGTCACCAACCTGTTGGGCAGCGAATCGCGAGTTTGCCGAGCATTGTCCGTCGATGCCATCTCGACATTACAAGAGCGGATGGCCTCGCTCTGGCAGCCGGCCTCATCGCAGGGCTGGCTTGAAAAGATTCGCGGTGCTCCGCGAGCCGATATGTTGTCATCCGCGCAGCCGCGAACCGTTCGCAGTGCTCCTTGCCAGCAGATCGTTCGACTAGGCAGCGATGTTGACCTAAACGAGTGGCCCTTAATCACCATGTCAGCCGCCGAAACGGGGCCCTGCATCGCCGGTGCGTTGGTCTATACGGTCGATCCCAACTCCGGAGTGCGTCACGTCACATCGTGCGACTTGCAGATGGTCGGTCCTCGGCGGCTGGTGCCCTGCTGGCATGAGTTTACGTCGGCAGCCAGCGATCTGGGCGGCTGGGCAGCACGCGGCGAGGCAATGCCCGTGGCGGTCATGCTGGGTGGTGATCCATCGCACGCCGTGGCAGCAGCGACCATCTTGGACAACGATTGGGATGTGGCTGCGTGGACCGCCCAACTGAGACAACAACCCCTCGAACTGGTCTGCTGTCGATCCCACAACTTGGAAATACCGGCCGATGCCGAGGTGGTGATCGAGGGGCATGTCGACCCGGCATCTCGACACGAACAGCCATGCACAACGACTGCCCCGACAGGCTACAGTCGCGAAATACTAGGGCAAGGGGTGCTGGAAGTTTCGGCCGTTACGCACCGCAACGGGCCGATTCTGCCGGCAGCGATCGGCGGCATCCCGCGGCAGGACGAGCATCAAGTGTTGGGCCGCATCGCCACGCAGTTGTTCTTGCCCCTGCTTCAGCGGTCGCTGCCGGAAGTGGTCGACATCGCCCTGCCCTTTGGCGGCGTGGGGCGGAGTTTCGCCGTTGTGGCGATGAAAAAGGCGTACGCCATGCACCCACGGAATGTAGCAGGCGGGTTATGGAGCATGCCCTGGCTGTTGGGCCTGAAAATGCTGGTGCTGGTGGATAGCGACATCGATGTGCATGACAAGATGGCCGTATTGCACGCGGTAGCCACACAGGTCGACCCGCGGCGTGACATGTGGGTGGAAGATGCCGCGTCTCACCCGCTGAACCATGCGGCGGTGCGTCCCTCCGTCGGGAGTCGCATGGCAGTGGATGCGACGGCGAAATTGGCTGCCGAACATGGCGGAGCACGGCCAGAACGAGCCCGTCTATCGCCCGAGACAGTAGACCTGCTTCGCAAGCGTTGGGCCGAATATGGCTTGCCGGAAAGTGTTTCGCCCCCCTGACAGCCTCCGATTGACACGTAGTAGTTGCGAATGGCCCTTGAATGGCGGTTAACACCTTGTGTGGCCATCGAGCGTACTGGGGGCCTGTAGAGCGAGGCCACATTTCCGATAGGGTTGATCATCTGTAGGTCAGGCTGTGCCTGACTTGAAGTACTTGATGGCAGTCCGCCGTCAGGCACTACAGGAGTTTACGGCGAGTTTGGACATACCATTGCGGGCTTTCCCATCCGACGCGGATTGGATTGCGAGTTTCGCTTGGCTTGGTTGAGGGTGTGTGATGGCGGTCGACAAGTCAGCAGATCGTGTACGGGCGATGTTCGGTGAGATCGCCGGCCGTTACGACTTTATGAATCACGTGCTGTCGCTGAACATCGACCGCTACTGGCGATGGCGTACCGTGCGAATCGTGCGGCCCGATGCGTCTGCTCCGATCCTGGATATGTGTACCGGAACCGGCGACTTGGCCCTGGCATATTACCGTGCAAGTGATCCTGATACGGCGGTGGTTGGTGCCGACTTCTGTCATCCCATGCTCACGTTGGGTGCGAACAAGGGACGCAAGGCGGGCGCCAACGGTCGATTGAACTTCGTCGAGGCCGACGCTCGACAGCTCCCCTTTCCCGACGACACGTTTCAGATCGTTTCGGTCGCCTTTGGTTTGCGAAACGTCGAAGACACCGATGGCGGGCTTCGCGAGATGGCTCGCGTGTGCCAACCGGGCGGTCGAGTGGCCGTGCTGGAATTCTCGATGCCCTCGTGGCAACCGTTTCGTGGGATCTATCGCTGGTACTTTCGACATATCCTGCCACGCGTAGGCCAATTGCTAGCCCGAAATCGGCAAGAAGCCTACAGCTATCTTCCCGCCAGCGTCAGCGAGTTTCCCTCCGGTGAAGAATTTGCCGAGCGGATGCGCGGCGTTGGTTTGCGCAACGTGCGATTCCACCAGTTCACCTTGGGCGTGGCGACGCTGTATGTAGGTGTCAAATGAATCCGAATGTGATTCTGGGAATTACTGGCGGCAGCGGAGCCGTCTACGCCGTGCGGTTGGTGAACGTACTGTTGGCCTCCGGGTGCGATGTTCACCTGACGATCAGTCGCGCT
>CAZNXE010000194.1:6600-11006 GCA_964576465.1 uncultured Planctomycetaceae bacterium
GGGCGTCGATGTCCTGCGGCAAGAGCTGGGGATTGCTTTCGATGTGGACCGCTTTCAGCCAGGCATCATGACACTCGAAGGGACCGAACTGGGGGCCGAAGCCAGTCAGCGCAGCGTGTGGAAGGATACGCCGGGTGGGCAGCCGTCGGAACGCATCGTGCGGCCAAAAGGCCGCGAGCCAGGGAACGTGCATTACCACCGCTATGACGACTACATGGCACCCATCGCCAGCGGAACGTTTCGCAATGCCGGCATGGTCATTTGCCCTTGTTCTGGTGCCACCGTGAGTGCCGTGGCGCATGGGTCATCGCAACATCTCATTCATCGTGCCGCGGACGTGCAGCTCAAAGAGCAACGCAAGCTGATTATCGTCCCTCGCGAGGCCCCCATGTCGACGATCCAACTAAGGAACATGTGCCTGTGCTCCGAAGCGGGGGCCATCGTGTTGCCGGCAAGCCCCGGCTGGTATCACGGCGTGCGGACCGTGATGGACCTTGTCGATTTCATCGTGTCCCGCATTTGCGACCAACTGGGAGTCGACAACAACCTGATTGAACGTTGGGGTGAATGAGTAGACGCTACGATCGATTTGATTCACAAACCTGATTGACGACAACTGCAATCCCAAGGTGTGAGACACTTGTTCGAGAAGATTCGACACTTGCTGGAAATGGTCCGCTTCAGCCATACGCTGTTCGCGCTGCCGTTCGCGTTGTGCGCGGCCGTGATGGCATGGATCGACGGTTCGCAGGCGAGTCCACCGATCACCTGGAGCTGGTTACAATTGCTGGGCATTTTGCTGTGCATGGCAACTGCCCGAAGCTGCGCGATGGCGTTGAATCGTGTTGTGGATCGCGACGTTGATGCTCGAAATCCCCGTACTGCTATCCGCCATCTACCAGCCGGAACGCTCAGTTTGGGGGCGGTGATCGCGTTTGCAATTTTCTCAGGTGTGGGCTTCATTGCCTCGACCGCGCTGTTTCTGCCGAACCGCTGGCCGCTAATTTTGTCGGTACCGGTGTTGGCGTTTTTGATCGCCTATAGCTGGACCAAGCGGTTTACGGCGCTGGCACATTTTTGGCTTGGGGCGGCGCTGATGATGGCGCCGCTGGCGGCGTGGATCGCCATTCGCGGTTCTCTCGATTGGCCACCCGTGGTGTTGGGCGTGGCGGTCATGCTGTGGGTTGCGGGCTTCGACATCATCTACGCTTGTCAAGACTTTGAATTCGATCGCCGCGAGGGATTGCACAGCGTGCCAGCAACGCTGGGAATTGCCGGGGCTCTTCGCGTGGCGGGCGTGTGTCACGGCGGCATGCTGCTTGCACTGGTCGCGCTGCCTTGGGTGTTCGCACCTTTAGGATTGCTTTACTTTATGGGCATCGCGGTGGTCGGCGTGCTGCTGGTCTACGAACATTGGCTCGTTCGTCCCGACGATTTATCACGTGTGAACGCGGCTTTTTTTAACATCAATATTGTCATCAGCGTCGGCCTGTTCATTCTGATCACGGCCGACTTGCTGACCTAAAGAACGTGGATTCAACCGAGAAGATGGTGCATGATGATTCAAGCGACTAATCCGAAACTAGACGCGATTCGTGACAAGGTTCTCGCCGGCGAGCGGCTCTCGTTTGAAGACGGCGTGTTCCTATTTCAGCCCGAGGTGCCGTTGAACGATGTGGGTGCATTGGCCGATGTGGTTTGCCAACGAAAGAATGGGCGACACGTCTTCTACAACATCAACACGCATTTGAATCCCACGAACGTCTGCATCTATCGCTGCACGTTCTGCGCGTTTCGCGCCGACCTGCGTGACGACAGGGCTTACGTCATCCCCGATGACCAGATTCTCGATCGTGGTCGCGAGGCGGTCGAGAATGGTTGCACGGAAATGCACATCGTGGGCGGCTTGCACCACAAGAAAAAGTTCGACTGGTATCTCAACATCATCCGCATGCTGCACGATGCCTACCCACGGTTGCATCTCAAGGCTTGGACGCCCGTGGAGATTAACTGGTTTCGCGAACTTACCAACAGCAGCTATCGCGAGGTGCTTACGCAACTCGTCGATGCCGGCTTGGGGAGCTTGCCCGGTGGCGGGGCCGAGATTTTTCATCCCGAGGTTCGCGACCAAATCTGCGAACACAAGGCCGATTCGGCCGAATGGTTCGAGATCCATCGCACAGCACATGGGCTGGGGCTACGTTCCAATGCCACGATGCTCTACGGCCACATCGAAAAGCCGTGGCACAGGGTCGATCATCTGATTCGGCTTCGCGAGTTGCAAGACGAAACCGGCGGCTTCCAAACGTTCATCCCGCTGGCCTTCCACCCAGAGAATACGAAGCTTGACCATATCAAGAAGCCGAGTTCGCTGGACGATTTGCGGACGATGGCCGTTTCGCGACTGATCCTCGACAACTTCGATCACATCAAGGCCTATTGGATCATGCTCGGAACCGGCACCGCGCAACTAGCGCTCTCCTACGGTGCCGACGATCTCGACGGCACGGTGCGCCACGAGTTGATCTACCACGACGCAGGCGCCAAGACACCCGAGGTGATGAGCGTTGAAGCCATCCGCCGCCTAATCGTCGAAGCCGGACGAGAGCCCATCGAACGCGACACGCTCTACCACCAAGTGATCCGCGATGGGGCCAACTGGGAATCGGGCGAAGCGATCGTTGTTGGATCGGCGTAGCAAAGCAATCGCAACAGCGCGGGTCCGAGCCTCGCTTGACACTCGCTACTCCACGACAACTTGCGCTCAGCATCTATGTCAGGGTTTGAGGCGTTCCTTAAAAACGTGGATAGCCTGGAACCGAGCTTTGGAAGTCTCTTTTTCTTCCCCGCCAAGATCTACGTGAACGGCGAAGCCCTGCGCGAGTGAGTACACGCGCACGACACGTCCCCGATGAGGCCCGACCAAGATCTGGACCAAGTCGCCTTGCACGAAGGGTCCCCCATTCCAACGCACTACGCTTTGATAAATGAGCCCAAGAATAAGGCCACCTAGTAATAATGCGCAACACACACCAAGCAGCAATGAGAGGAAGATCCCCCAAATCATAAACAGAGCGGACTTCCACACCGGGAAGACGTACACGGTTGGCAAAATCTCGATTGCCGTTGCATAGGCAAATCCCAACGGCACGCCCACAATCCAGAGCTTTGTGGTCAAACCTAACGCGATCGCGACGAGAGATCGTACCCAACTCAGAGTCCGATTCCTGCAAGCAGATAGATCAGGCATGAGTCGCATCCCCCGTGCATGGGCGATGGACTGGCCCGCCCGTGAAATCCGATCGCCGTTGTATGGCGGCACGCCAACACGAATCGTCGATGTACCGCTTTCGATGAGCTTCTCCCCCGATGGCCCACTCAAAAGAAGATAGGGTGCGTGATTTCACGCACCACCGCCCCAAGGATTGCCTTGGGCAGATGGTTCGTGATATTACGCACCCTACTCCCACGCTTCATCAGGCAACAGCGTTGTCATGAGAAACACGGTTGCCATTTGAAATGCACGACGCACCACGGGGGTGCATCAGGTTTTATTCTTCTTTTCTCTCTTTTGTTGGCGTTTTTCCTTTTGAGTGAGTTGGGCCTTCTTCTGCTGTTCTCGCTTGCCTTTGTCTTTACTTCCCCGATCACCCATCTCATTTTCTCCTTGATTGGAAAGGAACGCTCCGCTCAACTTCGTCAGACGGGTGTGACGTTTTCGGCACATGGCCCTTTCTGACCCTGCGCTTCGGTGTAGGACACGCGTTGACCTTCTTGGAGCTCATCGAAGCTCACCCCTTCGAGGCTGGACGAGTGAAAAAACAAGTCCTTCTGTCCTCCGGTGTCGATGAACCCGAAGCCCCTATCAGTGAGTCGCTTAATGGTGCCTTCTGGCATTGGTCGAATTCCTCAATGAAATGTCCTGCAGCGTTGCCCACAAACACCGTGCTGGGGCTACTCCACTGCAACGGTGGTATTCTATCGAATCAATTGCCAGCATGCGATGGGGGTGCCAAAGATCAGAATTAGAGCCTAATTCGGCACTTCAACCCGTTTTACACGGCACCCCTAGATCACACCGCACCCCCCATTTCACACAATTCCACGGTAGCGTGCGTCCATCACCTTGCCTTGGTTGAGAGGGCGTGGTTGGCCGAGGGCATCGGGAATTGTTGCCTGCGGACCGAATCCCAAGGCGGTGTAGGTGGTCGCTCCGATGTCGTTGGGGTGGAACGACTTGGTGATCGGGCGGCCGCCAATGACCTGATCTTCGAGAATGCCGCCACCGGCGAACACCGCGGTCTTGTTCGAGAATCGTTCTTCGGAGTTCCGTCACGCATGGGGTACGTGACTTAGGCGTGCGGCAGATAAGAACGTACCAATCACAACCCGACGCGTAAGCGAGG
>CAZNXE010000195.1:0-4372 GCA_964576465.1 uncultured Planctomycetaceae bacterium
CCCACTCATAGAGCGTGACCGTGCCGGTGCTCGCCACCCCGGTCAACGCAACAAGCGTTCCCTCGTCGCCCGTGTACGGACCGCCAATGTCGGCGACTGCGGCGAGCAAATTAACTGTGACATCGACAAATTGCGAGTCGAATTTACTGGGCACTCCATCGTCAGTGACAATCACTTCCAACTGGAACGAGGCACCCAGGCTACTGTCGGCCGTCCAGGTGAACACACCCGAGGCTGGATTGATGGCAGCCCCAACAGGTGCTCCAGGTCCGAGGCTGAACGTGAGATTATGCAATTCGGTATCGGTCGCGACTGCCGTGAAGGTCAGTAAGTTGCCTTCGTCGACCACTTGCGCCGGGATTGCTGTCAGCACCGGCGGATCGTTCAGACTGTCAATGTCCGTACGCGAGAACGCCTGCAAATCGGTTCGGATGTCGCCAACAACTTCGAGCGTGAACGCGTTAGCGCCTTTTTGCAATGCGGCAAAGACCGGCACCTTAAACTGACCGACGATTTCTGGGGTGAATCGCACGCGACCGAGCAGTACGAAATTTCCATCGCCAAGACCTGAGACCACCGTCGAACCGCCGATGTCGCGAACACGACCGTTCACATCGTCGATCGTTCCGGTCGCACCGGTGGCATAGAGGGTGCTATTTTGGATCTCGACCGCATCCAAGATGTCGGTGTCGTAGGCGATCGTAACACTTCCATCAAGGATGCCGTTGGAATTGGGAGAAGTCGCCCAAATTTCGACCCAGAAGTCGCTCGTCTCGGGGATCAAAAGGTCTTCCGTCGGCAGTGAGACCTGCGTTTCGACAACGGTGGGGGTCAGCACGACCCGGGGGAAGACCTCGATCGGGGGTCCAGGGTCGAAGTTACTAAACAGGAAGTCGTAGAAGGTACCCGTGTCCGATTCTGAGAACAAGTGGGCTCGACCCTCCTGAACGAAGAACTCGTAATTGTAGTCGGCGGGCGACAGGCCAAGGGCATCCGCCGCGTCACGCATCTCCAGGAACATGTTGGCTGAGCGGTGGGTGCGGAGGAATCCTTGCACCTGCGCTTGAAGGCTGATATCGGCCACGAACTTGTCTTGCTGACCAACCCATACCATGAGTTCATTCTCAAGGAAGGCTTGCGGATCAAGCGTGATGCCATCGGGAGTCGGGCGGAGTGGGTTCTCGGTCGTTCCATAGGGGTACGTCAGCGTACTGCTTGGGAAGATATGATTGTCGGTCCCCGCAAAGACTGCCGAGGCAACGCGATCCGGATACGCCATGGTGAACCGCTCAGCAAACCCGGCACCTTGAGAGAACCCGAACATATAAAGCTCTGAGCCATCGCCAAGTCCCGTGGCGGTCATTTGATCGATGAAGTCCAGCAACGCGGAGTCCGCCGTCAGGCTATCCTGCAGATCCCATGACAAGTCGCCGAAATCGTCGTAGGCACCTCCCGGCGGGAAGAAGGGCGCCACTATGATGATATCGTCAACGCCGTTGGAGGGATCTTCGATATATCGCTGCCAGAACGTCGTATGACGCAGAACCTCGCGCAACGTTCCATGTATCGACACGAGAATCGGCGTGTTCGCGTCAACGTTTCCAAAGGCGGCCACTCGGAAGAACAGATTCGGATCAAAGGAATCGACCCGATTAAAGACGTCGCGAGGCATGTTCACGTCGAAGAATTGGGCCTGATCGTAAACCCTGATGTTGTCGATGGCCCAACCGTCTTGGCTGAAGGCCCGCTCGTCATATTGCGACCACTTTATCCTGAACGTCGACGTAAAGCTTACGACCGTGGAACCTTGCTCGGTATTGATACGGGTGATGTTTGCACCGAGATCGTACTCGTGCAGCATCCACAGCCCGTCGCCTTCACGATTGATATCGTTGCCATTGACGTCCTCAAGCCTGTACCAAGTGATGCCATCGATAGAGATCGAAAGGCCGTCGCCCAGGCCGACTCCCGTAAAGACATCGGGGAGAACGTTGTTCTCGTCGTCGTCCCCCGTGCCGAACGAGCCCTCTAACTGCTGGAAGACCAACAAGGCGTCAGTTTGTGCCGAAAGGTCCAGTGTGAGGATGGCCTCGGCGGTGTCATTATTGGCATCGACACCGACCGAATCGAACAACAAAGCTTCCGATCCACCCGGCACCGAAAGCGTGTTAACCACCACGGCTTGGCCTTCGCCCGGGTTGGTAAAGTTCCATACCCCCGGCGTCGCGCCGCCTTCAAAATCCTCTTCAAAGATGACCGGGCGATCGATGCCGAAGTAAAGCGATTGCGAATCGGAGAGGAATTGAAAACCGTCGTCGGTGACTCGAACGGCTATGGCGAGACTATTCGGATCGGTGGAGGAGGGTGTCCATGTGAGTAGCGTCGACGTGGCGTTGATTGGGGTGAGCTGCATCCCGGCCGGCGCTCCCGGGCCAAGCGTAAAGAGCAGCGTATCAGGCACATCGGGGTCCGAGGCCGTGATCGTTAACGAAAACTGAACGCCCTCGGTGACCTTAAAGTTATCGGGCGCAATCACGGCGAGCGTAGGCGCCGTGTTGTACGGCGTCAACAAGAAGCCTTCGATCTTGCCCGCGGGATTGATACCGAATCCGGAAATCTGCCCGGTATTGGTAATACCGGTGGCAAACTGGAGGGTCCAGTTGTTCCCCGTGGTATCAACCACATCGTTGAGATCGATCGTGTCGCGCGCCAAGCTCCAAATCGTCGCGCGATCTCCCCCGTTCACTAAATTCGAGCTGCCGACGACGTTTCCGAATACGTTGATCGCGAGGGCGTTACCGTTGCCCGTAAACACTCCAGGCATGCCTGGCTCTTCCAACAAGTCAGCCAGTGGCACCACATCTGGATCAACAATGAAAGCACCTTGGGAATCCTGCAGTTGCCAACCGACGGGGATGATAATGGTAACTCCCGAGTCGCGATAAACAGCCTGACCAACCGCGAACCCTTGTTCGTTGACATCCAAGACCCGCGTGAAGATGTCTCCCGTGTCGACCGTACCGGCAGAGATTTCAACCATGGTTGGCGAAACGGCGGTTGTGTCGTAGTAGAACGGGGCGGTGCCCGCGGCGGTTTCAGCCATGCCCACGACCAAGCCGGCATTACTCACCCCATAAGCGACGCTCTGCCCCGTGCCGAGAAAGTTTCCAGAAGCTGGAATCTTGAAGAGTCCAGCCGGATTTCCACCAAAACCATTTTCCGTCCAGATGAAGGCCTTGAAATCATCAGCGTCCGCGCTCGTACCGACCACCATATTGCTATTGTTAAGCGCGTACGCCTCGGCAGCGACTGCACCGCCTGAGAAATCGCCAAGATCGGTCCAGGATAGCGCAACAGGATCCCAAAGGATCGCCTTGTCGCCAGCCGCTGGAATAGGATTCGGAAAGTTGCTTATGAACGACGCTTGCACAGCCTTACCGACAACAAATCCAGCATCGTTGATGTCGTTTCCATACGAACCATAGTCGCCAGCATCTTGCCGACCAATGCTTGCGATTGGACCCGGGAATGCATAGGTAGTGGCGACTTGCGTGTCAAAAGGCAATGTCGGATGCACACCATCAACCGAGAGTCCGGTAATCTGCCCAAGCTCGTTGATTCCGAGCCCCAGGCTTTCAAAATCGCCACCCGATATATCGCCAAGGGCGGTCAAGTTGTATTGCAACGACAACAATCGACGTTCTTCCAAGGGGTCGATTGCCAACTGCCGCCCGAAACGGGCGTATTTTCCAGCACTGCTCTTGGCTGTTCGCTCCCCACGCGAAAATCCGAAAAACTCTCTCCATGCACGCTTGTGCTTGGCCGTTCGTGTCATCTGGGCAGACCTCTAAACAAAATAGTTTTGAGTGGTGAATGTGCCGTGATCGGGTTCGCAATACTCTCGGTCGTGTCGTTACCTGTTTGCTATCTGAAGCGTCATACCAATACAGACCGTTGTAGGTTTCTCTTTTTTTTGGCAGGTGTGCAATCAAATCGATGTAGCACGCCGGTTCAGGCCACCTCGTCGTTGGGCAATGCCGGATTACACGGCGCCGACCGCCGGTGCGAGAGGTGAGTTTTCATGGGTGAAAGGGGATGCAAATCTTGCCCCTAGCTTCGGGTAAGTGCGCCCGGACGGCGTCGCATAACAACTGCCGTCGACAAGCGGGAGGATTGTGTGCTTTACCAATCTAAAACGGTGCCGGATCTGTCAAGTTGGTGATTCGCAGGCCATCGACCTGCCGGGAGATGCCGAACTATTCCGCGAACAATGGCCCGCAGAACCGCGATACACGAAGCATCGGCAAGACCGGCAAAGATAAGCTGGCGCCAAATATCCCCCTAACCCGAATCATCGCACCCCCGACACACC
>CAZNXE010000195.1:4382-11005 GCA_964576465.1 uncultured Planctomycetaceae bacterium
AACTGCCATCCGGAAAGGTCGCAAGGAATTTGTCGCAATTTCCTTCGTTATTTTCCTTTACATCCAGGCCTTTTGGGGTGTGCCGTTCCCCAGCCAGGCCAACGCTTGAATCCATTCGGGCGTTGCAATCGGAAAAATCGTTAGTATGCTTATCATAAGCTAGCCGACATGTCGTGCAAGCCCTCCTTGGCTAAGTTCTGCTTTGATTGGCTACCGGCGCACTCTACGGCGGCACAGTGGCTTTGGATCTTCGTGGTCACCCTCGTGCTATCCGGCACCGAACGAGCGTGCCTGCCAAGAGAGCCCAAACGCCTTTTGAGATCGCTTACTCGATGCGAATTCGCCTCGTAGACGAGAACCGACCTTCGAGACTCGAACGCGGGGGGAATGAAACTAAGGCAGGATCAGCGGGGTATTGTCCGTGACATGCAACACGGGGACACCAATACGGACACATCAACGTGTGCCGACACGTGTCCCCCCTCTCACGGAGGCCAAAAAACAGAACCTAAAGACGCACCAAATCCTTGCGATTCCGTGGAGGGCGATTATCCTAGAGTCACGCTGATTCGCGTTTCCGAGATTGGTGTAAGTCCTAATGTGATGGCACGTTTAGTTCCTGTCACCAAATCGCATTTGACAGGCCTGTTTTCCTCTCCAGTCGCTCAGTCCGAATGTTCCACCTACGACTGGAATCGAATTCACAACGAGTCAAAAGACCGTACGCGCTGGAATGTAAAGCATCGACTCTTGTCTTGGCGCGATCTGGTCACCGCAACGGGGTACTGTGCGATTCAACCTACTTGCTTATTCCCCTCATTATTTGGGTAGCCCACGAACTGAATCATTGGTCAGTCGAGAGTCTTCTCAGGAGTGACGCACCGACGTGAATAAATCTCGCCCCAGCGAGCTGACCTCCGGATTTGTCGCACCGCACGATCTTGATTCGATCGTGGTGTCCATTGCCGGTTCGTATCAAGCCAGCCTTCCGATAGCCGCGGCCCGCGCGGGTGCGGTGGGTCTGTTGGACATTACGTATGCCGACGACCCCGAGCGCTTTCTGCCGGAACTACGGCGGATGGTCAAGCTGGTCGAGGGTCGGCGATTTGGCCTGCTCATCGAAGGCCAACTTGGCGCATCGCAAAGAGCAGCGATCGAGTCCATCGGACCTTGCGACCTGATCGTGCTGAGCGGCGACGGAAACAAGGTCGACCGTGAAGCATTGCTCCGCTGCCAGCAAGTCGCCGCTCGCGTCGGCGTGGTGGTCACTTCTATCGAAGAGGCCGAAGAAGCCGTGGCCGCTGGTGCCGATCTCCTGCTGGCCAAAGGCCATGAAGCCGGCGGGGTTGTGGGCGAACAAACCACGTTCATTCTTCTGCAACACCTACGGGCGGCGAATTGTCGGCTGCCTATTTTCGCCTGGGGAGGTATAGGATTCTGCACGGCGGCCGCATGTCGTGTGGCAGGCGCCGCGGGCGTGGTGCTCGACTGGCAACTCGCGCTAACCCAAGAATCTCCCTTGCCAGCGGAAGTGCGAAAGCAACTCGAACAACCTGGAGACCTGGAGACAACCACCCTACCCGCCCCCGGGGATCATTTTCTGCGGTACTTCGCGCCGTCGAATCTGGGCATCAACGAAACATTGCCCGCGCTGCTGCGACCAAAAAAGCCTGCGAACATCGCGAAGTGGAAAGCAGAAATTGCGCGGCACCTCGGACAGCGGGATGAAAACGAGCGACTTCACCTGATGAGTCAAGACGCGGCGTTTGCCGCAGCGTGGCGCGACGAAGCGCCGTCGGTCGCTCGAGCGCTCAAACTGCTCGACGATCGGGTCGATGCGGCAATGAAAGCGTGCATCCAGTCGCGAATGTTAGCCGAAGGGGCGCCTCTAGCCACATCGCACGGCACGAAATATCCCATCGCCCAAGCCCCCATCATGCGGGTAAGCGATGTGCCGGCGTTTGCTCTGGAAGTCGCGGAAAACGGTGGATTGCCATTCCTCTCACTCGGAAGGCGAACAGGTGACCAAGCCCGAGAACTCCTTCAAGAGGCAACCAAGCTACTAGCGGCGCGGTCTTGGGGCGTAAGCCTGCTGGGCTTCGCCGACGGCAAGTCTCGTACTGAACACATCGCCGCGGTCGAAGAAGCCCGCCCCCCCTACGCAATGTTTTCCGATGGCGAGCCCGAGCAGGCAGCCATGCTGGAAACCAAGGGGATCGCAACCTACCTACGAGTCACTTCACCCGACCGACTGGCCAATCTTATTGAGCATGGCGCGCGACGGTTTGTATTTGAAGGTCGGGAAAGCGGCGGAAATGTTGGACCGCTGACGAGCTTCGTGCTGTGGGATCGCATGATTCAATCCCTCCGTGATGCGAAGCTGTCGCCCGAGCAAGCGTCGCGGGTGCATGTGTTGTTCGCCGGAGGAATTCACGACGGTCTTAGCGGAGCGATGGTCTCGGCGGTTGCCCAACCGTTGATCGATCTCGGAGTCAACGTCGGTGTACTGTTGGGAACCGCCTATCTATTCTCCGAGGAAATTGTGTCGACCGGCGCGGTCGTCCCCGGCTTCCAGAAAGAGGCGATTCGCGCGGACCGCACCGTGTTGTTGGAAACTGCTCGCCATCGCGCAACGCGTTGTGCTAAGACGAACTTCGTCAAGACATTTCAATCCGAAAGAGTTCGGCTCAAGCAGGAACAAGTACCTGCTGAACAGATGCACGAAGAGTTGGAACATCTAATGCTGGGGCGATTGCGGATCGCTTCCAAGGGCAAGGCGCACCGCGGGAAACCGGCGGCTGGCGAGAGCCGGTTTGTCGACGTTGGCCTCAAAGAGCAGCGCCGCGACGGGCTCTATCCATTGGGTCAGTCGGCAGTCTTGCGAACCGAGAAATGCACCTTGCGCGAACTTCACGAAGAAGTCTGCCAAGGTGCCGTCGAGCATTTGCGTACATTGGAACCCTCGACTCGCCTCAGCGTTGTCGAATCGAATCCGGCACCGCCGCCTTTGGACATCGCCATTATCGGCATGTCGTGCTTGTTGCCGGGTGCCGACAATTTAACGACCTATTGGGACAACATCCTCCAGAAACGCGACCTCGTCGAAGAAATCCCCGACGATCGGTTCGATGCCTCGCGGTGGTTCGATCGAGATCGCGGCGCCCGCGACAAGATCTATAGCAAGTGGGGCGGTTTCCTCGATGACATCGAGTTCGACCCGTTGAAATACGGCATTCCTCCCATGGCGCTCAAGAGCATCGAGCCGATGCAATTGTTGGCCTTGGAACTGGTCGATCGATCGTTGCGAGACGCCGGCTATCGCGAAGACAATCCGCACAAAGAGCGGACCAGCGTCATCCTTGGTGCTGGCGGTGGAATCGCCGAACTGGGCGCGGGCTACGCGATACGCTCCGCGCTGCCAGGGCTGTTCGACCAAATCGACGAGCGTATTTTGGGGCAGTTGCCCGAGTGGACCGAAGACAGCTTCGCGGGCATCTTGCTGAATGTCGTCGCCGGGCGAATCAGCAACCGGTTCGATTTAGGCGGCGTGAACTTTACCGTCGATGCGGCCTGTGCTTCGTCGCTGGGGGCCCTGTATCTGGCTTGCCGCGAATTGGCGGACAATACCAGCGACATGGTCATCACCGGTGGATGCGACACGCTTCAGAGCCCCTTCACCTATCTTTGCTTCGCGAAGGCCGGAGCCCTCTCGCCACGAGGACGTTCGCGTACGTTTGACACAACCTCCGACGGCATCGCCATCAGCGAAGGCCTCGCATCGATCGTGCTCAAGCGTCGCGCCGACGCGGAACGCGATGGCGATCGCATCTACGCACTCATCCGCGCCGCCGCGGGCGGTTCCGACGGGCGTAGCAAGGGTATGGCCACGCCGCGGATGGAAGGTCAGATGCGGACGATCGAACGGGCTTATGCCCAGGCGCGATTCAGCCCCACAACCGTCGGGCTGTTTGAAGCACACGGCACGGGCACCTCGGTTGGCGACCAGACCGAATGTCAGTCGCTGACGAACGTTCTGAACAAGCACGGCGCACGCCCACACACCCATGCGGTCGGCAGCGTCAAATCGATGATTGGCCACACCAAGTGTACCGCCGGCGTGGCGAGCATCATTAAGTCGGCCCTAGCGCTGCATCACCGCGTGCTACCGCCGACAATGCACGTTGATGAACCCAACCCGAAAGCCGGCTTGGTCGACGGTCCGCTGTATGTGAACAGCGAAGTCCGCCCCTGGATCGACGGCGCCGGACCGCGACGTGTGGGAGTCTCGTCATTCGGTTTCGGCGGTACGAATTTTCACGCCGTGCTGGAAGAATACGAAGGCCACGCACTGCCAACCCGCGATCTCACGCCACATCGTCAACGTGAGGCCGAACTGTTCGTGTTTACGGCTGAAAGCCCTCAGGCACTGGCCACCAACATTCATTCGCTCATCGATCCCCTCCGCAAGGCACTTGCCGCCGATCAGGCTCCCGCGATGTCGGACCTCGCGTTTGCATGGCACCGCCGAGAGCCGGCCACGCAACAAACGATTCGTGCGGCTGTTGTCGCTGCAACACCAAGCGAGTTGGTTGACCAGCTCGACGCGTTGGTCTTGCAATTGCAGAGCGACTCGGGCGAAATTGATGCGCGTCGGCTGCCCTCCGGGGTGCATTGCACGGCAAAGCCTCTCGGGCACGATCGGCCGCTGGCCTTTCTGTTCCCTGGTCAGGGATCGCAGTATCCCAACATGCTTCGCTCGCTGGCGGTGGAATTCTCTGAGATCGCCCGCTGTTTCGATCTGCTGGATTCAGAACTTGCTGCCTCGTTCGATCAACCGCCAAGCAGCTATGTTTTCCCGCCGCCAGAGTTCAGCGACGAGGAACGAAAACGGTCGGTGGAGAACCTCAAGCCGACAGATCTCTTGCAGCCGGTACTCGGTGCTTCGGACACCGGCATGTTGCGCCTGCTCGAAGCGTTCGGTCTGCGTCCCGACATGGTTGCCGGTCATAGCTACGGCGAATTGGTCGCCCTGCACGCCGCCGGAAGCTTCGACGAAGCGGCCCTGTATCGATTATCGCTCGCCCGCGGTCGAGCCATCAGCGAGATGACCAACGGCAATACCGGCGACCTGGGCTCAATGATTGCTGTGCGGGCGGGTGAAGAAGAGGTTCGTCTGGCCATCGCCGAATGTAAGGAAGCTTGGCTGGCCAACATGAACAGCCCCCGACAAACGATTGTCGCCGGCTCGATGCGGGGCATCGAAGATGCGGCGAAACGTCTCAACGCCGCACGGCTCGCCTATACCCCCATCGCGGTCGCCTGTGGATTCCACAGCCCGTTGATGGACCCAGCCCGCAAGCAGTTCGACAACGCCCTCAAGCAATTCGATCTACGTCCGCCGCGAATCGATGTCTATAGCAACACAACCGCCAAGCCCTACCCCAGGGGCCCCGCGGAGATCCGCGAACAGCTCTCCGAACATCTGGTACAGCAAGTACGGTTCGCCGCACAAATCGAAACGATGCATCAGTCCGATCAGCCCGTGTTCATCGAAGTTGGGCCGGGTCGTGTGTTGAGCAAGCTCGTCCGCGATGTGCTCGGCGATCGCACTCATCTCGCGGTCGCCACGCAGTCGAGTGCCGCTGGCGGTTTGCGTCAGTTCCTTGACGCATTGGGCGAACTGATCGCGCATGGCGTGGCGGTGAAGCTCGATCGTTTGTATCGCGGTCGACCGCTGAAGGATCTGAAACTGGATGAACTTGCCGCACCGGCAAAGAAACCTTCGCCGCACACGTGGCTCATCAACGGAAGCTATATCCGTCCCGCGACGGAGCCCAAGCGCTCGCATCCCAAGCGGGTCGAAATCATGCCCGAAGGTGCTCAACTCGCATCGACCACAAGCGAGCCCCTTGCAACTCCCCCGGCACACGAAACCCCCGTTGCGACGGCACCCTCGACACCACAACCACAGCCGACTCAACCGCCCGCGTCGAACGGCGAACCAACAGCCCCTCAGCTAGCTCCTGTCATGAAACCCACGCACCAAATGGCTACGCAACCAACGACGAACCCGTCGACGCCATCGTCCTCCGACGACTTCGCATTGGCCGAATTCCAACAGACGATGCGCGAGTTCTTGAAGGCCCAGGAGAACGTACTGACGGCCTTCTTCGGCGGCACCCCACCAGCCACGACTCAAGAATCGCCTGCCATCCCGGTCGCATTGTCCACCACCATGCCGGCGGCAGCCGAGCAGATTGAACAACCACAGCTAGCCGAACCGGTGGCTTCGACCGTCGAAGCCTCAACTCCGATGGCCGATGTCGCTGCACCAGAGGCAGCACCGATCTCAACCGACGGGTTCCGCGACACGTTGCTCGAAGTGGTTAGCGAGCGCACCGGCTATCCGGCTGACATGCTGCAACTGGATGCAAACCTCGAAGCCGACTTGGGCATCGATTCCATCAAACGCGTCGAAATCATCAGTGCCTTTCGTCGCGCGGCCCTGCCGGGAATCGACGAACCGCCGGCATGGTTCATGGAGCAGATGTCGGCAGCAGGAACCCTCGAGCAAATACTAGGCGGCATCAACCAGTTGGCCGCGGAAAACGGCGCCCCACAGC
>CAZNXE010000196.1:0-10951 GCA_964576465.1 uncultured Planctomycetaceae bacterium
CCAGGAATCCGGATTCTCTCGCAACACAGAACCTTACCCGAGGCATCTTGTCGCTGCGCGACCCAGCCGGACGGCTGGGCCACCCGTCGCGCAATACCAGCTAGCAAAGTTGTGTAGATACCGATGGGCAAAGCCAGTGGCACACTTTTTCCAACGGGCTGGTAGCCTGCACCTTGTGCGTACACCCTCAGCTCTTATTCTGACCTTGAATGCGTCGCAGCATCAGGTGTTCGTAAAGCCTGGGGGCGAATCGTGAGAGGAGATATGACATGCGACCGGTTCTTGAGAGCACCACCAGACGTTGGCGTCGGATCGTGGATCGATAAATTGCATCGGCCACTTCGTCTGGTTCGAGCAGTTTTCCCGTGGTCGATCGTTCGGTGTTCAGTTGATCGCCGTCACCACGGAGTCCGCGTTCCGCGAAACCGGTGGCGACGAAACTGGGGCAAACGAGCGTCACCGCCACGTTGTCTTCTCGCATTTCCACCCGCAACGTTTCGAGGAACCCGTGCAGGGCATACTTGCTGGCGCAATATCCGGTTCTCCCCCACAGGGGCGCGAATCCGGCAATGCTGCTCAGTGCGATCACTTGTCCGTGGCTTTGTACTAGATGTGGCAGCGCCGCTTTGGTGAGATTGACGACGCCAAAGAAGTTGACCTCCATCACACGGCGGTAAACCGAAAGCTCCGTCTCGCAAAACGGGCTGATCTGCGTCAGCCCTGCGCTGTGAATCAACAGATCGATCCGTCCCCGCTCGGCAATGACTGCGTCGACTGCATGACTGCATTGCGAGTCGTCGGTGATATCGCAACCTATGGCCGTTGCATCGATGCCCGATGTTCTCAACACCTCAACCGCCGCAGCGGCCGCGTGCTCATCGCGATCGAGCACAACTGTCGCCATCCCAAGGTGTCCCAGTCGGCGGG
This sequence comes from uncultured Planctomycetaceae bacterium, assembly GCA_964576465.1. Classification (GTDB taxonomy): domain Bacteria; phylum Planctomycetota; class Planctomycetia; order Pirellulales; family JAEUIK01; genus CAZNXE01. Next base: position 928 of record CAZNXE010000196.1, read on the forward strand.
CCACGGCCTGTCCGATTCCGCCTGCTCCACCGGCGATCACCGCTACTTTGATATCGGATGATTGCATCACGATTCGCGTCGATGCTCCAGATAGAACTGTAAGGCTTGCCGAGACGTTTTACTCGGCTGAAAACCGAATTCACGCTTGAGCTTCTCGTTGGAATGCACAGGCCGATACCGCAGAAAGTCGACCTGTTCCGATCCATATTGCGTGGCACCGATTCGCTGCAAACTCCAGATTCCCCACCGTAGCAGCCAACTCGGCAGCGGACAGTAGGGAATCCCGACCAATCGGGCAACCTCTCGCAGCGGCAACGCTCCGTCGCCGACCAGGTTGTAAATGCCCTCGGAACGCTCATCGATGCCTCGTTCGATGCAGCTCACAACGTCTTCGTCCCAAACGAACGTCCAAGGCGCGCTATAGCCGGCAACCCCGAGCATCCCTCGTTTACGAAACAAATCGGTGATCTGGTTGTTTGTGTGTTCGCCAAGCACCACGCCGGGGCGAAAGATCAATTGTTTAAGCTCCGGGTGTTCGCCGCGGTAGTTCGCCAGACGCTCTTCGATCTGCCGCTTGTTGTCGGCATAGGTAAATTCAGGGTTGGCACGTAGCGGGGCATCTTCGGTAACTGGCACCGGCGTGTCGGCATGGTAACCGTAGGCCGCGCCGCTGCTAGTGACGATGAGATGTTCGACCCCCGTTGCGACACAACACTGCAACACGTTCTCGGTGCCCAACACATCGACGGAATGTTCTAGTTCCCGATTGTGCTTGGTGCCTGGTGTGACGATCGAAGCCAGATGGACGACCGTTTCGACGTGGTGAAGCGACAATAGATCGGCCAGTTTGGGATCCCGAACATCGATTGTCTCGTACGTCACGTTGGACGATTCGTGCTTCCGTGCTGGTGGACGAACATCAGTGACCACGACCTGCACCCTGTCTACCGGGCGCTTGACCAACCGAGCGACGAGTTGACTGCCGATGTAGCCACCGCCGCCGGTGATGAGCACCCGTCGTGTTGTCGAGGGGGGATTCATGCGGTCGAGCCCTGTTGTTCGCTGGTTGGCGGATTACGAGACCACACGAAAGCCAGACTCAAGCCCGAGATGATATGCCAGATGCCCCATACACCGGCGACAAGCGCCATCCCGCCGAGACCGTCGAAAAACCCGAAGATCAACGTAAGCCCTAGGGCCGAGTTCTGAATGCCCACTTCTAGAGTGACCGCCCGGCAATCTCGTTCGCTCAACCCCACACTACGGCTGAGGGAGTATCCGGTTGCAAAGGCGACCAGATTGTGCGAGATCACGGCCAGCGCGACCCAATGGATGTTCTGAATGAAGACTTCAAAGTTCTGTGAAAACACGAACACCACGAACGAGAGGAAAAAGACAATCGAGATATACTTCATCGGTTGGTGAAGTCGGGCAGAGACTTTGGGAAAGACGTGTGCGACGGTCATTCCGACGAACAGCGGGATACCCAGAATCAAGATCACGGTCAGCACCAATTGCGCGTGATCGATGTTGATCCTGTTCAACAGAGGAGCCGTGTTGGGGTTCAGGCTGCCCCAGAACGCCACGTTCAGCGGGGTCATGAACATTGCCACGGTGGTTGAAATGGCCGTCATCGTTACCGAAAGCGCTGTATTGCCGGCGGCCATGTTGGTGAGGAAATTTGAGAGGTTGCCTCCAGGGCAGGCGGCAATCAGCATCATCCCCAAGGCGATACTAGGCCTAGGCTGCAACGCGAGCGTAAGCAGAAACGTCGCCGCCGGCAGGAATAGAAACTGGGCCGTTAGCCCCACCAGCGGCCCTTTGGGCGATCGCAGCAACCGCGTGAAGTCGTGAACACGAAGGTCGAGCGCGACACCAAACATGATCAGTGCGATGACCGTGTTGAGCATCCACAGACGGTTGCTATCGAAGTTAAGCGTTACCTCGTCCAATGGCATCAGTCACGCCGTCCCACGAGGTAGCAAAAACAAATGGTTAAACAGCCCGTTAACGACCCTTGGGTTCTTGGTGCATCCGCTTGAACTCCAACAGGCTGGGTGCCCACATGTGCCGCACCGGCTCAACATCGACATGCACCACGGCGCACCTTCCCGAAGCAATCGACCGTTCGAGCGCCGCTTGAAGTTCGTCTTGGTGGCTAACTCGTTCGCCGTGAGCTCCCATGCTGGCGGCAAGTTCATCGAAACGAATCTCGCCCAAGTCGGCGTTGATGGTCTCTTCGGGACTCAGCGATTTTTTCAGCATCGTCTTCAGCGGTCGTAGCGCGAACTGTTGGTTCATCTTCACCATGCCCCACTGCCGATCGCAGCAGACAATATAGACGACCGCCAACTTCTGGCGAACGGCCGTTTCAATTTCCTGCGGATGAAAGCCCATCGCTCCGTCGCCGATGATGCAATACACCTGCCGCGCGGGCTTGGCAATCTTGGCGGCCAACGTTTGGGCGATTCCGGCCCCCAGCATACCGAACTTTGGCGTTGAAAGCACGGTGGCAGGGGTGCGAACCTCGTGATAGAAGTTTGCCCAGACGGCCGTATTGCCGCCGTCGACCACCAGATACGCATCGTCATCAAACACGCGCTGGCACGTTGTCGCCACATGTGCGGCCGTCAGTGGTGCATCGGGGGCGGTCAGAATCTTGTCGAGCTTCGTGCGTTCTTTCCTCTGGATCGCACCATAATCTTTCGCCTTCTGGCGACGAAACGGCAGTCTTGCTTCGTCGACGGTTCCCTCAAGTTCCGCGGCCAGTTGATTAAGAAAAACCTTCGCGTCGCCCACAATCGCCAAGTCGACCGGCTTGTTGAGCCCCAGAATGTCATCGTCGATGTCGAGTTGAATGTGGCGTTGGCGCGCGGGTGACTGCCAGTTGGGTGCTTTTCCCCACCAGTCGGTTTCGCCGATCCGTGAACCGACCGTGAGCACGACGTCGGCGTTCTTGCGAACCTTGTTATTCAGCTTGATGTAGATCATCGGCAGCGCCAGCGGATTGGTCTCGCTGATCACGCCGCGCGCGGCCCAACTCGTGCAGACCATGGCATGTAAAAGTTGTGACACGCGGGCCAACTCTTCAGAGGCATGGGCATGAATCACGCCGCTGCCGGCATGAATCAACGGTAGCCGTGCATCGCGCAACATCTCCGCCGCGGCTTTCACTTGCCGCGGATCGGGAACCAGCGGCGCCGTGCGGCGATAGCTCTCGGGTGTGGGAAGCGGTGACGCGGGTTGTCGGCTGTTGATGATCGACTCGGGGACATCGACATGGACGACTCCTGGACGTCCGCGATGCGACACACGAAATGCTCGCTTGAGAAACTCGACCAAACGATCGGCACTCGGCACGGCACCGCTCCACTTGGTCATGGGGCGAGTGACCGCCACCTGATTGAAGTATTGATAAGCACCGCCTCGATCGGGATAGCCAATCCCCACGCGGCGAGTGCTGGTAATGAGCAGCACCCGGTTTCCCTCGCCGTTTTCCACCGCCACGCCCGGCAGGGCATTGGCCACTCCCGGACCATTGCTGGCGATGCAGACGCCAAGTTTTCCGGTCACTCGGGCATAGGCCGCCGCCATGTGGACGGCACACGTTTCGTGCCGGGGGCTGATCAGTTCGATCCCATGTTTCTTGAGCGTTGCATACAGCCCAAAGTAAGTCCCATCGATGATGCCGAAGACGCGGTCGACGCCTTCGTTGCTAAGCATTTGCGAGATTACTTCGCCGCCGAGAATCTTTGCCACGATGTCGACCTGTTTTGAAGATACGGATTCGATTGCGGGGACGCATTCCCAGTGTACGCCGCCGCGGCTGTTCCTTGAATCTTTCAAGAGCCCATTGGTGGGTGAGCAATCAAGCCGCCCTGGCAACACAACAGGGGAAGTTCCGACTGAACTGTCTGAAGCCCCCTAGTTTGACCGTTTAGGGCGATTGTGACGGACGTATCACGGTTTGACGCCCAAAATCCAGCTTGCGGAGCGCCCAAAGAGGGGTAGTGTTGACTTACGGCATCGTGTTGCGTTTGGGAAACATGGCAGGCACATGATATTGAATCGTTCCATCGCCGTCGTCTTTGTCGCCGTGACACTCATGGTTCATGGAGGGTGCGCGCAACTGGGGACCGCCACGCTTGGAACGCTGATGGTCGCGGCTCCTAGGAGTGTTGATCCAACGATTCAGTATACGAACTCCCAGATGGCGATGCGGCCGACGACCTTAATTGATCGCCGGTTTTGGGTTCCTGTCGGCCCTGCCAACGAGCGGCTGTTGGTGTCGATCGTCGAACCGCACCCACGTGGCACGTGTCCTATTGGCACGGTGATTGTCTTGCACGGGGCCTACGGTCGAAGTGAAAGCATGATGGCCAACGCGGTGGGGCTAGCGCGGCAGCAGTATCGGGCCGTGCTGGTTGATCTGCGCGGACATGGGTTCTCGACTCACGCAAAGCTAACCTACGGCGTGCGAGAATCAGAAGATTTGTCCATGGTGATCGACGCCTTGGAAGCAAAACAGTTGGTTGTGGGCCGGCTGGGGGTCTATGGATTTTCTTACGGTGCGGCGACCGCCGTTCAGTTTGCCGCACGTGATCCGAGGGTTGAGGCAGTGGTGGCGGTCGCGCCATTCGCATCGCTACGTCGCGCGGTCGGCTATCTGGCGCGGACGCGATTGCCATGGGGACGGATGTGGGTGACCCCGCGGCGTGTCGATGAAATGCTCGCAATCGCCGCAAGAGAAGGAGCGTTTGACATTGATCGGACCGACACGCGAATTGCGATTCAGCGAACAGCGGCCCCGGTCCTACTCGTTCACGGCACTGCCGATCGCGTCATCCAGCCGGAGAACAGTTTCGAGTTGCACATCTCCAGCGGTGGCACAAGCCAACTCATGTTGATCCCCGGTGCGACGCACAACGATCTGATTCGTGACGCAAACGGCACCGTGTCATCGCTGGCAACCGACTGGTTCAAACGGCATCTCTCGGAAGAGTCGTAGGCTGCACACTGCCGGGGCAACGTCTCCGATCGAGGGGTGCTGGCAGGTCGGTTCGTATCAGATGATTGCGACCACTGCCGCGACGGCGGCGACGATTAACGCGCCAGCCATCATGCCTAGTCGGCCACGGTAATAGCCGCGGGTTAACGTGTCGAGCTTGAGATAGCCGAACACCGCGGAGAGCATTAGCAGAATGGAGCCCGAGGCGACTCCGGTGAATTTTAGACGATCTCCGACGACCGAGTCATGGTACTCGCTGCGAAGTTGCTGCTGGATTTGGCGGTCGAATGTCAGTTCGGCGTACAGATTATACATCGGCCCGTACTCGGGATGATCGATCGTGTCGGTCAAACGACGCTCGTGAATCATGTATTGAAACTCGAACCGGTCGAAATCGATACGCTCCTCGGCATCGGTCCCCAGCAGCTTCTTCGCATAGTCGATGAGTGCGGCGTGCCGCTTCTCAGCCAGCTCCGCCTCACAGTCGCTCAGGTTTGTGTGCGGACCAGCATGAACCGTTACGTGATACGCTCCCTGCTCCGTCAAGCCCGGGGTGACCGAGAACGACTCGGGGCCGATCTCCGATGAAGTTGCCGTATCGAACGATTCAGTAGCATCGACCGGTAACGAAGCGGCATCGGATTCTGTTGAAGCCGTTTCGGTCTGCGTGGCCTCATCATCGCCACTCCCATCATCCGTGGCGAGCGTCTCTTCTTCTTTTTCAGTCGACGATTCTTCCTGCTCGCCGTCCGGCTGTTGCGGCTTGTCTTCAGCAGGGGTGTCTTCTTTTTGATCAATATGCTTTTTTAGTCTCGCCTTGGCTCGTTTGGCATGAGCTAGACCTTCGAATGCACCATTGAGCGCCGTGGAGATGATCTCGTCGACATCTTCTAAGTCTAACTCCGCTTCGGAAAGGGCCTCGCTCATGGCCTCCATGGCTTCTTCACGAACGGTCTCGAATTCGTCTTCCGCGAATTCAGCCTCAAGGCCTAACCACGGAGAAACCGGCGGCTTGGCGTTGCCACGCGCGATTCGTAACCGGAGAACGCGATCGTCGACTTCCAGGATGACCGTCGGTTCCGTCTCGCGATCGATCCGCTCGGCCAGCGCCGTGGCCGTTTCGCTAAACAGTTCGAGCGTCGTTGCATCCCGGGAACGCAATTCAATCACGCCTTCGTCGCGGGTGCCTTGATGGTGTCGTCGGACACGACGCAGGGATACAAGGTCGCCCAGCGTGACGGTTTCATCGTCCGTTCGCTTCACCAGCATCGGAAGTGGGTTCTGGCCTTGTTGTTTGCTGCTGTCGGTCAAGGCCATGTCGTGGGCTAGTTGCTTTAGCGTCAAGGCCAAGTCAACGCCTGAGACATCCCGTGGCAACTCTTTTCCACGGCGCAAGGTGAGGACAACAAGATCGCTCTGTACCAATCCGCGGCTGCTTTGAACAGCCACCGGCACCGTATGGCCATTCGACGACGCTCGACTGTGGTGCCTACTCATGATGCCAATCATCACGCCGAAATTTGCAAACAACAAGAGCGGGAGTGCCACGAAGCCGCCTAGGATCAGGAGCAATCCGATGAAGCCGCATCTTCTGAAAAGCACGCATGAAATCTTCATCGCAAGAGCAAGTACCAACACGACAAGAAGCATCAAGGCGAGCATCGCCACAAGATCCCTCAGGCCAGAAACCCGCATGAATGCGATCAGTGTTCCGAGTGTTCCGATATTCATGATTGCCTCCTAGGCCACCTCTCGCGTCCAGCGGGGGCGCGTGTCGATCCAAGGGCTGGACAATTGCACGGATACGGAAATGATGCCGGCGATGACCATGCCCCAAGGTTGAGGGTACTCCCAGAACAGGCTCAATCCCCATGCCCACAACACACTGAGGACGACTGCCCCCACACTGAGTCGCGTCTTACGCAGTGGATGAGCGATACGCCACCACCGTGGCAGGGCCAGCAGGAAGCCGAAGTAGGCCAAATGCGTGCCGTATGCGAGCGTTCCGTCGAGGGACGGCAATTCGTATGCCTGTAGCGTGCCCGCGGCGAAGTCGACGTCGTTCATCAGGTTTACCTGGAGAACTTCGGTGATTCCAAAAGCGGCGGCGCCCAACAGCAGGCCGATTGCCAACAGAACGAGACCTCGTAGCACACGCTCGCCCTGGCTAGCTTCCCAGGTCTTTGAAGGAATCAATACGGCCCACGCGCCGAGGGTGCCGACCAGGGCAACCCAGGCAAAATCTTCGATCATTCGATCGGGTCCCAGGAGCCCCAACACCGCCGTCGACGCCACGGCGACCAGCGCCGCGAGGATCATCGACCCCAGTAATTCCGTGGTCTTGTCGCGCGCAGACTTGGTCCTTAACTCTACCAAGGCTTGCTCACGACGAGTCCGTCGTTCGTGGGCCGAACCATGGCGGCGACGGCGGCGATGATGTCGTTTGCCGGGATGATCGGGAGGCGATTTAGCAGTCGCAGCGAATGAAATCGGTGGCGGAGACTCAGCACGCTGCGCTGCGGGCGGTGTCGGCGTTGGGGCCACCTTAGCTGGAGTCGCGGTCGGCCTACCGCCGAACAGGACGATCCAACAAATGAGATACAGGCTGTAGAAGACGCCCCCGACAATGAGCAGCGGAAGGACGGCACTTGATAGCGTGATGAAAACCAACACGCCGATGATCAACACGATCATCTTGGGAACGACCCCCAGCCGCGAATAGAGCCAAGCGTTCCATGCGCGGCTGACCCCACCGCTAACATACTTAAAGACGGGGTCGGAGTATTCCAGCGGCCCCCGGCTTGCAGCAGCACCTCCAGCAGCACCGATGGCGGCAGCGGCTGCTCTCGGTTGATCGCCATCAACAGCGTTGTGCGCGGCCGTTTCTGCCATGACATCATCGCCATTCGGCGACCAGGCCATGGACTCTGCCGCGTTGCTGCGAGGAATGGCCGCCACGGGGCCCTCGGGTGCCGGTGGTAAAGCCGCAATCAATTCGGTGACGCTCTTGAGCCGCTTCTCGGGATCTTTCTCCAGCGCGCTGCCGACGATCGTTCGGTAGGGTTCCTTCAGCTCGCTCAGATCGGGTTGCGCGGTCAGGTGCTTCATCAACACCTCACCGATGCTTTCGCCTTCAAAGGGCACCCGACCGGTGATCACCTCAAACAGCATGATCCCCAGCGCGTAGACATCGATTTCTTTGCCATAGCGACCGTTGGCCACTTCGGGGGCCATGTAGTGAACGGTGCCGACGCTTTCGGTTTGCCCGCTGCGACGGCTGGCGGAGATGAACTTCGAGAGTCCGTAATCGCCGATCTTGACGATCCCTTCATCGCTGAAGATGTTGCCCGGCTTTAGGTCACGATGGACGATGCCACGGTCATGAAGGTAGGCCACGCCGGCGCACACTCCGTGCATCCAGCGCAACGCTTCGTCTTCCGACATGCCCTCGGGATGTTGCTCGACGGTGTCTTCCATGCACTGCCCTGCCACATATTCCATGACAACCCAGGAGTTGTCGTTGGCGTCCTGTTTGATGTCGTACAGGTCGATGAGGTTGGGATGCTTGAGATTGAGGCACTGCTTTACCCCGCGAACCTCAATGCTCATATTTCGTCGTACAAGCTTGAGCGCGACTTCTTTGCCGCCGTCGCTCAAGGCGAAGTAGACCTCGCCGAACCCTCCCTGGCCGATGCCGCGCTTGATGGTATAGCCTTCAAGGGGACGTGCCCCGCTGGCATAAGTGAAGTTCATGGACCCGCCTCGCGGTTCATGCGGATCGACCGATTCGGTGGCTTGGAGGTTCATCGCATGTTCACTGACTAATTCTAGAGTACCGGTTTGTTCTTGCATTTGTCCAGAATCGTCTTGAGGATACCCCAATGGGTTTTCGCCGTACTTACGCTGATTCGTTCGATCCGGTGGTTTATCCGATTGTTTCGAGTGAAAGTGAAAAATCATCTCCCGAGATTCGTGATTGCAACGTCACTGCTCCTCGATCCTGACGATTCTCTCCGTCGATCTGGAATTCGCCAGGACTGCGACAGAACAGTTCATCGCCCTGTCGAAACAACACGACCTCGTGAGGCCAATTGGGGCACACCACGTGGCACTTGCTGCTAGGGCCCATCACGCACGACTCGGCAAACAACAGCACCCCATCGGAAGTCGGTTGGGTACGGTGCCGACTGACAAATTCCAGCCGTGCCGTCGCGCTCAGCGGATGGGGCCGCCGAAAGCGAATCTTGACTCCCTCGCCCAGTTCGATCACGGTTCCATCAACCAGCGACGTCGCGCTGCCGGTCTCTTGCCCGTTGACGCGCACCTTGCGCAGTGGTTCGAGCAAGTATCCTTCACCCACCCGGCGGATCACCGCATGGCGCCGCGACAAGTCGCCCAAAATGGGAACATCGACGCGGCCACTTTGGTCGGGCTGCCCGATGACAATCGTGTCGTGGCAACAAACGAGGTATCCACCAACCGCGTCGATCCACAGAAAGAATCGCTGCGGGATATCCTCGATCGCCACATCGGATGGCTCGGCGACCGCTAGCTTCGGTCGACCATGCTTCGTGTTCGGCCGTGCGATCGACTCTCTCTTCGCGTCGAGCGCGTGCGGGTCGTCGCTGGTCTTCATGCCCACGGCGTTCCACGCCTGGCGGCGCGCATCACGCGCGGGTGTGTGTTCGGGACATTGGTCAAGGATCGCATCAGCGGCTTCGAGCACGTCGGTCCAAGCCTCGGTGGCCAGTGCTTCGTGCAGCTTGCGTGTCCATTGACGAACATCGTTTGCCATGGCTTGGTACTTCTTGCGACGCTCGCCAATCACCGTAAGATCGGTTCGCAGCGCCGTGGCCTCGGCCAGTATCGTATCGGCCACGGTGAGTTTACCGTACCGTGCGAGTTGCTTGGCTTCGATCATTTTGAGCACCACCTGTCGCAGTACGCTGGCTTGTGAATTGGCCGTTCTATTTCCAGCAAGTCGGCGAGGCGTGCGCAGGCCAGCTTGAATTCGCC
>CAZNXE010000197.1:0-10948 GCA_964576465.1 uncultured Planctomycetaceae bacterium
GCCACGCCCCCCCCCCGGCACAGTTCGCCGAATACGGCGTCGATGGCCTGCGAACGAACATGGGCCTGCAAACCGTTTCGATACTCGGTGTGCCCGGCGAAACGCACTTTGCCCACGTGATGGTCGAGGCCGACTATCGCATGAAGCTGATCGGCATCGGGCTTGAAAAGCCGCCCATCCGCTTGGCCAGCTATGTCGATAAAGCGATTCCCAGCCAAGTCGCCCGCAACGCGCTGCAACGATGGTACTTCACGCCGAACTATGAGTGCGTGAAAGTGACCGACGACGGAATGGCGATGCACTTGGTCGGCGAGGGTGTGAAGCTAATCGGCGAAGATGAATTCGTCGGTGGCGATGGACGTCGGGCGAGAACCGAAAGCAGCGACCGCGCGAGCCAGATGTTCGTGACCGGCTTCACGAAGAAGTATCCGCAGTTGGCCGCCAAATCGCCCGTTTATGCACAGTTGCGTAACCTGATCGACATGGCGATTGCCGCCGCCTACATTCAGCAAGAAGACTACTACGGCAAAGCCGACTGGGAGCTAAAAACTCTAGGCAACGAATCGATCTACTCCGTCGAAACCTACGGCACGCCCGCCCACGTCGAAACAGTCGTAACCTCCGTCTGGAAGCGTGGCCAGTTGATGACCCCCGTCGGCGGCGGCGTCAACATCCAAGCCCATCTAGCGCTCGACTACGACCACGTCAGCGAAGACACCGACGGCGATGTGGCCCAAGCCCGCGCGGACACCACCGTAGATCTCGCCGAAGGGCAATGGTGGTGGGACTGAGGGCAAGGCGGAGAGTGGCCGGGGCCTGCGAACTGTTGCCCTAACCTTTCTGTTAGCCGGTTGATGTGACGGTCAGCAACTTCTATACTGCTGGGTTTCCGTCGAAACGCCTCCCTTTGCACTTGGTTTGCGAAGGGGTGTGCTTGCTGGGGCTTCGCCGGATTCTGTTTCTAACCATTGCTGCCGATTGTTGTTGCGCTGTTTCGTCCTTCCAGATTTGGCGAAATCCGTGATTGGTGAACGCGGCGGCTTGGCAGACTTGATTCATGATCGATGCCCGTTGGGCGACTTGAGCAACAGAGGAGTAGCCGCAGATGGGTGCAAATGATGGGACGGCCGCTCGCGAGAGCCGGGAACTGGCGATTCGCAGTGGAATCGAGGAGCAGTACGGCGACGTTTACACTCCTGCGGCGAAGGCTGCTATGGGTGCGCTGGCTAGTTTTAATGACGACCGGCGCGCATTGATGGCGGCCCGCACTAAGCGGCGAAACGAGCGTGCGAAGAACAAGCAGCGGATCGAGTTTCTTGATCCCAGCTCGACCATCGGCCGCACCAACATCACGGTGCAAGACGCCCGCGATGGCAAGTTCTCTGGCAGCGAAATTCCGCACGATTTGCAGCGGCAGTGGATTCAGGGCACCGGACCCGCGTCGCGTCCCAACGCTCCGACCGAAACGAGCATTCGCAACGTGGCCTACGCACTCCTCTCGGGGGCCGACGGCTGGATGTTCGATGGCGAAGACGCGCTGGGCCAAGTGCAGACAATGTCTCTGGACAACCAGCGGAACTTGAAGCTGGCCATCGACAAAGATCCCTTGTTTCTCAAGGTTGCCGAGCAAGTGTCCGGCGAAATGAACGCCTGGGCCAAGGAGTTCTTTGGCCGCCCGATTGTGGAGGACTGGAAGAAGCAGCTTGATTTCACGACAAAAATCTTCCGTGCTCGAGGGCTGCACCTTGATGATCGCCATGTGAGCGAGCCCGACGGGACCGGCTTTTCCGCATCAATCGTCGACGTGTGTCAGTACGTAGTGAATAACCACGAGGCGATTCGCGGCGGTGGAAATACCGTTGTGTTGTACCTGCCGAAGATTCAAACGGCTGAAGAAGCGACGCTGTGGAACGACATGCTCTCGGCCTTGGAAACGCATCTCAGGCTGCCCATCGGCACCGTGAAGGCCTATGTCCTGATCGAACAATTGGAAGCTTCGTACCAACTGATGGAGATTCGTGCGGCGCTGGGCAAACACTTCGTTGGTTACAACACCGGGCGATGGGACTACATCAATAGTGTTGCCGATGCGATGGCGTGGGATACGGATTTCGCGAACCCCAACATCGACGCGATCTCCATGACCTACGGCTATATGCGGAAGTACGAAGACCGCGTCCGCCGGGCGGTCAACACGCCAGACGCAGAAGGGAACTACGCACTCTGGCAGGGTGGCATGGAACCCAACATTCCGGTCGGTTCGCCCGAGGGTGTGGCCGCGGGGATGAAGAAAGCCACTGCCGGTGGCCAGCGTGAACAGCAAGAAGGGGCCAGCGGCAAATGGGTCGCGCATTGGAAAATGGTCCACATCGTTCGCCCGGTGTGGGAAAAAGCGGGCGAGGACAACCAGCTCGGTCGCGAATTTCCCCCGTTGACCTACACCGACGAAGATGCCGCCGGCTTGATTCTGCTCGAACCGGCCCCCAGAACGGTCGACGGTGCCCGCGACTTATTGAGCGTCGCACTGCAATATGGCAACGCCTTCGCACAAGGGTTCCAGGCAGCCGCCTTGAAACCAGCCGATTACTTTGGCGACGACAATGTCCTCTATCTAATGGAAGACATGGCCACCGGCGAAATCCGCTTGAGCATCCTCTGGGAATGGCTGCACAAGGGGGCCACCCTGACCGACGACGACCAGCGCTCGGGCGCCAGCAAGGGCGACGTGTTCACGGCCGAACTGTTCGATCGTTTGCTGGTCGAAGAATACGACAAGCTACTGGCCGCCGGCAATCGCGATGTCCACAATGACTCGAAGAAGACAACGCTCCCCATCGCGCGGGAGATCGTTCGGGTCTATGTTACCGAAGAGGTCAAAGTGCCGTGGTACATCGACCTGCTGAATATCAACTTGAACAACAGCGATCTGTCGACCGCGAAAGATCGTATCAAACAATATGTGGATGCCTTCCGCCAAGACGGCACCCGAATCACCAAGAACCTTGACTTCGCCTAGTGCCAGATCGAACGAGCGGCGTTCAACGGGTCGTATCCCTTGCTGACTAAAGAATGCAAGGACAGCAAAACGCCCCGTTTCCAAGCGGTCACTCGACTTGAAGATCGCTTGCCGACTAGTCGTCACTTCGACCCGGCATCAAGCAACCCAGCCAACCGTAAGTAGGAGCGTGTGAAATGAGTTCGTTCAAAGAGCAAGTCGCCGAGACCGAAGCGTGGATGAAGCAGCCGCGGTTCAAGGAAATCACCCGATTGTATTCCGCTCAACAGGTCGTGCAGCAGCGGGGCACGATCCACAACGCCTATCCCATCGCCGAGACGGCAGCCGTGGAGTTCTACGCGCACCTGCGCGAACTGTTTTCTGCCGGGAAGTCCATCACTACGTTCGGCCCTTATTCACCAGGTCAGGCGGTGGCGATGAAGCGGATGGGGATCGAGGGCATCTATCTCGGCGGGTGGGCCACTTCAGCCAAAGGGTCCATCACCGAAGACCCGGGCCCCGACTTGGCGAGCTACCCTTTGAGCCAAGTTCCCGACGAAGCGGCTGTGTTGGTGCGAGCCCTGCTCACGGCAGACAAGAATCAATCGTTCATGCGTTCTCGAATGACCGACGAACAGCGCGCGGCTTCGCCAGAACACGACTTTCGCCCCTTCATCGTTGCCGATGCCGATACGGGTCACGGCGGCGATGCTCACGTTCGCAATTTAATTCGCCGTTTCGTCGAAGTGGGCGTGCCGGGCTATCACATCGAGGATCAGCGGCCCGGCTCGAAGAAGTGTGGTCACCAAGGTGGAAAGGTGCTGGTGCCCGAAGACGAGCAGATTAAGCGTCTCAACGCGGCCCGATTTCAGCTCGACATCATGCACGTCGGCGGCATCATTGTTGCCCGCACCGATGCCGAATCGGCGACGCTGCTGGAAAGCAACAGCGACGAGCGCGATCAGCCCTTCATTCTCGGTGCGACGAACATCAATCTGCCCACCTATAAGGCAGCCTATCTCGCCGTGTTGAAGAACTTCCACGATGCAGGCGTTGAAGAACTCAACGGGCATCTGTTGTACGCAATGTCGGAAGAGGAGTATGCCGACGCCAATGTGTGGCTTCAAAGTGTGGGGGTCACGAAGCTGTTGGAAGAAAGCGCCGCGGCCTACAAAAAGAACCCGGACTCCAGCGTCGACTCCTTGCTCGACGAGGTGGCCAACCTACTTGTCGAACAGTGGCAAACCGCGGCCCGCTTGAAGACCTATGGCCGTGCGGTGGCCGACGAGATCAAGCATCGGCAGGCCGAAGGTGAGCAGTTCGACATGACGGTCGACGCGTGGAACACCTTTGCCGCCACGGCTTCGCTGTATGCCGCGAAAGCCAAAGCCAACTCGTTGGGGCTCCACGTTTCTTGGGACTGCGAACTTGCCCGCACGCCCGAGGGTTATTTCCAGATTGAAGGTGGGATCGACTTTGCGATTGCGAAGTCACTCGCCGCGGCGCCGTTTGCCGACATTTTGTGGATGGAAACGAAAACGGCCGATCTGAAAGACGCCAAGCGGTTCGCTGATGCGATTCATGCTGAGTTCCCGAACCAAATGATGGCCTACAACCTTTCGCCGTCGTTTAGCTGGGACACCACCGGCATGACCGACGATGAGATGCGAGACTTTCCCGCGGAACTTGGCAAGTTGGGATTTGTCTTCAATTTCATCACCTACGGCGGTCACCAAATCGATGGCTTGGCGAGCGAAGAATTCGCCTTGGCCTTGCAACAAGAAGGCATGTTGGCCTTGGCACGCTTGCAGCGAAAGTTCCGTTTGGTTGAGTCGGCCTACAAGACGCCGCAAACCATGGTCGGCGGCCCCAGAATGGATGCGGCACTCACCGCGTCGTCCGGTCGAACTGCCACCACCAAGGCAATGGGCCTCGGCTCAACGCAACACCAGCACCTCATTCAAACCGAAGTGCCCCCGAGCCTGCTGCAAGAATGGCTCACGATTTGGGCCGCCCATTACGATCATTCGCAACCGCTTCGCGTGCAGTTGCGTCCCAATCGCGCCGGTTCCGACTTGCTAGAGTTGAGCGTGCTTGGTAAGGGTGACGAAAAACTTGCCAACGTCGTCTTTGCGACCATGCAAGATCGCCGTGGCCGGTCAATCCTTTCGGTCCGCGATCAAAACACGTTCGAGCTTTCCTTCCGCAAGAAGCGGCTCATGTTGCTGATGCACCTGTTCCTTGTTCACCGCTATGGGGCCGGCACGGTGCATTATGTAAGTCCCAACGAGGACAATCATGCTCAAACGGAAAGAATGAAGGAGCTGGGCATCTACTCAGATGTGAATTACGAAGTCGGCGAGATCATCGTTGCCGACATTGATGCCAAGGGCATCGCCAAGCTGCTAGAATCTGATCACGTAGCGCTGAAGAAGCTGATTGAAAAGAAGAACTGAGCAGCGAGTATGTCTTTCGTGGGATTTTCACGGACTACACGGTCGAGATTCGTGGTTGCGTCCGTGAATTAGGCGAGGCGAACGATGCCGACGACAACTCAGCCACGCATGCGGCTTGTGGTCAATGGCAAGGTTGCCAACGATGCCGTACTACGACATGCGATCAAGGCGTTCCGTGCCCGTGGTTTTCCGCTGGAAGTCCGTGTGACGTGGGAAGCCGGCGATGCCGCCCGGTTTGCCGCCGAAGCAACCCGAGCCGGGCTCGATGTCGTTGTCGCGGTTGGTGGCGACGGAACGATCAATGAGGTGGCCAACGGAATTCTCGAAGTCACCACGTCGCCCCAGATTGCAGTCGGCGTCGTCCCCTATGGAACCGCCAACGATTTTGCCATGGGCTGCGGAATCCCAAAGGGGAACCCATTAGCGGCCCTCGCGCTAATTGCGGATACTGAACCAAGGCCCATCGACGTCGGTAAAGTCAACGGTCGATACTTCATCAACGTGACCAGTGGCGGATTCGGCGCCGAGGTGGCCGCCAGGACACCCGTGGAAATGAAGCGCGTGTTGGGCGGGGCGGCTTATTCGCTGATGGCCGTAGTGACCGCTGCCAAGATGTCGCCCTATCACGCACGGTTGATCACACCGGACCATCGCGAAGAAGGCCTGATGTTAATGATGGCCGTCGGCAATGGTCGCCAAAGCGGCGGTGGCTTTCAAGTTACTCCCAAGGCCTTGCTCGACGATGGCCTGCTCGACGTGATGATCGTCCACGACGTGGAACTATCGAAGATCGGCACGGTGCTGAATGAGATTCTCAACGTGGGTGCCGGAGAGAACGAACACGTTTTTTACGAGCAACTCGCCTCCTTCGTGATCGAGTCAGACGAGCCGCTGCAAATGAATCTCGACGGCGAACCGATCAAGGACACCGTCTTTCACTTTGAAACCCTCCCCCGCATCCTGCCGTTCATTCTGCCGGCATCAGCACCGCTGAAAGGGAAGTAAGGCGATCGCCTTGTTTCCGACCCGGATGGCAGGCGGGCCGCTTGGGATGAGGTACCTTTTCTCGGACTCTCTGATACCCTATTCATTGTTCAAACAATGTCCGCAACGCTACTCACGGCTTCGGGCATTCGTTACCGTAGGATGCACAATAAATCGCTCGCTGTACGGAGCCCATCGCATGATCTGTCCGAAATGCCAAAATAACTTGCAGACCATCCGCTATGAGGGTCTCGCGATCGAAACGTGTGAGATGTGTCATGGCGAGTGGCTCGACCACGCTGAGCTTGGCAAGATCGTACGCATTCGGGAGGTGAAGTTCGATCCCGAAAAACGACGAGCGATTGCCGAATCAATCACGATCACCGGCGTGGTATTAGCAACGGTTGACCATGACTTGAAATGCCCGAAATGCGACGCGACCACCGACGCGGTCAACTACGGAGGCGACACGGGAATCATGATCGATCGTTGCACAAGCTGCCGCGGTATCTGGCTCGATGAAAGCGAACTGGAAAAAATCCAAATGGTCATCGAAGGCTGGAGCGATGCCCTGCCAGACGACTTAAAAAAATATGGACCAGAGCTTCGAGACATTGCCGTCAAGCTTGATGAGGCTGATGATGTGCAAACCAGCCAGTTGCCGTTGATCGGCCGTTTCATTAACTCGGCGATCAACGGAATCTTGGATCTCACGACCTAACTGCCAACAATGCGTCGTCGGTCAGTCTCGGGATGCGTGATCTGCTTGTCCTAAACCACAAGACTCGCCGTTATCGGTCGTAAAAAACCCGCTCCACGTTGCCGCGTAGCACTTGTCGCCCGAGGGCGATGGCCCGATCTTCGCTCCAGCCACGGTCGATGACGAACCGCTCGGCGAGCACCTTTGCCAAGATGCGTTTGTACATTGCGAACTTGGGCAGCGCGAATTCGAGCTTGTACATGTCGCTGTAATAGCCGATCTGTTTCGTTTGTGGGACGGCCTCGAGTCGCGCGGCCAAATCGTGCTCGATGAACGTGGGCGTGTTCGAGTACCACCAATGCCCGTTGGTCAAAACATTGGGAAAGATCCAACTGTAACTGGTCAATTCTTGATTAGTGACACTAGCCAACACCGAGACGGGAAACGTGACGCTCGGAAAAGCGTTGAATAACCGTCGGTATTGAATCAGCGAGACACGGCTGTCGTACAGATCTTGGCCCTGAAACACGCCCGCCGGATTCACGCCGATCATCAAGTCAAAAGGTAGGCGATACTCGGCGCACAGTTCGGCGAGCATCCAGAACACCATCTGGCTGGTCTCCCGACGTCGCGGGGCATCGGCATGTTCTCCGGCAGCCAAGGTGCCTTGAAGTGCCGTTTCGGCCGCCGCGGCACCAACGAGAGCCGGCTCGAAATCTGGCGGCAGCGATATCGCACATGCTCGGGCTCCGTGGTCGACGAAGTGTTGGAACCGCCCGGCAATCGCCGCTCGAAGCGACGGAACATCCGTGATCGACACGCCTGAAGATGATTCCAATCGCTGGCGGACTTCGCCCCGACCGAGATGAAACACCAGCTCATCGGTCCGCAAGCAAGGCACATAGATATCGGTGTCAAACCCCTGGAGAGAATCGTCGAAATCGTTGGTGAGAAAGACCGCTTTCAACCCGCTGACGCGAAGTACCTCTTGCGGCCAATTGGGCCGTGACATGACTTTCTCGCTGCGGTCGTAGACGGCCTCCCAGTTGTCTGTGGTGAGCAATTCCTCTTTGAAGTCGAAGAACTGGCCCAGCATCTCGATGAGCCAACTGTATTGAACCGTGTTTTCCAGCGGTCCCAAGCCGCCGACAATTCGGGCCACCTTTTCTTTGGGGTCGAGCCCTGGGGCCTCGATATGTTCCCGCGGCACTCCGGCAGAGTGTGCTAGCTCGGTGTAGTAGTGGTAGCCCAAAATGTCTGCCAGCGTTCGGGCTGCAGGCTGAGTGGGGTTGATATGGGTGTGTGGGTCGATCAGTTCCAGATCGTTCAGGACATCGAACAGTCGTTGCCGAAGGTCTTGAGACACGAAAGAATTCCCTCTTTCACCTTGGTAATCAGACGAAGCTATCAGTGGCCTTGCCCCGAGCCGAAATGGCGTTTTCCGCCGTACAAAAGGCGAACACGGGAGTTCCGTGCGATTCGATTGAAGGCACGGAAATAGGCCGTGGCGCTGTGTATAGCAAAATCGCCCGTTGGTGCCAGACCCGTAGTCTTGGCCGATGGTGAGATCCTGGGGCTCTTGTGGCGAAGTAAGATCCTCTGCAAGATCGAGCGTTACCGATATAGGGGGTAGAAGATTCTCCTGGCTCAAGTGCATGGAGTGGCTTCGGAGAGCCGTTTCGTCCTCAAAATAAAGGGGGGAACATCCGCAGCTCGCAGTTGGGTGCCAAGCTGAGAGTGCCCTGTTTGGCAATGGGCGAAAAAAACCAGATTGGCGGCGCAAGAGATCATGCAGAAAAGCCTGGAAAACGCGTGTTTTTGTTCGTCCAAGCGGGGATTTAGGATTTATTCGGATAATCGTGATTATTTTCTTGACACCACCGGCGTTTCTGCGAGACTATGCCAACAAGTAGTCTAAGCCCTGCAGGGCCTAGATCTCCGCGGATATGCCATCAGGCGCGATGGTATTCGGCGGGTGCTGAGGAAGCTAAACCACTGTAATTACTGACTAATTCTTGATCTGGAAACCGCACGCCCTAAGCGCCGAAGGCATGTGACGGTTGAAAGAAGGAGCCGCTAATGACGTCACGTCGTAACGTATTGTTCACCTTTGCTGTTCTTGCTTGCGCAGCGGTGGTTCTGGTATCCCAAGCCAATGCCGCTACGGTGCAACGCAACATCACCTTCAATACCAACAGTGCTGGTACCTTTTTCTCTGCTGATCTCACAGCCACGGGCACTTTGGTTATGAGTTCCAACGCCACGGTATCCCTTTCGTTGGGTTCTATCTTGAGTATTAGCCCACAGGTTATTATTCCGGCGCAAACGTTTGCGATCAATCAGAATACCACGTTGAATGCGACCCCCAACGGCACCATGACGTTGGAATTGCCGGACACGACCGAAACATTCGGCGGCGCGTTCCCGAGCTTGGCAGGTGCTCTCACGGAAGCAGATGTGCCTCAACTGGACGTCACCCTGATTGGATCCACGGGAGTGAACATATTAAACCTTACTCCGTCGCTCACCGGCTCCACAACCATCGACATTCTGGGAATCACGACCCTTGATTTCCCACTTGTGGCCAATTTGACTGTCGATGCGCTCCTGAAAGACATCGTCTACTCTCAGGTCGGCAATGCGTTGATCGGTCCCGGAACCGTAACTAATCCCGGCGGTCCTGGTAGCCCTCCCGGAAGCATCACAACTGCCTACGAGATTCCTGGTCCTTTGGCCGGTGGTGTCATCTCCGGTGGTACTGCCTCGCTAGGCGCGGAAGCAATTGTTGGTGGCGATATCAACGTTGACCTCGGTATCTTCGGGAGCTTTGGTCAGACACTGGCTCCGACTTCTGTGTTCGACGACACGATTCCGATCGACGTGTTTGCGTTGTTGTTCGACATGTTCCTAACCGATCTTGATCCGGCACTGTTTGGCGCGCCCCGCGACGTGAATGTCGACCTCGACGGAAACTTTGATTTGGCGGGTCCGCTTTCCTTCGATTTCGTGAATGCCGGTACCACACCCATTCCAGCTACGAACTTCGATACCTCTCTCAACCTCGGGATCTTTGGAAGCGTGAACATTGATGGTGTCATCTCTGGCTCGTTCACTTATTCGCTTGATGCCGAAATTACGTTGAGCAACCTGCAATACGGTTTTGAATCGGATGAAGTTGATCTGCTCGTACCAGAGCCGAGCAGCATTATGTTGGTGGTGATGGGCTTGGTCGCCCTGATGCCAGTCGTTGCTCTACGGCGACGCAAGAGCTAGCAGCTCACCAGCAGTTACAGTGGTTTCCTCAACGACCGGCTTCCCCCTTGCGGGAGGCCGGTCGTTTTTCTTTGTCGCTCTGACAAGCGGCCGAAAAAGACAGTCCGATCGTCGAGCGCGATCCAACTCGACGGCAAGGTCGGGTGCGTAAAATCTCTGGATGAGACGCTTTTGATCAGCCGTTGAGCAGCCGTGACAAATAACGCCCTGTGTGACTGCTCGAATCTGCTGCCACATCTTCGGGGGTGCCGGCAGTGACGATCGTGCCTCCGCCCGCTCCCCCTTCCGGCCCCATGTCGATGACCCAGTCGGCGCACTTGATCACGTCGAGATGATGCTCGATGACGATCACGGTATTGCCCAACTCGACGAGTCCTTGCAGCACGTTCAGCAGTCGGCGAACATCGTCCAGGTGCAACCCGGTGGTGGGTTCGTCCAGAATGTAGAGTGTGTTTCCGGTGCTCGTCCGTCCCAACTCGGTGGCCAGCTTGATCCGTTGTGCCTCGCCGCCAGACAAGGTGGTCGATGCTTGGCCCAGCG
>CAZNXE010000198.1:0-10943 GCA_964576465.1 uncultured Planctomycetaceae bacterium
CACAGACGAAATAGACGGCCTGTTGGTTCCTCCAGATGATGTCACAGCCTTGTCAGGCGCCCTGCTCCGTATCGCTCGCGACGTTGAGTTTCGCCGACGGCTGATCGAAGCGGGTATCCAGCGCGCCCGAAGGACAACCGTGGAATCGTTTGCTAATGTGATTGCCGAAGAGGCCGCCGCCTGCGTGCGTGCGGCATGAACAATCGGTTCTTAATTCGTTGATGATGAACGCAGCAATTCAAAACACGCCTTTTGACCAACCGCAGCCGCTCGGAACGTCAGCTCCGAACGAGCATCTAGTCGCGGTCTGCCATGCGAAGCGTTCGTCGTATCCCGAGCAGACACCGTTCGATCCACCCGAGCGCTATCCCGAGCTTACGGAAACCAGTCTTGCTCGATCGACCGACCCGGAAAACGCAGTGTATGCCGCGGTACGCGAGTCGTTGCACCTGCTAGGTCTCGATGAACCGCATTTCGGCACACCACAATGGAACCCCTTGGGCACCGTTGTCCATCGCGGCGATTCGGTGTTGATCAAACCAAACTGGGTCAGCCACAAGCACGAACTGAACGACTCCTGGCAACAAATCATCACGCATGGCGCGGTGCTTCGAGCGGTGATCGACTATGTGCAAATCGCCTTGCAAGGTCGGGGGGCGATTTGGCTGGCCGATGGACCAATGCTCAACTCCGACTTTGCCGAAATCTGCAGTCGCACGGGCGCCGCTCGTCTGAAGGAGTTCTACAACGCCCTATCTGGCGTCTGCCCCTTGGAACTGATTGACTTGCGGTCCGTTCTGTTCGAGACGCGCGATGACGTGGTCGTGTCGCGAAGTTCCCTGCCGGGCGACCCTCGCGGCAACGTGGCGGTCGACCTTGGTTCGCACAGCGCCCTGTATCGTTTCGCCGGCGAGGGGCGATACTATGGGGCCGACTACGACACCGACGAAGTCAACCAACATCACCACGGTGAAACGCAACAATATCAACTCAGCGGTTCGGCGATGCAGGCCGATGTAATCGTCGATGTCCCGAAGCTAAAGACCCACCATAAAGTCGGTGTGACATTGGCGCTCAAAGGGGTCGTGGGGCTCAACACCAATCGCAACTGGCTCCCCCATCGCACACAGGGCACGCCGCAACAAGGTGGCGATCAGTTTGCCAACTCCGGGGCGCGACAACGATTGGAGCATGCGGTCGTTCGCTCCTTCGAGCGGGCATCGCTACGTTTTCCACGGATCGTACCGTCCATCTTTCGGCTGGCGAAACGCGTGGGTCGCACGATCCTTGGCGCCAGTCACCAAACCGTTCGGGGAGGCGGCTGGCACGGCAACGATACCCTGTGGCGAATGGTGCTGGATATCAACCGCGCGCTTTCGTTCGCCGACGCCAAGGGACAACTACACAAAACCCCTCAACGTCGACGGTTCTGCATCGTCGATGGCATCGTCGCCGGCGAAGGTACCGGTCCGGTGTTTGCCGATTCTCGCCCCACCGGGGTCATTCTTGCCGGGAGCTGCCCAGTGGTTGTCGACACGGTTGGTGCCGAACTGATGGGCTTTAATCACGCGCACATTCCGATGCTCGCGCAAGCGTTCGTCCCACACCCGTTGCCGCTCACCTCAATCACGCCAGCCGACATTCAAGTGGTAAGCAACAAGGCCCAGTGGTGCGGTTCGCTGAAGGAGATGTCAGCCAGCAAACCGTTCTGTTTCGTTCCGCCACTCGGCTGGGAAGACCATATCGAGCGATTGGAAACAGTCAGCACGGTCACCACCGAGGATGCTTCGGTGGGAGGGCGCCGGCAATGAGCCCCTGGCTGTTGCACTTGTATCACCGTTTGCCGTCGCCCGTGCAGAACTTCGTTGCCAGTCGACATGGCGCACGGCTGATGCGATTGCGATACGGTGAGATCTTCCATCGCGAACTGCCCCGCTTTGCCGAGCGAGAAACCTGGCCAGCGGACCGCTGGCAAAAGTGGCAAACTGAACAGCTCCTAGCATTCCTGCACCAAGCCGTCGAGCGCGTGCCCTACTACCGCCGTTTGCACGCCCGGGGAGAGTTTCCCATCGAGCAGGTGACAACCCCCGACGATCTGACTTGCCTCCCGCTGTTAGACAAGGAGCCCGTGCGTGAGGCGCCGCAAGATTTCCTGGCAGACGACTGTGATTCCGCCGGCATGTACGCGGAACGGACCAGTGGTACAACGGGCAAACCACTCACATTGTGGTGGTCATCCGCAACACATCAAACGTGGTACGCCTGCTTCGAGCGTCGTGTGCGGAACTGGGCAGACGTCAAACTAGGCGACCGCTGGGCCACGCTCGGTGGGCAGTTAATCGTCCCCCAATCTCGCCAGCGGCCGCCTTTCTGGGTTTGGAACGCCAGCGGTTCCCAACTCTATATGTCCTCCTATCACCTTCGCGACGATTTTCTGGATGCTTATTTGGATGAAATCGTGCATCGTCGCATAGAATATATCTTCGGATATGCGTCTTCACTCGATGCCCTGGCCACGCATGCCATAGAAAGGGGCCGCGACGACATACACTTCAAGGTAGCCATCTCCAATGCCGAGCCTTTTTATGCACATCAGCGACGACGGATCGAACGGGCGTTTCATTGCCCGACACGTGACATGTATGCACCAGCCGAATTAACGATCGCCGCGTTCGAGTGCGAAGCGGGAACCATGCATCTCTCACCCGATGTAGGAATCACGGAAGTGGTTGACGATCATGGGCACCCATTGCCTCCTGGCGAGACGGGGCACTTGGTCGTAACCGGACTGCTGAACCAAGATCAGATCCTGATTCGTTACCAGCAAGGCGATCGCGGAGCGTTAGCCGCCGGCGATGAGCCATGCCCGTGCGGTCGCACCATGCCGGTGCTGGCGTCGATCGAAGGTCGCGCGGACGACGTGCTCATCACCCCTGATGGGCGAAAGATTGGCCGGCTCGATCCGGTATTCAAGGATGCAATCCGCATTCGAGAGGCTCAGATCATTCAAGAAAAAATCGACCGCGTGGTCGTCAAAGTCGTGGCAGCCAAAGACTACGACGAAACCGATGCCGCCGCGATTCGTAGCGGAATTCGTGACCGCATGGGCGCTATCAACGTCGAGATTGTCGTGGTCGACCGGCTGCCGCGCACCTCCGCCGGCAAGCTCCGCGCGGTCATCAACCAAGTACCTCAACCTACCAACACTGCTGAATAAGTCTTGGGCGAAAACTCACAAAAACCTGTACTTTGCATCCTCACGCAATACTTCCCGCCCGAGATGGGCGCGCCTCAAGGCCGCCTGTCGGAATTGGGCGAGAAGTTGATCGATCTCGGCTGGGATGTCGAAACGCTCACGGCGCTGCCCAACTATCCGACCGGAAAGATCTTCAAGGGATATCCTTGTTGCCGAACCCGAGTCGAAACCATCGGGCGGATACGCACCGCGAGGGTACCTCTCTATCCAGCAAAACGTGGTTTTCTCCGTCGTTTGATCTCCTATTTCTCCTTCTCTGCCAGCGCGGCGCTCAACGGAAAGCGGTTGCTCCGCCGCCCTGATGTGATGCTGGTCGAATCGCCACCTTTGTTCATCGGCTACGCCGCGCGGTTTCTGGCATGGCGATGGAAATGCCCCTATGTGTTCAATGTCAGCGATCTCTATCCCGAGACAGCGGTTCGCATGGGCGTGTTGAAAGATGGCACGGCGCTCCGCATGGCCGAGCGTCTCGAACGAACGCTGTACGAACACGCCGCCGGCGTCACCGGGCAATCCGATGAGATCGTAGCCGGGGTTCTCAAACGCGTGCCAGATAAGCCAACCGCCGTCATCACCAACGGTGTCGACTTAAGTCGATTCGGGAAAGATAAAGCCGACGACGACTCACGAAGACTCTTGGGCGATGAGCCGGGACCGGTGTTCGTCTACGCAGGCCTGATGGGACTGGCACAAGGGTTGGATCAACTGCTCGATCTCGCTGCATCCCTGCCGGATGACACGCCGGGTCGATTGGTGCTGGTCGGCGAAGGCCCCGCCCGAGAACAGCTACGCGCCCGGTTGGCCGCCTCCCCCAATCCACGAGTCCGCATTCTCGACCCGTTGCCGTACAATCGCATCCCGGCACTGTTGGCCGCGGCCGACGTCGCGGTGATCTGCTTGGGAATGTCGATTCCCGGCGCCGTGCCGAGTAAAATCTACGAGGCGATGGCGTCGGAGTTGCCGATTCTGCTGCTCGCCGATGGCGAACCTGCTCGTCGTGTCGAAGCAGCCGCCTGCGGCATCATCGTGAAACCTGGCGATGCCAAGGCAGCACTCGACGCCTACCAGCGCCTCGCAAGTGACGCTGAGCTACGCCGGAAACTGGGTGAATCGGGGCGACAAACTGCGGTCACGCAGTACGACCGTCGCCTGATTGCCGCCCGACTGGACACATTCCTACGCACCTGTATTGAAGATGGCGTCCACGCACAAACAAGAAACTGATCGTATTCGCGAAGAGTTCCATCGCCGTGAGCGCGAGCTGGGTCCAGATTTCTATGCCTTGCACCATCCCGGCAACCTCTTCGTGCGCCATGGACAAGAACAGGCGTTGCTGCGCGCCCTACTCCATTCAGAAAGCGTACCGCTTGAGAACCAACGCATCCTCGAAATCGGCTGTGGGCGAGGACAGTGGTTCGTCACCTTCGAGACTCTTGGCGCACAACGTGACAAGTTGGCCGGCATTGAACTTGACGCCGAACGCGGGGGAGCATGTGCCGAGCGGTTTCCTCATGCCGATATTCGCATCGGCGATGCAACCCGTCTGCCATGGGACGACGGTTCTTTCGACATCGTCTTTCAAAGTACCGTGCTCACGTCAGTTCTTGATGACGAGGTGAAACATCAGCTTGCCCAAGAGATGCTGCGGGTTGTCAAGGACGATGGCATACTGCTGTGGTACGACTTTCGCTACAACAATCCTCGCAATCCGAACGTACGTGGGATTGGACGCCGCGAGATCGCCCGGCTGTTCCCATCGTGCTACATTTGGTTGCGTCGGGTTACCTTGGCTCCGCCGATTGCCCGGACGGTGGCCCCGGTTTCATGGACACTTGCCGCGTTGCTTGAGTCGCTGTACTTCATGAATACGCACTACATCGGAACTATCAAGAAACGCGGATGACAACTCGACTTGCGTGCGTAGTGGGGGCCCGACCCAATTTTGTCAAGATTGGCCCTGTCTTGCGCGGTCTTCAAGAGCACTTGCCCGAGGTCCAACGGCTGTTGATCCACACGGGTCAGCACTACGACCGCGAGATGAGCGACCTGTTCTTCTCGGAATTGAATCTGCCGACCCCCGATGTCCACCTCAAGGTCGGTTCGGGAACACATGGTCAGCAAACCGGCCGCATCTTGCAAAGGTTTGAAGCATGGTTACTCGAAACAGATCCACGTCCCGCGGCAACGGTCGTCGTGGGCGACGTCAACTCAACCGTGGCTTGTACACTGGCTGCCGCAAAACTCAACATACCGGTCATCCACATTGAGGCCGGATTGAGAAGTTTCGACCGACGCATGCCGGAAGAGATCAATCGCGTGGTGACCGACACCATCGCCTCACTACTGCTAGCAAGCGAGCCAGCCGGGGTCGAAAACCTACTCAACGAAGGGCAAGACCCCGATAGCATTCGGCTCGTGGGAAATGTGATGATCGACGTGTTGCACGCAAACCTCGACCAGGCGAAACGCCTGAATTTTCCAGATACGTTGGGGCTGAAGCCCGGGGGATATTGTGTCGTCACGCTCCATCGACCCTCGAATGTCGATGATCCACAAGTCCTGCACTGTTTGTGTGGCTTGTTCAAAAGACTTGCGTCCCAACTTCCGATCGTCTTCCCGGTCCATCCGCGTACGCGCGCTCGCTTGAACGATGCCCGCCTATGGGATGAACTTGCTCAGATTCCCGGGGTCACGCTCAGCGAGCCGCTGGGATATCTAGAGTTCCTCAGCTTGAGTTCACAGGCCAAAATTGTCATTACCGATTCGGGGGGTCTTCAGGAAGAAACGACCGCGCTCAATATTCCGTGTCTCACAATGCGCACCCGGACAGACCGCCCCATCACGGTTCACGAAGGCACAAGCACCTTGGTTGGCCGTGACATCGAACTGCTTGAGCGTCTGTTCAACGACGTGCTCCACGACCGTTACAAGAAAGGCCAATGTCCGACGTTGTGGGACGGCCAAGCGGGGCAACGAATCGCACACGAGATTGGTGAATTTCTCAGTCATGTCAACTAAGCCAGAATCACAACCCGCCAAAGTACCCGAGCCGCGAATGCAGGTGCCATTCTTTCGTCCCTCGATCACCGACGATGAGGTGAATGAAGTGGTCGACTGCCTCCGCTCCGGCTGGCTCACCACGGGACCACGCACGAAACAGTTCGAGAAGGCGTTCGCCGAAGCCGTCGGAGCCCGACATGCGGTCGCGGTCAACTCCTGCCCGGCAGCACTTCACTTGGCGGTTGAAGCCTTGGAACTTCGCGCCGGACAGGGCGTGCTGGTTCCCACGATGACTTTTGCCGCCACGGCCGAAGTCGTGCGTTATCAGGGTGCGATTCCAATCTTGGTCGATTGCGATCCCGTCACGCTGAACATCGACATGGCAGACGCCCGGCGCAAGATCGAGCAATTGCGCAGCGGCGGCTTGCCAGAGGCATTTGATCCCCAGCTTCCGCTGGTAGGCATCATCCCCGTTCACGTGGGCGGGGCGATGTTCGATCTAGACGACATGCGGTCGTTCGTCGATGAGCACAAGCTATGGTGCATCGAAGACGCGGCGCACGCACTGCCGGCTGCCTGGCGTCGCGGGCCCCAAGAGCCCTGGCAACGATGTGGCGAGGGAACCGCGAACGTCTCGTGCTATTCCTTCTATGCCAACAAAACAATCACCACCGGCGAGGGTGGCATGGCGGTGACCGATGACGACGCACTGGCCGACCGCATGCGGGTCATGTCGCTGCACGGGTTATCGCACGACGCCTGGAAGCGATTCATGGGCGGGGGGAGTTGGGACTATCAGATCGTCGCCCCCGGTTTCAAATACAACTTGACCGATATCGCCTCGGCACTCGGCATCCACCAACTTCGCCGGGCCGAAGAAATGCGAGAACGGCGACAGCAACAAGCATTGCAATTCCGCGACACACTTGCCGATATCGACGAGATCGAACTCCCCCCCGTGGTGGACAACCGCATCCATTCGTGGCATCTCTTCCCACTTCGCCTTCGGTTGGACAAACTGCGGGTCGACCGCAATCGCTTTCTCGATGAATTGAAGAGCCGTGGGGTTGGCTGTTCGGTGCACTGGCGTCCGCTTCACTTGCATCCATACTATCGTGATACGTTCGGTTGGAACGAAGAGCATCTGCCAAATGCCACGGCCGTGTGGCAACGGCTCATCAGCCTGCCACTGTTCCCCGACATGACCGACGACGAACATCGCTTCGTGGCCGAAACCGTCCGAACCCTTTGTCAGGAATTCCGAACATGAGAAACTCTTGCCACAACCAGCGACGAGCGCCGCGAAACATCTCATGAGCACGAACAAGTCCCACTTCCGCTTAGGCATCATCCTTGGTACCAACTCATCTTGCGGTGCCGACGGGCGTGTCCACATGAACCACGCCAACGGGAGATTGATCGACGCCATCGCCGAGCGAACGGGTGGCGCGCGACTGTGTGTCCCCATTCTGCCCGAGATCGACCCCAATATGACTCACGTGTTGGGAATCGAGCCGCGGGATGTCGTGAAGTTGCCGCCGCTGCGCAGCACGATGAACGCCCAACGACATTTTTTCAGCACACGTCGCATTTTGCGGCAGTTCGCCCAAACGGTCGATGTACTGTTTATCCGCCTACCATTCCAACTACCCAGGGCTCTGCTTGGTTTGTCTCGACCGAAACTTCTGCATGTGGCCGGCGATCCAACCGAAGCGATTAAGATTTCGGCCGACTATCGTGGCTTGAAGCGATTCGTCGCGGAACGCTTTGCTGGCGATGGCCACACCACGATGCGGAAGCTGGTCGACGACCCCCACACGCGTGTCGCCACCAACGGGGCAGACATGTGGGAGAAGCTCCATTGTCATGCCGGTCGCGTTGTTGTTTCGTCGTGCCTTTACCAACACGAAATGGTGCCGAAAGACAATCTCGACCTGCACGATCCACCACGCATCTTGTTCGTGGGTTATCTCCGCCCAGAGAAAGGCGTCGATATTCTGCTGGACGCTTTCGACAAACTACGAGCCACACGAAAGCTGTCGTTAACAATCGTCGGCGGCAGCGACCGTGCGACCGGCGCCGGACAAGAGATCATCGATCGTATCAAGACAAGCCCTTACCACGAGGATATTCACCTCAAGGGAATGATCGACTTTGGCGAGGAACTGTTCGATCTCTATCGAAGTCACGACTTGTATGTGCTGCCCAGTCGATCGGAAGGCACACCCCGAAGCGTGGTCGAAGCCCGTGCGTTGGGTTGCCCTGCCATCGCCACGCACGTGGGTGGCATACCAACCTCGATCACCGACGGCGAGAATGGAATCCTTGTCCCCCCGAACGATCCCGCGGCGTTGACCGCTGCAATGCAACGCGTACTTGATGACGACACCCTACGGCGACGTTTGGCCCAAACCGGAATCGATCAGGGGCCTCGCTTTTCACTAGAAACATTCGCGGACCAGCTTGTCGGCGAACTGGAACAACTGGTTCCCCAAGCAGACCTACAGCCAATACCATAAACCGTTTTCTTCACATCACCGAGTCGTTTCCAAACACCGAAACGACTCGACCGAATGAACCCGAGGGCAGTTTGATGAATGAGGTACGGAGTTGAACTCTTCGCAAGTGGATAGTGAATGTGTCATCGAGATGACCGACGATGTTGTTGCGCAAGTCGTCGAAATGCACCTCCAGGCTTTCGATGGCTATATGAGCGCGCGATTGGGACCGATCTACATCAATGCTCTAATCCGCTGGTTTCGCAACAACAAGCAAGCCATCTCCTTGGTTGCGCTCGACAACAGCGGACAACCCGCCGGCTATGTGATTGGTGCACCCGTGGGGTATACCGTCGCCATGAATCGAGATCTGCTGCGCCACGCGGTGCTCGCCACCCTTTCGCGACCGTGGCTGTTATTCGATCGTCGCATCCGCCACACAGCGCTGGGCCGCCTGAAATTGCTGGCCGGAAAACAGGCGCCCAAGGGAGATATCCCGGTGCTGATCGAACCGACTATGTCGCTCGTGGGAATCGGCGTTTCACCCGGTGCGCAAGGCACCGGCATTGGTCGTCAATTGGTCGAAGCCTTTGAAACACACGCACGAGAACTGGGCGCGCGGTCGCTGCGACTATCGGTATACCCCAACAACCCCGCCGCCCGGGGCCTGTACGAGAAGTGTGGTTGGAAAGCGTTCCACGAGCCGCCAGCCCCCGACACATCCATGTTCTACTTCCACACCATGGAGAACCCCGAGTAGAGACATTGGGGGCATCCTAAATCATCACTTGTCGAAGAGCTGATTGACAACGATTCACAATCGTTGAAAACATCTCACTTGCATAGGTGTTTTGTTATCACCGTTCTCGAGGGCACGAGAACCTTGAAAAGATATTGTTCTGGTTGAAATGACATCAACAAACGATTCCGAACCCTTTATCTCGGTGATTATGCCGATCCGAAACGAGGGGACCTTCATCAAGAGAAGTCTCGAGGCGGTCTTCGCACAGGACTACCCAACGGACAAGATGGAGATCCTCGTCGTCGACGGGCGTTCCACCGATAACACCAGAGAACTCGTCAGCGAACTCCAATCGCGGCACCCGACACTCAAGCTGCTGGACAACCCGGGGATGATTGTTCCGATCGGCATGAACATCGCCCTGCGAGAATCACGGGGAGAGATCATCGTTCGTGTCGATGGGCACTGTGAGATTGCCGAAGACTACGTGCGACGCTGCATCGAGCATCTTCAAGAAGATGGAGCGGACGGCGTTGGCGGACCGATCGAAACCATCGGTGAGTCATACCTTGCCCAGGCGATTGCCGTGGCCATGAGCTCACCATTTGGTGTGGGCGGGGCTGCGTTCCGCACGATCGAAGACCGAAAAATGTATGTCGACACGGTTGCCTTTCCGGCATACACCCGCAAGGCCATTGAGAAGGCAGGGCTGTATGATGAGGAGTTCGTCCGCAACCAAGACGATGAATACAACTACCGTCTACGGAAGTTAGGTGGCAAGATCCTGCTGACGCCCGATATTCGCTCGCGCTACTATAGCCGCGGTTCCCTGCGGAAGTTGTGGCGGCAATATTTTCAATACGGTTATTGGAAAGTGCGGGTGATGCAAAAACATTCACGACAGATGCGGCCGCGGCAGTTCGCCCCGCCGCTGTTCGTCGTGGCACTGCTCCTTTCGGCAATCCTCACCGCCATCCCCGCCACGCGATCGATGGGAGCCATTGCCCTGGCGGCCGTGGGCGGCTCATATTTGGTTGCTAATCTTGCTGCCTCTTTCGTCATTGCCTATCGAAACGGGTGGAGCTACCTGCCCATCATGCCTCCCGCGTTTGCCGCCTTGCACACCGGTTATGGCGCGGGATTCTGCCTGGGGTTACTTCGCTTCAGTAGGCGATGGGGCGACCACGGCGGCAATGTTCCCAAGCTAGAAGCAAGAAAACCATCTCTTTCGTGAGTTCACACCACCCCACCAACGTCGAACCGTCGACCACGACGCACGCTGCCGAGCTTCCGCCGCCCATGGGACCGCTACAGGCCACGGTAAAACGCACCTTCGATGTGGTGGCCGCGGGCTTGGGGCTGCTGGTTCTAAGTCCGCTGTTTGCCGCGGTGGCCCTGGCTGTCAAACTCGATTCGCAGGGCCCGGTGTTCTTTCGCCAGCAACGTG
>CAZNXE010000199.1:0-10920 GCA_964576465.1 uncultured Planctomycetaceae bacterium
GCCGCTGGGCAATGACATCTTTGCTCAGTACGGCGATGAGTTCGCGCTGCTGCTGTTCGGCAACTTCGATCCACCGCCGTCGGGAAACAGCAACGGTTCCGCTGGGTCACAGAGCACCATCGGTCTGTTCGACCCGAATGCCGCTGGCGTGTATCTGCGCAGCGAGAATAGCTCCGGCGTGGCCGACGCGGGGCAATTCAACTACGGTCAACCTGGTTGGACGGCCATCTCCGGTGATTTCAATGGCGATGGCACGCAGACGGTGGGAGTTTACAACCCGGCAACGGCGACCTTCTTCCTCAGCAACTCCAACGTGAGCGGCGTCGCGGATATTCCGGCGATCAATTTCGGAGCCCCTGGCTGGACTCCTTTGGTTGGCGACTGGAACGGCGATGGCGTCGACACGATTGGCGTTTACAACCCCGTCACAGCGACCTTCTTACTTCGCAACAGCAACACGACTGGGGTGGCTGACGTGCCAGCGGTGAACTACGGCATTTCCGGCTGGGATCCCATCGTGGGCGATTGGAATGGCGACGGCATTGACACAGTCGGCGTCTACAACGCCACCACCGCCACGTTCTTCCTTCGCAACAGCAACACAACCGGGGTGGCGGATGTACCGGCATTCAACTACGGGGCGGCAGGCTGGACTCCCGTGGCTGGCGATTGGAATGACGACGGGGTCGATACCGTTGGCGTCTTCAACGATGCCACCGCGACGTTCTTCCTTCGCAACTCCAACAGCTCCGGCATCGCGGATATCCCTGCGTTCAATTACGGGCCTGCCGGCGGTGGATGGCAACCGTTGGTTGGCAATTGGGGTCCCTCTGGCTCTCCGCTTCGGTTTGCCGGAACGCCCGTGTCGAATGCAGGTGCCACCGCATTGTCCGACGCCACGCTTGATTCAGCGATTGTCGAGGCGATTGCCAGTTGGACAACCGTCGGACTCAGCAGCACTCAGGCGACAACGCTGGCTGACATTGAATTCCGCATTGTCGATCTGCCGGGCGACTACCTTGGATTGGCGCTGGACGATCTCATCTATCTCGACATTGACGCTGCCGGGAATGGATGGCACATCGATCCGGCGGACGACAATGTGGTGGGGGTCGATTTATTGTCCGTGGTAGCCCATGAGCTTGGGCATACGTTGGGTCTCGACGACCTTGACCCCAACCAGCATTACGGCGAGTCGATGTCCGCGACGTTGGGCGAAGGCGAACGACGGCTTCCCGATGCCAACGACCTACTGTTCGGCGACGCCAACTGGCTCTAAGTATCGTGCTCGTCAATCTTGCCTCGACCTACTAAGATGCGCGACGGGCGTTGGTACTTCCCGGCGGCGTTGGCCATTTTGTCTTTTGCTAGCTAACATGCGATGTAGGCTCCAGGCAGGTAGTTCACTTCGGGCTACTCGCAAATGTCGGGCTGGCGATTCTCGTCGTACTGGAAAAGGCGATTCTCTCATGGAAGACAAGAACATCGACAAGATATCGCTTGTCGTGTGGCTGCGAAATTCGGCGATCATTGTCGCGATGATGTTGCTGGTAGCGATAGCCAATCACGGAGTTGCAGGACAAGAT
Organism: uncultured Planctomycetaceae bacterium; assembly: GCA_964576465.1. GTDB lineage: Bacteria > Planctomycetota > Planctomycetia > Pirellulales > JAEUIK01 > CAZNXE01. Next base: position 1,587 of record CAZNXE010000199.1, read on the forward strand.
GCCCTTGAAGACCCTGGTGGCGAACCGGAAGAAGGACAAATCTGGAATATCACCGATGCCCCGTTTACATTTCAACTGCATCGCGCCGCGGGAAGCAAGTGGACTCCGGAGATAACGCTTGAGCCGGGGGAGTTTCGCACCGTGCTTGCCACGGAAACCGATCTATTAGGCGTTTCCAATGATCCGAACAAGGATGGGTACGTTGTCGTCCGATATCCGGCGCTCGGCGGGCATGTTCAGGTGATGCTCTCGGCACGGACACGAAACGACCAATTCGTTCCCTACTGGTTTCATGTGAAAGACTCCAACGGCGTCAGCCGCATGATTCAGGCGAATAGCCGCGAGCAAGCCGAGGAGACGCAGAAGACACTGCTACAACAGCCGCCGATGTCGAAGCAGGAAATCGAACAGATCAAGCGAACCCTGCGGGCGAATTGGGTCCTGTACGATTGAAGCCTCGGCAAACAGCAATCGTGATCGTGATCGTGACGCTTACTCATCTTCTTCGATCAAATCGCCTTCGGTGATCATCGCAAAACCGTTGGCTGCCAGAGTCTCCATGGCAACGTCGATGTTGTCGACCATCAAAGCCACCGCCGGACGACCTCGAGGGCGGACCAACAACGGGTAGGTCTGCACGATATTCACTTCGGCTTCGAGCAACGCCTTGCAAACCCGGATCAGCGGTTGCGGGCTTGGCGGAAGTTCTACGCCGATCAAGTCAGTCTCGATCATCGCCAAGCCAGCGCGTTCCAAGATTTCGCGTCCCTGTTCCGGATGGCTTAAGAGGAACCGGACAAATGCACATTCTGTCGTGTCGACGATCGACAGGGCGACAATCCGTACACGGCTGCCCTCAAACCGGCGAACCACTTCCAGCAACTGGCCGACGCGGTTTTCGAGAAATACGGTGAATTGCCGGATGGTGGGGTAATTGCGGCCCCTCATCGTGGCGAAGTCGGTGCCCGAACCTTCTCCCACGCTCATGCGTTGCTCTCAATCCGGGGATGGATGGTGAATGCCCGGCACTCAGGCCTGGCGTCTAGGCGTTCGCTACAAGGTGCCCCCGTCGCTGCTAAGCGTAAGCAAATACTCGATTTCCGTCAACTTGCACTGCGAACAGGCGGTCTTCATTTCTTGTTTGGATTTTCGGCCTTGCCAAACTCCAGAAAACGGCCACATTGGTTTGAACGTCCGTCGCTGGCTTTCTAGCTTCACAGTCGCCCAACCGCCATACCCATTACCCAACACCCAACCCATGGTTCAACAGCCCGCCAACGAGCTTGATATCGAGATCCGCGTGCGGTATTGCGAGACCGACGCGATGGGGTTGTTGCATCATGCCAACTACATCGTCTACTTCGAGATGGGGCGGACCGAACTGCTCCGCTCCGCGGGGATCAGCTATCGCGAGTTTGAAGAAGATGGGCTGTTCATGGTCGTGGTTCGCCTTGAAATTCGATATCACCAGCCCGCCCGATACGATGACGTCTTGCGATTGCGAACCACCGTCAAACGCGTGTCGGCAGCGAAGATCGAGCACGAATACCACCTCTACCGCGACGATGTGCTTTTGGCCAAAGCTGACAGCATGCTGGCCTGTGTCGACAGCAAGGGGCAAGTGCAGCGCGTGCCCGAGTGGATGCGGACTGAATAGCGGTAGCGTGTCTTAATCGCGCAGGCCAACCGCTTGCATCAATCGATCGGTTGCGCGGTACGCCTCGGTGACCCACTCGACGATCTTGTCCGGCTCGGGCGAGTATTCCAGTTCGATCGAGATGGCTCCGTCGATCTTCAGATCGGCAATGGCACGCAGGTAGGGCTCGAACGCGACAACGCCTCGTCCCGGCGGTAGGTCGCCGTGGATGCGACCGTCGCAATCGGAAATGTGGACATGCGCCGCGCGGCCTTCAAGCCGGCTCAGTTCACTCGCCGGGACGTTCGACAGCGCGAGATGCGAGATGTCGATGTTGGCCTTCACCGCCGGGTGATCGACGTCGTCCAAGAACCGAACCATCGTGTCCATGTCGTTGAGTAACGACAGCTTGAACGGTTCCAGCTCCAGCGCAATCTCCAAGCCAAGGTCTGCCGCATAGTTGCCAAGACGCCGCACGTTGTTGACACCCGCGTTCCACTGATCCTCGGGCGCGATGACTTCGCGTTGCCAAATGTATTCGCCAATCACCAGCAGTACATTGCGCGCACCGTATTCATAGGCCAAGTCGAGATACGCTTCGACGCGTTCGCGGTGAAAGTCTTGCACGCTGGGGTTGAAATCGACTAGCCCAACCGCGACACAGGGAATCGATACGATGGGCAACTCCAATCGATCGCATTCATCCTTGATGGCCCGTCGCTGGCGAATGTCCATCTCCAGCGGATCGGCAAACACATCGACGATGTCGAAGCCGATTTCCTTTGTCTTCCTCAGCCCGAATTCCATCGGTTGTCCTGCCTGCACCCAGGCGGAGTTGATCAAACCTAACTTCATGGCAGGGTTCCTGGGACCAGCAGCGGGGGAATTCTAGACCTCGATATCAATGCGGCACTCCGGCGGATCATATCTCTTTGTGGCCAGGTTCTCAAACCAGAGGTCGCGAAGAGACCGCCGCGACGATATATTCCGTCCATGCTCCGTTTCCTAGTAGTCTCGATTGTCGTGGTTGCCGTATTGGCGCTGCTGACGCCCGTGCTGCCTTATCCGCTGGCGTCGGTATCGCGTTTCATCGTGAACACCGCCACGGGTTTGGCCTGCCCGATGTTCTTCTTTACGCTCTTTTTCGCTCCCGGCTTGTACCGCCAGCTCAGCGATGATCTGCGGCAGGTGTTTGAACGTCTGCGAGGAAGGCGTGAAGAAATTGAAGATCTGCAACGGAAAATTGCCAACATGGGCAAGCCGCACCATATGGCACAACTTGGCCAGCTATACCTCCGACAAGGCCGCCAAGCGAAAGCCATTCCGTGGCTGGAACGAACCCTGGCTGAAGACCCCGATCATCTCGAGGCCACCTACCGGCTTGGGATGTGCCACTTCGACCAGGGTCACTACGACGAGGCAGTGAACTTCTTTGAAAAAGTACACAGCATCAAGCCCGAGCACGACTATGGTCGGGCCTATTTAAGACTGGCACAAACGCATCAACGCTTGGGCAATGCCGAGCGCGCGTCCGAGGTGTTCGAGCAGTTCCTACGTTTCTATCCCGGACAGCCCGAGGGCACCTTCGACTATGCCCTGCTGAGCCAACAGCAGGGAGACCTACAGAAGGCCGCCCAGTTAATGCGCGACGTGGTGTTCAGCGTACGTCACAGCCCACCGTTTCATCGTCGCCGCAATCGACACCTTCGCTGGAAAGCCCAGTGGTGGCTATGGCGAAATGCGGAACGTAAATCGTAGGCATGATGACAAGGCAACGCCCGACGGCGGAATGCAAACAACAACGCACCGCTTGAATCAACCAACACTGTTGGTGAGAATCAATCATGGCCCCATGTCAGGGCGAGCCCTGACCTACGAGTGGCTATGCAGTATGGCGCCGTCTCACGGCGATGCGTCTGGTCAGTAGGCCGATTGCCGCGATTGCGAGCATGGAGAATGTGCTTGGCTCGGGAACGGCGATGTGGATTCCGCCGGAAAGGCCTAGAGAAATCGGGCCCAAGTTCGGGACATTAATGATCGGGAAGGACACGCCGGGGATCACGACGCTCGCTTCGGCAGCTTCGACCAGCCCACCGGCGCCCGTGTCAACGGTGCCGAAGAAACCTTGGTTGGCGGTGGTTCCCCAGAAGGCAGTATGAGGGTTCGCTGCATAGTCGCGCTCCGAAAGGGTCCCCGTTCCAACCAAGTCTGCTAGCGGCCCCGTGGCGTTGTCGATCAGGAACGTTCCGGCAAAGAACGTCAGCGTCACGACGTCGTCAAAGGGGGACGCATAGTCGCCAGCGACCACCCCGATTGGCACGGTGGACCACGAGAACGTTACGCCCTCCAGCGCGTAATCAACGGTTCCTAATACCCCGAGATCGAACGTGCCGATGAGGTTCTCAAATTGCAGTTGGCTGCCGAGGAACTGAACCGTGCCATTGCCCAGTGCGTCGATATCAATATCAATCTCGGCCGTGCCAGTGAGTTCTCCCGGACCGATCGATCCGATTGGCGGCAGGCCAGGATTCGAGGCCAGATCCCCAATGAAGACGTCAATCAGCAAGCTGCTACTCAGCGGATGAGCCGACGTCGAGAAGGGCGCGGCCGTCAGCGGCGCGGCCATTGCCGTCGAGAAAAACAACATCGCCGAAACAAACAGCCGCCAACGAAAAACATGCATGAAATACCCCTTATGAGAAATCTGTGAAACGCGACCGGTCGATCCGGCCCGATGGCACGCGAACGGTGTTGTCCCGCGGGCCGCGCTTCCGTCGCCAGCCAATCGCCACGAAACCTGCCAAGCCGAGCGTGGCCAACACCAACGTGCTTGGCTCAGGCACCGCGACGTGGATCTCGCCAGAGTATCTTAGATAGATCGACCCTAGGTCCGGAATTTGGTCGAGCGAGAACGCCACGTTCGGAATCACGAAGTTCGCCTCGGAAACATCGACGAACCCGCCGATGCCCGTGTCAACGGTACCAGAGAAAAATTCGTTATCATTGGGTCCGAAGGCGACGAGCGAGGGGTCAAGGGCGAAGTTTCTATCGAAGATTGGGCCTGGTTCAAAAAGGTCTGCTAGTGCCCCCGTGGCATTGTCGAGCAGAATCGTTCCAGCAAAGAACGACAGCCTCAGATGGTCGCCAAATGAGGGCGCGATGTTGCCGGCGACCACCTCAATCGGAGTCGTAATCCACGAGAACATTACGCCCTCGATTGCGAAATCGACCGTTCCGAGGACACCCAAATCGAACGTGCCGGCAAGGTTCTCGAATTGCAGTTGGCTGCTGAGGAACTCAACTGAGCCATTGCCCAGTGCGTCAAGGTTGATATCGATCTCGGCCGTGCCTGTGAGTTCTCCTGGGCCGACCGTTCCTACAGAGGGCAGGCCGGGTATCTCGTCCGGATTTCCGATAAAGAGATCTAACTGCAAGCTGCTACCCTGCGGATGTGCCAATGTTGAAAAAGGCGCGGCCGTCAGCGGCGCGGCAATTGCCAACGAGAGGAATAACGGCGCGAAAACAAACTGCCGCCTGCTGTGACCTTGCATGAAATACCCCTTATGAGAAATCAGTGAAACGCGACGGGTCGATCCGGCCCATTGGCACGCGATCTGTGTTGCCCCGTTCCCGGCACTTCCGTCGCCAGCCAATCGCCACGAAACCTGCCAAGCCGAGCGTGGCCAACATCACCGTGCTTGGCTCAGGCACTGCAACATAGACTTCGCTGGTATAGCCGAGAGAAATCTGCCCTGAGTTCGGCAGGTTGACGAGCGGGAAAATCACCCCTGGAATCACGAAGCTTGCCTCGGCAGCATCGACGAAGCCGCCGACGCCCGTGTCAACGATGCCGAAAAACTCATTGTTGGGGTCGCTTCCAAAGCCGACGGTTGATGGAGACACATCGTAGTTGTCATCGAGAATCGTGCCGGTTCCGAACAAGCCTGCAATTGGCCCCGTTGGATTGTCGATCACGATTCTTCCAGCAGCGAACGTCAGTGTTACATCGCCGATAAGTGGGGCCGCGTAGTTGCCGGCGACCACTGCAATGGGGGCTGTGGCCCACGAGATGACGACGCCCTCGATCGAGTATTCGACAGCTCCAAGCACGCCGAGATCGAACGTGCCGAAGAGGTCTTCGATTTGCAACTGGCTACCAAGGAATTGCACCGTGCCATTGCCCAGTGCGTCAAGGTTGAGGTCGATCTCCACTGTGCCAGTGAGTTCTCCCGGGCCGACGGATCCCAAAGACGTCAGATTGGGATCCCCAACTTGCCCTAGGAAGACCTCGAACTCCAGACTGCTACTCAGCGGATGAGCCGACGTCGAGAAGGGCGCGGCGGTGAGCGGCGTGGCAATTGCCAACAAGAGGAGTAACGGCGCGAATACAAACAACCGCAGGAAGTGACCTTGCATGGAGTGTCCCCTATGAGAAATCTGTGAAACGCGATGGGGCGATGCGGCCCGTTGGCCCACGATCTGTGTTGTCCTGCGGGCCGCGTTTCCGTCGCCAGCCGATTGCCACGAGACTTGTTAGGCCGACAGTGGCCAATACCAACGTGCTTGGCTCTGGCACCGCGAGATATATCTCGCTGGAATAGCCGAGAGAAATTCGCCCAAAGTCTTGATGATCGACGAGCGGGATTGATATCTCCGGAACAATGAAGCTCGCCTCAGCAGCATCAACTAGCCCGCCGACGCCTGCGTCAGCAGTGCCGAAGAAGTCATCGTCGTCGCTGACTGGAAAATCGAAGATGAGGGGGTCAAGACTAAAATCCTCATCGAGAAGTGGACCTGTTCCGAGAAGCGCTGCTATTGGCCCCGTTGCGTTGTCGAATAAAACGGTTCCCGCAAAGAACGTTAACACGGCACTTCTTTGAAGAGGGGACGTGTAGTTGCCCGCAATTACCTCGCGTGGGTCAGTAAGCCACCTGATCATTATGCCCTCGAGCGCGAAATCCACCGTTCCCAGGACACCGAGATCGAACGTTCCGGCAAGATCCTCAAGTTGCAGTTGAGTGTCGAGGAACTCAATGGTGCCGTTGCCCAATGCGTCAAGATTAAGGTCGATCTCTGCCGTACCGGTGAGCTCCCCAGTACCGATCAATCCCAAAGACGTAGGATCTGGGTCCCCGACCTCCCCTAGAAAGACCTCCAGTTGCAGGCTGCTACTCAGCGGATGGGCCAACGTCGTGAAGGGCGCGGCCTTTAGCGGCGCGACCATGGTTGTCGAGAAAAGTGACAACGCCAATAAGAACTGTCGCCAACGAAAAGCTTGCATTGAATACCCCTATAGTGAATCTGGAACGCGCCTGTTCGAGGCCTGTATTGTGCGGCAACCCCATCCAACTCAGTCGCGTCGTTTACGTTCGATTCGGAAGCCGAACGCTGTGCGGAACTGAAAAGGACGGGTCGTACTGGTGCAATCATCAGTGCTCCCCGGCATGTCTTCAAAGACACAATTCGATCAGGACCATGTGCTCAGCACGAATGGGTCAGATCGTCGACGATGAGAGCACCGACGAAAATGGCGAGAAGCGCCCGCGTGTGAGTCGATGTAAACCATCGACCGAATACCGCCACGCAGGCTAAACGCCAGAAGAGAGAGTCACTAGCAGGCCCTGTTTAGAGTCAATTCACGGCTTCAGATTAACAGAAACTTACGCAGAGTCAAAACAATACGGCCCGGCAGCCGAAATATCCCGTCTGGCGGGCTCTAATCGATGCGGATCAGGCCGTAGGCCGAGATGTAATGCTGCTGGACGTTCAGCTCTTTCATCCATTCTCGCACGGCCAGGGTGCCCCACGGGCCGGTCCCTGTTCCGGATCCGGCGTCGTTGTTCCACAACCACTCGGGTGTTGGCCATAAGCAGTATCGCGGGCTGACGGCTCGGTAAAAGTCGAGGGCTACACCTGCCTGCCCGTGATGGGCCATTTGAACGTAGTCGGCGGCGAGCTGCTCTCGATAGTCGGACGCGAGGAGTTTTTGCCCACCCTCGACGCCGAGATCGCCGGAAAACAACACCGACTTTTGTGTGTCGGAAATCCGTAGGACGATGCTCGAATTGTTGATGGCGTTGCTCGTGATCTCCGGGTTCTTGATCCCGAGAACCTCAATCTTCATGCAGCCGATGTCGATGGTTTGGCCGAGGGAAAGTTCCTCCACTTTCCGCTCGCCGTCGCGTACGGCCTGATTGAATTCCTTCACGGAGATCAAATGCGTGGGCGGTTTGGGTTCATGCTGTGCAATCCAAGACTCTTCGGGGATCGAGCCATAGATGTGTTCGATCTGAAGCACCCCGGGTGCCTTGAGCAGGGCGGTGAGCGCGTCGACATGATCGGGGTGCGGGTGAGAAACGAACCAAGCTTCTACATGGTTGCCCAATGAAGCAAGAAAGCCGCGAAGGTACTCGGCATCGCCCTTGTTCCCCCCGTCGATCACAACAAGATGACCTCGACAAGAACGAAGCACATACGACATGTTCTGCGAAGGCGTCCGGGGCGGAAGCTGCCATAACGTAAAAGTTGCCCGGCCCTCGCTGCTCGGCTCCCCGGCAACAGAGGTCTGGCCAAGCATTAGAAGAGCGCAGGCGAACAGCAAGGTGAACGTCAAAAAAAGTTTCTTAGCCAACATGAATGGATCTGACCTAGCAGGCGGGGACGTGCAACGGGTTGGAACGCCGATCGCTGTTCTTTGAATTCAGCCGAAATACTCGGGTTCGTTGCCTTGCTTCCACTTGATGTTGCAGCCGATGCTGGGGGTTTGCTCGTTGGCGGCTGGCTTGGAAGCCAAGATGGCGTCCAACGCCGCGCGGAGGTCTTCGCCGGTAACCGGGATGCCGTTTTCGGGGCGGCTGGCGTCGAGCTGTCCTCGATAGGCGAGTTTGCCGTGGCCATCGAAGACGTAGAAATCGGGCGTGCAGGCCGCGTGATAGGCTTTGGCCACCTCTTGAGTTTCGTCGTACAAATAGGCAAACGTATAGCCTTGCGACTCGGCCTCTTCTTTCATCTTCGCCGGCGCGTCGTCGGGATAGTTCTCGACGTCGTTGGAGTTGATTGCCACCACGGCCACGCCTTTCGCCTGATAATCGCTTCCCAGCTTCGCAAGCTCGGCGGCGATGTGCTTGACGAACGGGCAATGATTACAGATGAACATCACGAGCAACGCGGGGGCGTCTTTGAAGTCCGACAGCGAAACCGTGCCGCCATCGATATTAGGCAAGGCAAAATCTGGTGCCGCGGTTCCCAGAGAAAGCATTGTGCTGGCTGTCTTCACCATCGATTGATCTCCTGCAGAGAGTTAGCCCAAACAGCTTGTTCCTGCGCCGCTTGAGAATGTTTTCGTTGACGACCCGCTATCGTAACATATTCAGGATGGCACGGGATTTGGCAGTCTGTCAATCGTCGATGCGGAAGAGTCGCAGTGCGTTTTGTGTCGTCAATTGGGCGAGGTGCTCGACGGTTTGCTCGCGAACTTCGGCCAGACACGCTGCGGTGTGGATCACGCGGGCCGGTTCGTTGCGACCACCACGCACGGGATGTGGCGAGAGGTACGGCGAATCGGTTTCGATCAGCAGCCGACTGTCGGGGATCGTGCGAGCGACGCGGCGTAGATCGTCGGATTTCATGAACGTAACAATCCCAGCGAAACTGATGTGTAGGCCCAGCTCCAAACACTCGGCAGCCATCGCTTCATCG
>CAZNXE010000200.1:0-10843 GCA_964576465.1 uncultured Planctomycetaceae bacterium
CTGGAACCACACTTCCACACTGTGTGCCACGCCAAGCTCGTGCAATCGCAAGTATGCTTCTTGCATCTCGGGGGTGAGCCACGTTTCACGGTGACGATGCTGAGCTGTCGCGCAACCCTGAATAACCCCCGCGAAATCGCGATTGCAGGTCACTTCAAATTGGCCGCCACGAATGGTTCGGGCGAGACGCCTGGAAACATGGAGTTGATCCAATTCGATCACGGCTCTTGGGTCGGGAGACCACCAAGCCAGCAGATTGTCGTTCACCGGCCACGGAAAAATGCCGTGCTGATAAGCATCGCTCAACCACTCGGTCGTCAATTCACCCCCGACGGCAAGCAAGCCTTCGGGATCGGCAAACTCCGCGGGCGGAAAGATCTCGGATTGCGGCAGTTCTGTCATGCCGGACTACAAATGCCTCGAACGACCCATTTCAATGGGAAAATGAAACCACCTCTCAAGGTAACCGTTGTCGGCGTGGCTGAAAACCAAGCGCCCCTTCCATGTTCAACTAAGGCGTGCGGCAGATAAGAACGCACCAATCACAACCCGACGCGTAAGCGAGGGAATGCAGTGTATTACCGGCTGGTCCCTCGCTCACGCGTCGGGGTGGTATATTCTCATTCGCCGCTCGCCCTATAATGCGACGGAAGTCCGCCGATCCTCTTTGGCGGCGTGGGACGTTTCTAATCGGAACAGAATCGTACCGCCAGAATGTTCGCCTCTGGGGGCCGAGACTTTGGAATCTGAATCACCGTCACCGTCGGCAGGTCGTTCGACGCGGCTCGTTTGGGTACTGGCCTTTCTGCTCGTTGCGCTTGCAACTCCGTATCTTACACGCGAAATCAGCTACGCCGTGAACCAGGGGCGTGAGCGCGCCAAGGTTGAGGCCTCCCGGGAACTGCTTGGGGACATCAACGAAACGACCGCCTCGTTCTCGCTTGTAGCCCAAGCCGTTGGTCCTAGTGTCGTACACATCGACACAATTCGGCTGACCCGCCCGCCGGGATACGGCGATGAGTTTGAAGCACTCTATAACGGCAACACCAAAACGTACGAATCGCGAGGGCAGGGGTCGGGTGTCATCATCGACGACGACGGCTACATTCTCACGAACTTTCACGTCATTCGCGGTCCGGCGAAGATTGATGTCAGTCTCAGCGATGGTCGTCGCTTTGAGAATGCCGAGGTGATTGGAGCGGACCCGTTAACCGATCTGGCGGTTCTCAAAATTCCCGGCAAGAATTTGATTGAAGCCCCATGGGGCAGCAGTGAGGATGTCAATGTTGGAGATTGGGTTCTCGCCGTGGGGAACCCCTATGGGCTGGATCGATCGGTCACCGCGGGGATTGTCAGCGCCGAACAGCGAAGTCTCAGCAATTCGCCTTACCAACATTTTCTGCAAACCGATGCCGCGGTGAATCCCGGCAATAGTGGTGGCCCGTTGGTGAATCTGAAGGGAGAAGTCATCGGCATCACCACCGCCATCCTGGGCAACTCCTATCGTGGCATCAGTTTCGCCATTCCCGCGGACATGGCCAAAGAGGTTTATGAACGCTTGAAGTCCACCGGCAAGGTTGCGCGTGGATGGCTCGGAGTTGCGTTGTCTCCGCTCTCGGAAGACATTGCTGAAAAGCTCGGCATTGAGGAGCTAACCGGTGCGCTCGTCACCGGCTTGATTGCCGGAGCACCTGCCCAGGCAGCGGGGATCTTGCCTGGGGATGTTATTGTTCAATGGCAGGGACAGCCCGTTCATGAACCTCGCGATCTGGTGCTGCTTGTCGCGAGCTCCGAAGTTGGATCGACGGTGAAAGTCGTTGTGATCCGCGCGGGCAAACGGATCGAACTCAAAATCGATGTCGCGGAAAGACCTACGACGCTCGACGAATAAGCAGGCACCGCCAGAACGCGGCAGGGACGACCTTTTCCGCATAAAACGTGGCCGGGACCATGCTTTTCGCGCGAGATTTCGCTCATAGGTTCAACGCATAAGTCGCCTTGAATACGAACGGCAAGGTGGCCAGCGGCGCGCTTGACCCTCCTGAAATCGGGTACTATAATCCGCCCGACGTTGGACGATTGCCGCCTAATTCGCACGATGGTGGTATGGTGAAATGCACCGTGGGGGGTGCTCTTCTTGCTGCTCCTCGATTGCCGTTCAACGCTGTCAGGCACTTCGCTCACATGAGGAGCTCCGGGTTTGTCTCAGGCCGGATCTTTCGACGCTAAAGAGCGTATCAAGCAGGCGGTGGATATCGTCGAGCTTGTTTCTGAATACCTTCCGCTTCGTCGCGAGGGTAGCAGCTTCAAGGGCATTTGTCCGTGGCACGACGATAGCCGCCCCAGCCTGCATGTGAATCCCCAACGTCAGACGTTTCGGTGCTTTGTCTGCGATCTTGGTGGCGACATTTTTTCATTCATCATGAAGCGAGAAGGAGTGGAATTTGTCGAGGCACTCCGCATCCTCGCCGATCGGGCCGGTATTCCCCTGGAACGGGGTGGCAATTCAGCAGCCGCCAAACAGCAGGCTGACGAGCGCACGCTGATGCGCGAAGCGTTGGCATGGGCAATCAAGCAGTATCATCGGTGTTTGCTCGAGGCAACCGATGCGGAGATCGCCAGAACCTATCTTGCCGACCGGGAAGTTTCTGACGATAGCATCCAACAGTTCCAGCTTGGCTTCGCACCAGCGCAGTGGTCGTGGCTGCTTCAGCAGCCCGGCGCATCGGCATTTAGTCCACAGATGCTAGAGACGGCAGGTCTCGTCTCACCACGGACCTCTGGTGGCTTCTACGACCGCTTTCGTGGTCGATTGCTGTTCCCCATTCTCGATCCTCAGGGGCGGCCTATTGCCTTCGGCGGTCGTGTGCTGCCGGGCGTGGAAATATCGAGCCCTGCGAAATACATCAATTCGCCAGAATCGCCTTTGTTTTCAAAAAGTGACGTGCTGTATGGAATGAATCACGCCCGCAGTGCTATCAGTCAGGCCCGTACGGTGGCCGTGGTTGAAGGCTATACCGACTGCATCGCGGCCCATCAATTCGGCTTTGATAACGTTGTTGCCGTGCTGGGAACCGCATTAGGGCCTGCCCATATACGGCTTTTGCGTGGTCTTGCCGATCGAGTGATTCTGGTGCTGGACGGTGACGACGCAGGCAAGCGGCGTGCCAATGAGATTTTAGAATTATTTATCGCTGAAGCGTTCGACCTGCGAATATTGACCTTGCCTGAAAACTCCGATCCGTGCGAGGTTCTTGCTTCCGATGGCCGTGAGGTTTTTGCACGGATGCTAGACACGGCTATCGACGCCTTGGAGCACAAGTTCACCGTGGTCGCAGGTCGCTTGGATTCACGAAGCTCGATGCACGATTTGAATCGTGCCGCGGAAGAGGTTCTGGCAACCGTCGCCAAGGCGCCACGGTTGCACGCGGACTCGGGATCTGCCGCTCGACTTCGTGAAGACCAACTTTTGCATCGTTTGGCACGCCTTTGTCAGGCTTCCGAACAATCGTTACGGAGTCGACTTGCGGACTTGCGGCGCGGTTCTTCACGTACCAAGATGGAAAGGCTCTCGGAACCGTCATTCGACGAAGTAGGAAGCCCAGACGAAGCAGACAGCGCCACAGAGAACCGTTGGCAACGTGATCTTGTTGAGTTGCTCATCCGACATCCAGAACTCTTGCCCCAGGCCCGCGAACAAATTGACCCCAATCATCTCGTTGCCGATCGTGCGCGAGGCTTATTTCTTAAGTGTTGCGAATTGCAGGATGCCGGAGTCGAACCGACGTTCGAGCGGCTTATGTTGGAGTTCGACCAACCGGAGGATCAGTCTTACCTGGTTGGCATCGATACCGAGGGCGAGTCGAAGGAAGCGTTTGGCGAGCCCGCGCAAGCAAAATTGTCAATGCTCATGGAGCGCTATAAGAACGAACAGCATCTGAAACGACATCAAGCCAATCGATCACGGCTTGATGAGCAAGAACTGCCGCAAGACGAGGAAGCAGACATCTTGCGGCAATTGATCGACGACGAACGTAATCGGCGGCAACTATTCTGATTCACGGAAGGGTCGGAGGCCGGCCGGAAAGCCGCAGGCATCGTGTCTTCCCGCACATCGCCACGGCTACCCATGTTCCACTCGGCGCATTTGATGCGCGGGAGGAGTATTTGATGGACAACACGATTAAAGAACTACAAGATCTGATCGAACGCGGCAAGTCGCAGGGCTATTTGACCTACGATCAGGTCAATGAGTATCTGCCCGACGACGCCGTTGAGCCCGAAAGGCTCGATAGCCTGATTGTCGCCATAGAAGATCAGGGTATCGAACTGGTGGACGAAGCACCCGAACCGGAAAAGGTCGATGCTTCTTCGGGGCTTTCGGCACGTGTCGTCGCCGAGGCGTTCTCCGATGACGGCAATGAGACCGTTGTTGCCGGAACAGTGCCCGTGGCGGAGCAACCTCACAGCAAGGTGTTGGATGAGCCGACGAAATGGACCGAAGACCCAGTCCGAATGTACCTCACGCAGATGGCGGAGATTCCGCTCCTGTCGCGCGACGAGGAGATTTCGCTGGCGAAGAAGATTGAGGTAACCCGAAAGCGATTTCGTCGAACGGTGCTCGGTTGCAACTACGCGCTGCAGGAGACCACGGAAACCTTGCACAAAGTCCACAATAGCCTGCTGCCGTTTGATCGCACGATCAAGGTCTCGCTGACCGAGCGGCTCACCAAGGAGCAAATCCTGGCCCGCATGCCGCACAACTTGCGGACGCTGGACTATCTGTTGGAGCATAACCAGCGAGACTTCCGGCGGATGATTAGTCGTAAGCTGCCGCGTGAGGAGCGACTGGTGGCACGACGACAGTTCTTAAGTCACCGCCACAAGGCATTGCTACTCGTCGAAGAGCTCAGCCTGCGGACACGACGTGTGCGGCCGATGATGAAGCGAATCGCCGAAATTGCCGACGAGATGGAAACGCTGCAACGGCGGATTGCCCTTCTTGATGGCGACACAGCGGCCAAGGATCAACGGGCGAACCTGTTGATTCAACTCAAGGACTTGATGCTGCAAACGCTTGAGAGCCCTAAATCGTTGCGCCGGCGGTGCAAGAAGATGCACCAACAGTTCGTCGCTTACGAACGTGCCAAGCGGTTGCTCTCTGGCGGCAACTTGCGATTGGTCGTCTCGATTGCCAAAAAGTACCGCAATCGTGGGCTCAGTTTTCTCGACCTGATTCAGGAAGGGAACACCGGGTTGATGCGGGCCGTGGACAAGTATGAATATCGCCGTGGCTTCAAGTTTTCGACGTATGCCACATGGTGGATCCGCCAGGCAATCACCCGGGCAATCGCCGATCAGGCTCGCACGATCCGCATCCCAGTCCACATGATTGAGGTTCTTTCGAGACTGCGTAACGTGGCAAAGTCGCTGCAACAAGAACTGGGTCGCGAGCCAACGACGGAAGAAACCGCCATCGCGGCAGACATCAGCGTCGAGGAAACGCGTCGTGTGCTGAGCATTGGCAGGCACCCAGTGAGTCTCGATCGGCCTGTCGGCGAAAGCGAGGACAGCTCGTTTGGGGAGTTTATCGAAGACACGGGCTGCCAAAGCCCCGTCAAGAGTGCCGCGCAGGGGCTCTTACGCGAGCGGATTGAGAACCTGTTGAAGACGCTGACCTATCGCGAACGAGAGATCATTCGTCTGCGATACGGACTTGGCGACGGTTATACCTACACCCTGGAAGAGGTAGGCCGCATCTTCAAGGTCACTCGGGAGCGGGTACGCCAAATCGAGGCCAAAGCCGTCCGCAAACTCCAACATCCCGTGCGAAGTAAGCAATTAGAGGGCTTTCTGGAAGGAATTGCCGGCTAAGCCGGCCTCCAAGGCCACCGGTCGTCAGACCGGTGGCCTTTTTCTATAATCAAAGCGTGCCTCACACTTCTCGAACATTGATGGAGACAGGGAAAGTTCATGAATCTTACGACTGGGACGCTGCGCGACCTGCATCGCATTCATCGCCAGCTCAGTGATTTGCAAGACCGGCTTCGACGTGGGCCTCGATTGATTCAGGTGCGACAGGACAGTGTGACCCAACTTGAGGGCAAGAAGGGAAAGGCCCAGGCATCTGTCAAAGAGAGAAAGATTCATGCAGACCAACAACAACTGAATTTGAAGGTTACCGAAGACAAGATTGTCGACTTCGAGACGAAACTAAACGGCGCGGCGACCAATCGAGAATATCAATCGCTGCAAGATCAAATTGCCGCTGATCGCATGGCAGGAAGCGTGCTGCAAGACGAGATTCTAGAAAGCCTCGAAAAGATCGACGAGCTAGAAGAAATCGTTACGCAGTCAACACTCCACGTTGCCAAAGCGAATGAAGAACTCGCCAAGACCAAGACATCGGTTCTTGAAGAGCAAGACCATCTCAAGGTCGATGTCGCCCGACTCCAACGCGATCTCAAGACTGCTGAAGAAGCTCTGCCGGATGAATTGAAAGATGCGTATAACCGCATCGTCAAATCGAAAGGGGCCGACGCGCTGGCACCTCTTGAAGGCGAATGTTGCGGCGGCTGTTATCAAACCCTCACTCCCAACATGCACAATTTGCTTCAGCTTTCTCGTCCAGTATTCTGCAAAAGCTGCGGACGATTGCTCTACTCTGCCGAGGAGCCACCGTCGCGCACCAGCGACTAACGGGGCTTCTTAGGCGAGTGGCAGAAATGTTTTTACCGTAGCATGGGACCTCGTCCCGTGTAGAACCCACGGAGTACACGGGACGGGGTCCCATGCTACGGTAGTTTTCTATCTGCCGTTCGCCTTACCGCCCCCTTCTTCAAGACCGCACAGCAGCCGGGCAACTGTGATGAGTGGTCCCGAATTGCTGTCGGGCAATGCAATCCTTGCTCTTTACATCAACGTCGACCGTGTTCACAATATGCTTCCGACACTTGTCGTTGGACGACCAATAGATTCTTTTACCCGTGTTTGAGGTGCACCATGACCGAACGAATTCCGATGACTCGCACGGGTTACGATAAACTCCGGAAAGAGATCGCACACAAGGAATCGGTCGAAATGGATATCATCACCAGGCGGATTGCCACGGCGCGTGCCGATGGCGATCTGAAAGAAAACGCCGAATACCACGGCGCCCGGGAATCGCAAGGGATGCTTCAAGCGAAGATCAACTTGCTGAAAGACAAGGTTGCCCGCGCCGAGTTGATTGATACAAGAAACCTGCCCAAGGACCGAGTTGTCTTCGGATGCACGGTGGTCGTAAAAGATCTGGACTTCGGCGATGAAGAAACCTTCACGCTGGTGGGTGCTGGAGAAGAAGACTACGACGAGGATAAGATCCTCTTCACCAGCCCGCTTGCGCAAGGTTTGGTCAACAAAAAGATCGGCGACAAAGTCGAGATCGAAGTTCCCGCAGGCACCTCAAAGTTTGAGATCCTCGAGATTCGCTTCGACGACATGTAACGTCGATCACGCTGCTTACGCCGTGGCGATGGGCTCCGCAGCCCATGAGTACGCGATGCTGTAACACGTCGGGATGACCACCAGAGTTAACACCGACGAGAACATCAGGCCAAAAACGATCGCCCCGGTAAGCGGTTGCCAAAATTCACCGCCGCCAGAAATGTTGATCAGCATTGGCATCAAACCACCGGCCGTGGTTGCCGTGGTAAGCAGCACGGCTCGAAAGCGATTCACCCCCGCCTGAATCAATGCATGGTTCACTTGCAGGCCGCGGCGGCGCTCTCGGTTGGTGAAATCGACCATCACGATCGCATCGTTCACCACGATGCCGGTCAAGCTTACGAGGCCAATGAACGCGGCAAGCGAAAAGTCGAAGTCGCAAACCCATAGCCCGAGAACCACGCCGACAAAACTCAGTGGCACCGTCAAAATCACAATCAACGCCTGGCGGAAGCTATTGAATTGAATCACGAGAATGCCGGAGATCAAGATCACCGCCACGATCATCGACCACTGCAAATCGGCGGCACCTTTGTTGCGCTCCTCGTTTTCTCCAGTGAACACGGCTCGAATGCCATCAGCGTCCGTCCCTGGTTCGCCCATGAACGCCATCGTATTTCCTTTGACGGCACGAAACCCCATCTCGGGCAAGATTTCCGCACGCAATACGGCGAACACGTCGTCGGGAATGACCCGAATCGTCTCATCAAGATCACACGAAACGGTGAGTGTCCGTTCGCGATCGCGCCGATTGATGCTGAACAACCCTGTTGTTCTCTTGATCGACGCCAATTCATCAATCGTAGCCCGACGTCCACTGGGGCTGGAGATCATCAGCCGCCCGATGTCCGTTGGATATCGCTGATAGTCGGGCTGTGCCTGAAGGCGGAGGGTGATGCTCTCGTCCTCGCCCTCTTGCGCCAATTCAATCGACGTATCACCGAGAATCGCCATCGCCACGGCGCTGTTGACCATAGCATCGGTCATTCCATAGAGCCCCACGAGCCCTTCGCGCGGCTCGACGACGAGCACGGGCGTATCCGGACGATAGTCGCTGCGAATCTGGATGGTGCCGCGAACCTGCCGCAGGCGACCCATGAGGTCACTCCCCAAATCGGCAAGTTGATCGAGACTGTCGCCGGAGAAACGAACGGCCACTGGCGAGCCACCGGGAGGGCCATCTTCAACCTCTTCGATGCGATACTTCATGCCGGGCAACGGCTTAATCTTGGATCGCAGCTCAGTAATGATTTCCTTTTGCGGTCGATCACGGTCCATCGTCGAGGGCAGCTCGACCATAATTTTCCCGAACTCTGGCCCCAAGGTCGGTTCGCTCTCCAATCGAGATGCGAGCGCCTCGCTTGAACCGATGGCCGATACAAAATGGTACAGTTCACCCTTTTCAGCCAATTCGGTCAGTGGGTCGGTGATCACTTTCGCCGCCGCGGTGGTTTGCTCGATGTTGTAGCCCAATGGCATCTCGAACATGATCTCGAACTGCCCGCGGTCGCTTGACGGAAAAAAGGTGGAACCAATGAAGCCGTATTGCAGCATGGCGCCTGCCCAGGCAATCGCCAGCAAGCAAGAAGTCACAACAACCCAACGATTGTGAAGGCAATATTCAAGGATCCGCTTGTAATTGTGGGTGAAGAAGCCAAGGCGTCGCTCTCCGTCCGCGCCGTTCTTCATCGCCGCGCGTACTTCCTCAGGAGTACGTTTGCGGTACATGCGGCTTGCCAGCACGGGCAAGAGAAAGTGATCGACCAACACTGAGCCGGTCAGAGCAACGCTCACCGTTTTGGGCAGCACACCCATGAAGTCGCCCATGATCCCGGTGACGAGCAACATCGGCAGAAACGCAGCCACCGTGGTCAGGTCGGCGGAGATCACCGGAATGCCCACCTCGTCGATTCCGATCTTCGCGGCTTCAATCGGATCCTTACCCAGCTCGATGTGGCGATGAATATTTTCGGCCACGATAATCGCCCCGTCGACAACCATCCCCAGCACCAAGATGTAGCTGAAGATGACCATGTTCGACAACGGGATGCCAAACGCGTAGAGAAACACCAGCGCGAACGCCGTGCTAACGGGAATGGCCAACAAGACCAGCGACGAAATGCGAAGCCCCATCGACCAAGCGAGAATGACCAGCACCAGCATGCCGCCAAAGATCGCGCTGGACCCCAAAACGCGGAACATCAAGCGAATGTCACGCGATACGTCACGCGTGGTCGAGAACTTAATGTGGGGATACCTCTCTTGGAGCTTGGCGACGGTTTCCTTGATCGTGGCCGAGGTTCCAAGAGAATTGATGTTGGATTCTTTATTAACGATGATCGTTGCACTGTCGCGTCCGTCGATTTGAGCGAAATTCTTCAGCCGCTGAAACGTGTCGCGTACATCGGCGATATCGGACACATAAATCACTCGTCCCTCGTCCTCGGCCACCACGGCCCGGCGAATATCGTCGACGCTGACGAACTTGCTTTCAATGCGTACCTGCCAATCGAAATTCGACGAATTCAGGCTTCCTCCCGGCATCTTCGAGTGGAAGGCCTGTAACGCATCGCGGACTTGAGTCAGGCTCAGCCCATACTGCGCGAGAAGGTCGGGGTTTACGTTGACGTGGAATTCCCGCTGGCGACCACCAAACAGTTGGGTGTTGGCCACGCCACTGATCGTGTCGATCTCCTTCTGGACCTTCTCAGCGATAATTTTTAGCGTGCGTTCATCAAAGTCCTCGGGACCGGTTAGATTAACCAACATGATCGGCGAGCTGTCGAAGTCGATCTCGTTGATGATCGGCTGCACTTCGCGACCCAACGGTAGCTCGCGGCGCACCTGATTCACCAGATGCTCGACGTCGGCACGCGCTTCCTTTGCCCCCACGCCATCTTCAAAGATGATCTGCGTGACCCCCGAGCCGCGTAAACTGGTCGAGGAGATAAAGTCGACGTGATCGAGCGTCTGCAACGCCTCTTCAATCTTCCGTGTAATCTCGTTCTCGACTTCGGTCGGCTGCGCCCCCGGATAGGGAACCGCCACCATGACAACCGCCTTGTTGATCGCGGGCGTGCGTTGCACGGCAATCTTCGACGCGGCAAACCCCGAGAGCACCAACAACAAGATGGTTGCGACAATCACAACACGGGGGCGGTCGATAGCGGCTTGGCTGATCTTCATCGAATCTCGTTGGGGAGAGTTGATCCCGCCTTATAGGCCGGACGCTATTCGACCAATGCCGTCGTGCGAGATGAGGCAGCCGTGGTGGGGATCGAATCAGAACTCGGCTGCGATTCGCTCGCTTGTTCGGTGGTGTCGTAAATTTCAACATCGCGACCATCGACCAGACGGA
>CAZNXE010000201.1:0-10716 GCA_964576465.1 uncultured Planctomycetaceae bacterium
TAGCAGATGTGCTTGGCTCGCATTTCTGGATGGGTGTCGTGCCGAGAGTTCACTACATTTATGGCTCATCCGGATTAAGCGTATTGTTTCCGTAACTTGTTGCAGACATGAGATTTCCACTTCCTTGCATCAGGGCTCCCGCGAGCCCCTTCCGCCTTCGCCGTCACATCGGCCCTCGCCCGCGTTCCTAGGGATCGATGTGACGGCGAAGGCGGAAGGGGCGGTCCCCTTTTGTCTAGCCCGAGCGAAGGTCTTGTTCTGCTTCGCACTGCGGGATGGTCCCAAACAATACGCTTAATCCGGATGAACCACAAAAGACTCGCTTGATTAGGGCTTAGTGGGCTATCGTACCGCGCGTGACCTACTTGACTTGCATAGTACGATCATGTTGCCAAACACAATCGTGAGCATTTCTGAAGAGGAGCAATCCCGTGGCGCGGACAAATACGGAACGATCGATCGCCGTTGAGTCGTTGCGGATCGTCGATAAACGTGGACGAACGCGAATTGAACTCACGGGCGAAGACATGCCGACGATCTCTTTATTAGACAAGCAGGGACGAACGCGACTGGAGTTGGTCTTGAGTGACAAGGGGGATCCTCATGTGCAATTCTGGGATAAGCGAAACCATCTCTCGCTAGCGATCGGCGTCGACAAAAAATCGGCCGGCATGTCTATCATGCCCTATGATGGCAAAGCGGTAATTATGGTCGGCATGGATGAAAATGGTGAGAGTATGCTTGTGGTTTCCAGCGCAAAAGAGTCTTCGCCTCCGAAGAAGTCCAAGAAGAAATCATCGAATCGGCCGCGGAAAGCGAAGCGCGTGAAACGTTCTTGAGAGCGATCAAGGTACATCTGTTCCGTTAACCGCCATTTGCACAGCTACCGCAGATCACGCCCGGAGGGCAGAACCCACGGATCTGATACTGTTCAATGGGCGAGCCTCACGTGTCCAGGCGATGATCAAAAGTACGGGCAGTGCGAGGGCAGCCGTGTAGCCGCCGACTCCGATGGCTCCGAGGAGTGACATGGCGGTGTTTGGCGTGGACGATGGTCCGATCGTTGAGACGGCGATGATGCTCAGTGTGTAGAGTGTCGTGGCGATGGCAATCAGCGGAATCTGTATGATAGGATGTTCGATGTGTAGTTTGCGGCGGAGGTGTGCGACGGTTCCGGTAGTCAGCGCTAGCAAGGCGGTTGATACGCCAAGTGGCCCCACCGCGCTTAAGTCCGCGGTGATTCCAACGATCATTCCTACCAACAGCGGATGCGATCGACGAACCGTGAGAACGAATAGCAGGGCCGTTAAAACGAACCAATCGGGTACGACTATTCCCACACACAGCACCGAGTCGAACGCTGCCTGCATCGTCGCCGCCGCATAAACAGCAAGCAATAGAATCAACCACTGCATGGCATGTCTCTCATGGTTCTTATTCGACCGAACGGTTTGCCAGTCGAGTAACGTTGATCTCGGACGTCAGAACGGTGACTCGGCTGGGAACCTGCGCCACGGGCGATGGACGGACTGTAATATCCCAATGCGGCGCGCCGGGTTCCCGCTCCACGCGGTCGACTTCGCCGTACAGTAGTTTTGCCGCAAGTTGTTCCTCGTCGGTGGCACTGTAAACCAGATCACCGACTGCCACTGGGCGAGTCGTATCGACCAAGCGAATGCGGCAACTTCCTTGGCCGGTCCCTTCCAACATGCCGCGACCATGTACATGCTGGGTATCGTCGCGATCGACGATCCGCACGATATCGCGGTATTCCGGTGCGTCGATCGGGAGCACACGGCTCACACGCGGTCCGACTTCGACGATTTTGCCCCATACGCGATAGTGGTCGAGCACCAACTGTCCGCTCCTCAACTGTGCGTCGGCGCCCAAGTCGAGCACCGTGCCGGGCCCGTCCAGCACGAACGATTCGGGAAGAATTTGCGCGGCCCGTCCGGCATCGACGACCAATAGATGGTTCAGCAATGCACGACCTTGCAGTCCCAGCACGCGTGCCTCGACGAACTTTGGTAGGACGAGTGGTTGTTGATTCGCCGTGAACGATGCCTGGCCTTCGGCAGCGGTGAGTCGACCTCGCAGATTTTGCATCTGGTTCGCGAGACGGCGATGCTCGGATTCCAGTGTCGAGAGATCGTCTCGCGCCGCTACGAGCTGTTCGGTCAGTATCTTCGAATTGCGCCAGCGATCGCGGAGACCGGCAGATTGTTGCTTCAGGGTTGCGATGAATTGCAGCGACGGTCGGAGCGCGGTTTGCCAGGTCGATCGCAATTGCGAAGTGATGTCGCGCGAAAGACATGCCAAGACAAGCGCCACGCAGAGCACGGCGAACACGCGGCCCGGGGGTGACGCGCAGCGGCGCAGGCAACGATTAAACCATTGGTTAGACGTCATCGTCGTTGGATTCGAGCGAACCGCGCCACTGCGAGAAGTGTTCGAGACAGATCAACGAACCTTTGGCCACCGCCGACAAGGCATCGGTCGCCACACGTGCCGGAATGCCGGTCCGCTGGCTAATGAAGTCGTCTAGACCACGTACCAATGCACCGCCGCCGGCCAACACCATGCCATTGTCAACAAGATCGGCGGCCAGATCGGGAGGACAGTGATCCAGGGTCGAGCGAATCGCCTCGACAATCTGTTCCAGGGGGTCGCCCAAGGCCTCGCGGATTTCTTCACTGGTAACCGTTGCCTTGCGGGGAAGCCCACTCACCACATCGACGCCCGATACATCGTCAACAAGTTCGTCGGTCAACGGGTACGCGCTTCCGATATCGATCCGCAGGCGTTCGGCCGCGGGCAGCCCGATTCTCAGGCTGTAGTGTCTTCGCAGATAGTCGGCCACTGCCTGATCCATCTTGTCGCCCGCGGTGCGCACACTGGAAGCTGCCACGGTGTCGCCCAAACTCATCACGGCCACCTCGGTCGTGCCGCCGCCAATGTCGCAAACCATGCTGGCCACCGGTTCGGCCACGGGAAGCCCCACGCCGATTGCCGCGGCTTTCGATTCGGAGAGCAAGAACACTTCCCGAGCACCAGCACGATGAGCGCTGTTGAATACGGCACGTTTTTCAACCGGGGTGATTGAACCGGGAACGCTAATCACCACACGGGGTTTGATGGCCCAACCTTGCCGCTGTGCCTTCTGAAGGAAGTAGCGGAGCATGGCCTCGCAAAGTTGGAAGTCGGTAATCACGCCGCCGGAGAGTGGACGCACGACGGAGATGGAGTCGGGAGTGCGGCCTAACATTTGTTTGGCCAGATGGCCCACGGCGCACCCACCAGAGAGAATGCGACCACCCTCACGTTCGACCGCGACGACCGAAGGCTCGTTGAGCACGAGCCCTTCGCCGACCACGCCGATCAGCGTATTGGCGGTTCCCAGGTCGATCGCCACGTCGGCGGTCCATCGTCCTAACAAGCGATTGAGCATCCGTGCCCGGTCCGAGAGAAGCTGTGGGGGTATGAAGGACGTCGCTAGCTTGGCTAGCAAGTCGTCAGGCTAATGTGTCAGAAAATCGCGGCACATTCGACTCGAGTGCAACCGTAGTCGCCCCGCTTGGCGACGCACCGAGAGCCGCATCCTTCTTATACTCGTAGGTGCCCATCTCAAGCCACAGCAGCAGGATGGCGAAAAGGACTAAAACTATCGAGATCGCCACCAGAATCGTGTAGATATTCGACTTCGGTTTGGCGGAGCCGATGGGAGCGTCATTGGATGCGGGTGGCGACACGATCCGACTCCTGAATGCTACCCTTGCGGAATTGCGGAATGATCTTCGCGACAGACTTGTCGGGGGCGATCTTAATGACCTCGATACGGCCAAGATAGCGGTCGCGACGGAAGACTTCGAGTTGGTGTCCCTTGCGGAGACCGTCGTCGGAACCGATGGAGATTTCGATCAGCCCATCACCGCCGCGAGCAAGCACGATGCCATCGACCCGAGGAGGCGTTGTGTCCTCGTCGGGATCGATTTCATTTCGTGCTAGCACTTTATTGAGTTTCTTCACCTGCACTTTGAGTTGGTCACGGCGGTCCGTGACATTCTTGAGTTGACTTTCCGACTGGTTCAAGCTGTCGGTAAGTTCAACGACACGCGTGAAGGAACCGTCACGCTCATCGTGAGCTTGGCGGATTTCGCGACGAAGGTTTCCGACTTCTTCACGCAATGTAGCCAGCGTCTGCTGCGATGCTTCCATCGTGGCCACGGACTGGTTCTTTTGAGAGACCAGCTCTGCTTCGTCGCGCTGCAAGGCGTCGCGCTCGTTCCTGAGCGACTCTTTTTCGTTCTCCAATTCGGCGATCGCGTTGCGGCGTGCATTCCGCTCGGTGTCAATCTCCTTCTCGAGCTGTGCCTTCTCCTCTTCCAAACGGGTGTTCTCCGATCGCGCGTCTTGCAATTGGAACTTCAAGCCGACAGGCTTCGCACCAGCTTGGTCTGGCGACAGCGTGACAACGTCGTACCAGTTCCTATGAGTCGCGTAGACGGTGGCGGCGAACCCTAGGAAGACGCAACTCATCACCAGAATGAGCACCACGAAGATTCTGCCCAGGAGGTTCATCTGACCTCTCCCTCGAGCCTCTGCAAGGCTCGTACACAGTGTCGCTGTTCCAAGTTGACCGACAGGACGATCGGAATCACCGGTAAAGGAACCGGAATACACGACCGAACTCTAAGTATAGCCTAGTGATAGGGCTAATACTCCTCCCATTTAGGATATCTTCCCGGAACTTCCGATGTCAATCAAAACACCGTAAAATAGGTGCAATACATGATTTAGGGTGATTCGTATGCGATCACTTGGGCTGTCTTATCGTGACGACAACCGCCGGCGAAGGCGATGTTGAACTACCAAATCGACGGCCAAGGCGGTCGAAAACAACAGGCAAATCGCCCAGGGCCAGTCGCCAATGGTGAGATAGAGACTCTCGCGGGGGTCCAAGGCCACCTTGGCCACGATTGTTCCGGTTTCACGACGCGGCCCACGGCGTACGATCCGTCCGTCAGCGTCGATCCAGGCTGAGAAGCCCGTATTGGCGGCCACCAACATCGGCATCCGGCATTCGACCGCACGAAACAACGCACACGTCAGGTGCATGTCTAACTCGCTGGAACCCCAGAACCATCCGTCGTTCGTCAAGTTGACAAGCACATCGGGCGACTGGCCCTCGCGACGCAGCGTTCGGACCTGTTCGGCGATCAAGTGCGGCAAGATATTTTCGTAGCAAATGCTCGGCGCGAACCGCACTCCGGCCACCTCGATCGCGCGGGGCCTCTCGCCAGGGAGCACGCCGCCCGACAGCGGTGATAGTGAATACAACCAGGGAAACGCTTCACCCCAGGGCGTGTACTCACCAAACATCACTGGATGCATCTTGTCGTAACGGTTACCGATCTCACCGTTGCGATTGACCAACACGGCCGAGTTGTGGCGCTCGGTGCGGTCCGAGCGAAAGTGAAGGCAGTCGACCCCAAACAACACCGGTGCGCCAAGTTGAATCGCCGTAGTCGCCAGCAACTCGCGGGTGTAACGTTCGGCGTTGGCCAGTTGGTCGATGGTCCAATCCACATCAGGCGGTGGCTGTGCATCGTCATCGTGCGAGAACAGCGTGTCGCGAAACATCGTTTCAGGCCAGATGACCAGATCGATGTCGTCGCGCGCCGTGGTGACCCCATGCGATAGTGTGAAGTACTCTTGATAAACCGTGTCGCGCAACGCCGGGTCGGCTTTCATCTCCGTGTCGATCGAACCTTGAACCAGCAACACCGTTGGTCCCGCGATGGGCGCTGCATGGTCGATGCGGTAATTGCCGTACACCACCGCGGCTATCAGTGCCGCCGCGGCCGCCAATGCAGGCCACGCGGTCATTCGGCGACCGTCAAGGGGCCACATTCGGGCAAGACAAGCGGCGACGAACATCACTAAGCATGTCACGGCATAACCGCCGGCCAAATCGGAAATCTGTATCACCGGCAACCACCGATATTGCGTATGGCCGACGCAGGCCATGAGAAACCCGCCCAAGATGTGCCCTCGGGCAAGCTCGAGTGCGGTCCAAATCACAGGCACGACCCACAAGGTCGAAAGCCCCCAACCATGAACCGCACGACGCGCCAGCGCGACGAACAGTGGCAAGTACAGCCCTAGATAGATTGATAGGGCGACCCAACCAAAGCTGGTGGCCCAATAGGGCAATCGCAGCCAGTGCAGGGCTCCCATCCAAAACGCGAACCCGGCGAACCATAGCGCACGATAAGGCCGCCGGCTTGGCAGATGGTGCATCCGTATTAACACGACCCAGGGGATTGGCGCCAGCCAGGCCAGGGGCCACCAGTCGACCGGCGGAAACGCCAGCCACAACAGCATGCTGCCAGTTAACGCAATTGCCAACGTCCCTTGCCACCATCGACCTTGCAGAGAGACGTCAGAAGATTCAGCATCAGTCAAAGCAGGCCCTGCCTTGGTACGATCACGTTTATTCGCCGCCGGTGATGCGTCTCGCTGATGCGACGAAAGAAGGCGCGCGTGTGACATAACTGGCTCGACATAGAGTTTCTAAACAGATCGCTCCGTGAATCATCCAGGCTAGACAGCGTAGGTTCAAACGGCCGAATTTCCAACCCACACGTTACGCCCATCTTGCTAGCGTGCTGGCATCGTCTCGGCTGCAACGCTCTTTGCTGCCTAGGAGCGATTTGGTACAAGTCGCGGTTCATTCTTGTGACAAGCCACCGGCAGGGAATTGCGCCGGTGCGTGGTCACATTGCGAATTGCTTGCACCACGGACGGCAAAGGCATGAAAAATCTCGGTAGGGCGCTGCGCGTCGCGATGGAACAGCGCCTGTTATTGGCTGCAACCCTCTTCTGTGCGCTGATGGTCGGAATTCTCTGGGGCGGCAATATCACGGCCGTTTACCCTTTTGCCGCCGTGGCATTCGAGGGGCGACCACTTCAGGAATGGGTCGCCGACGAGATTACGGGCTCCGAAGACATCATTGCCGACCTGGAAGCCCAGCGCGCGTCGCTGCGAGAGCAGATGGTTTCCGCGACGACCGAAGAGCGAAGCGAATTGCAACGCAAGCATGGATTGCTCGAGGGCCGCGGCAAGGCCGAACAGGCTGCCATGGCGAGGTTCCGCACGGCGCAGCCTTACGTCGACGACTACCTTCCGCACACGCCGTTTGCCACGCTGGTCGCGCTGACGGGCATGCTGCTGTTGGGCACGATGCTGAAGAGCACTTTCTTCATCGCCCATTCGATATTGGTGGCGAGGCTGGCGCAACGGGCAACATTCAAGATTCGCAATGAGTTCTTCCGCAACTCTCTGCGGATGGATTTGAGCAGTTTCAATGTTGACGGAAGCGCCGATCTCATGAGCCGCTTCACGTACGACATGGAAAATCTCTCGGCAGGGCTCCGCAATTTGTTCGGCAAGGCAACCCGAGAGCCGCTCAAGATGCTTGCCTGCTTCATCGGCGCCGGTTGGATCTGTTGGCGGCTTCTGGTGCTGTCGCTGATCGTCGCCCCGCTTGCCGCCTTGCTGATTGGGTGGTTGGCCAAAGCACTCAAGCGCGCCAACCGCAAGGCGATGGAAGAGATGTCGCAACTCTATGGCGTGCTGGAAGAGACATTCCAAGGCATCAAGGTCGTCAAGGCGTTCACGATGGAGCGGTACGAACGTCGCCGCTTTCACGAAAACAGCAAGAAGTACTACAAGAAAGCCCTGAAGATCGCGCGGTACGACGCACTGAGCCGGCCGCTGACGGAAATAATGGGAATCGCCAGCATCTGCATGGCGATCATGGCCGGTGCGTACTTGGTCATCAATCAGCAAACACATCTCTTGGGTATTCGCATCAGTTATCGCCCCTTGGACATCAGCCAACTGCTGGTGTTTTACGCCTTGTTGGCTGGTGTGAGCGACCCGGCCCGAAAGTTGACCGACGTGTTCACTCGGATCACCCGAGCGGCTGCCGCCTGCGATCGGATCTATGCACTGATTGACCGCGAACCGAAAATCCGCGATCCGCAAAAGGCCGCGCCGCTTGGACGACTTAGCCGTGAGTTGGTGTTCCAGGACGTATCGTTTGCCTACCATCCCTCGACACCCGTATTAAAGCAGATCGACTTAACGATTGCCGCGGGCGAGACCGTGGCCATCGTCGGACCTAACGGTTGTGGAAAGAGCACGTTGGTCAATCTGGTTCCCCGCTTTTTTGACCCTGGCGAGGGCACGGTCTTGCTCGACGGAACCGACATCCGTCAGGCCCGTGTTCGCGACGTACGACGTCAGATCGGCATCGTCAATCAAGAGACCTTGCTGTTCAATGACACGGTCGAGAACAACATTCGCTACGGCACCCCCAGCGCAACACGCGAACAAGTGATCGAAGCCGCCGAAGCAGCCCATGCGCATCGATTCATTCTCGAACAACTGGAAGATGGTTACGACACGGTCGTCGGTCAGCGAGGTGGAATGATTTCCGGTGGCCAGCGACAACGCATTGCTTTGGCCCGGGCAATCTTGCGCGATCCGGCGATTCTGATTCTCGACGAGGCCACCAGCCAAGTCGACTTGGAGAGCGAACAGGTGATCCATCGGGTCATCGAGAAGTTTATTCGCAATCGCACCGCGCTGATCATCACGCATCGCCTAAGCACACTGACACTAGCCGACCGCATCGTGGTGATGAACGAAGGGTGCATTCTCGACGTCGGCTCACACGATCAACTCATGTCCCGCTGCGATCTCTACCAACGCCTGCACAAAATCCAATTCCGAAAGTCGGCCTGACGGGAAGATGAACGTCCCCGCCGATGTCCGAAAGTGTTGGGCGATCGCGCGTACTGAAGGCTGGGACCATTCGCCACCTTCACCCATGGTGAATCACCACGGTCTTCATCTCGGTCATTTCGTTGATGGCGTAGCGGGGGCCTTCTTTGCCCATGCCGCTATCTTTCAAGCCGCCGTAGGGCATGAGATCGGCGCGCCATTGGGGGCCCCAGTTGATGTGGATATTGCCCGAGGAGATCTCGCGGGCGAAGCGGATGGCGTTATTCAGGTCGCTGGTGAACACGCCGGCGGATAATCCGTAGCGGCTATCGTTTGCCATCGCGATCGCCTCATCGACGTTCGTCGCTCGCATGGCTGCCACCGCGGGGCCAAAGATTTCGTCACGGCTGATCCGCATCTCGGCACTCACATCAGCGACCAACACGGGCGCCATGCAAGCGCCGTCGCGGTCGCCGCCGGTGACGATGCGTGCGCCGGCAGATACTGCCTCGTCGATCCACTCCCCCACGCGCTGGGCGTCGGAGGTGCGAATCATGGGTCCAACGCGTGTTTCGGCCTTGAGCGGATCGCCCGTGGTAAGCGATTCGATCTTTGGCTTGAGGATGTCGAGTAGATCGTCGTATACGCTCTCCACGGCGATGAGCCGCTGCGTGGAAATGCAAACTTGTCCCGCGTTGGCATACCCGGTGACCGCCGCGGCTTCCGCGACACGTTCCAAGTCGGCATCCTCCAGCACGATCAAGGGGCTATTGCTGCCCAGTTCCATAGTCACTTTTTTCAAACCCGCCTGCCGGCAGATGTGTTCACCGACCTCTCGACTGCCCGTAAAGCTGATCTTGCGGACACGCTGATCGGCGCACAGCGGATCGCCAACCTGCGCGCCAGAGCCGGTGAGGCAGGCAATGGCCTGCGGTGGAAGCCCGCATTCAAGCAGAATTTCGACCAGCTTCAGTGCCGAGAGTGGTGTGTCGCTGGCCGGTTTGAGCACCACGGCGTTGCCGCCCGCCAGCGCCGGACCGACCTTGTGACAGACAAGGTTCAAGGGAAAGTTAAACGGTGTGATGGCCACCACCACGCCGCATGGCACACGCAATGTAAAGCCTAGCCGGCCGGATCCGCCGGGGGCACCGTCCAAGGGCAACACTTCGCCGCCTAGCCGCTTCGCTTCGTCGGCCGAAAGATCAATCGTTTCGGCAGCGCGCGAAACTTCGAGCCGGGCCTCTGGAAGAATTTTTCCTTCCTCCAGGCTGATCGTCCGCGCCAGGTCTTCTTCCAACTCCAGCATTCGCCGTGCCGTGCGTCGCAAGATCTGGCTGCGATCGTAACCCGGCAGATCGTTCATGATCCGTGCGCCTTCGACGGCACCTGCCAAGGCGCGATCAACTTCGTCGGGCCCGCAGCGGGGCACGGTATCGACAACCGATTGGTCGAACGGACTACGGACTTCGATTACTTCATTCGTCTCGACCCAGGCACCGTTGATATAGGCTTTCATCGCAGCCATCTCTCCCTTGCAATATTCAGTTGGATGGATCAATCCATCGTAGGTCAAGCTGTGCCTGACAATCCATGGCATCACGCGGGCCGAACCCCTGGATCGATCGTCGCCCATGGTAAACGATTGCGTTGCTTGCCGCGTCTTGTGGCACCGAGTATTCTCAACCTCGCTAGGTAGCCGTGCATCCTGCATCACATCCACCAACATAACCGATCCACAAGGGCGAATCGAAATGAACACCCGCTCTGCCGAACAGAAGTTGCCGGCGCGGGCATCGCTGGGCGCGGCAATCGGTTCATGGCCCGTGCCTCTTCGCATGCTGTGGTGTGCGTGGGCTGTGTTTCTGTTGGGTGGATTCGTTTATGGCCTGTTGAATGCCCACCCGGATACTCGGCAGCACATCCCA
>CAZNXE010000202.1:0-10710 GCA_964576465.1 uncultured Planctomycetaceae bacterium
TGTGTAGGGTGGGTAGTTCTGCTGGCGCATGGTACGTCGCCATTGCACAAGCTCATTTCGCCAGCAGGTTTACCCACCACCTTTGGGCTGGCAGGTGGCCCAGCCGACCATATTGCACTTTTCAATAGGCACTTTGCAATTGTCCATCCGTCCCTGGGCTGTCGAGGGAGTGAAAAATGGAAATTGCAAAGTGAAAAGTGCAAAATGCAAAGTGATGCAGTTTCCGGCTCTTACCAGCTATCTGAACCACCAGCCAAGTAGGGTCCGCTGTGCGGACCGCCGATGAACGTGCAAACCTATTCTCCGGCTTCTTTCACCCATTCGGCTGATGTTGGTTCGCGATCACCGCATCCCCAGTTCTTCGGATAGACCTCCGCCCGAACCCAACGATGAAATGAAGAGTGTGGCCAGTCGAGTAGCCGCCATTGGTCCGCACAGCGGACCCTACTTGGCTTACAATCTGGTTAACCGGGATTGCCGAGAACCATATCGTAATACCTTTCGGATTTTCCTGTGTAGGCATGTGAACCCGAGTGCTCTTATCCCGAAGATCCCTTTTGCCCTAACCCGGTTTAGGATCATGTCGTTTCTTAGGTTCCGACTTCGCTCGCTGTTCATGCTCATCACGATCGTTGCCTCACTGATGGCTTGGCGGGTGAGTGTGGTAAATCGACACGAACGGGCCGTCGCGTATCTTCTTAGCCGAGGGTTTCGTCTTGACTTATTTGAGCAGACAACTTTTGCCCCCGCCTGGATCGATGAGTCCCATTCCATCAGGAGGCTGATAAACTCCTTACCGGAGGCAATTCGGAAATGCATCCTGATTGATTATTGCCGGTTTGCATACTGTGACGCTCGGGAACTTGGAAAACGTGAAAAGGAAGTGCTCACCGAATTGTATGGCGTCACTCAGATCATTTTCTACAATATTGATGAAGGGTGTGACTTGGAATTTCTTGATGATGTTCCTGAGCTAATTGGAGTCGTAATTTGCCAAGGAGAACTCTCGAATAGGCAGGTCCAGTTTCTCGCGAACATGAAGTTGGAGGGGGAGGTGGTTTCAAACCAAGTCGAGTTGTTCCAAGCCAATACAGCGTCCCGTGCAAAAAGTTTTCCAACGACGGATTCGCCGACGTCGAAGCCCGATTGAACTGGTATGCAAGGGTGAAGCGGCGGTCACACGGTTGATCGAACGAGCCAAGTAGGGTCCGCTGTGCGGACCGCCAATGAACGTGCAAACCCATTCTCCGGCTTCTTTCACCCACACGGCTGATGTTGGTTCGCGATCACCACATCCCCAGTTCTTCGGATAAACCCCCCGCCCGAACCCAACGGTGAAATGAAGAGTGTGGCCAGTCGAGTAGCCGCCATTGGTCCGCACAGCGGACCCTACTTGACTTCAACGCCATTAGGTAAATGGTTTATCGCTTATTATGTCGATCAAGTTCTTGACGTAGCCTGCTACTTGTTCGTGCGAGGGTTCGTTAGGATTTGCATGTGCGTATTCGTTTCTCTTTCTCAAGTAGTACCTCAGATCGTCCCGGAGATTTCCCCCGATGATCTTGGCTCGAAAACAGGCATCGATAAACGTGCGTTCTGATGGCTTCCCAGAAAAAAAGTCGTCGTAGTCTTTGACCCCTTCTCCACTGGGCAATGTCCCATTCAGATCATTAAGTTTATTATCGAATACCCATTGGCGAATATATGCGTAGACAAAGTTCCAACCCATGACAATGGCTGCACGAGTTGCATCCCGTTCAAGGCACTTGATAGCTTCGACCCGCAACCGCTCCTGCTCAGGTGTCAGTGGGCGAATCGATTTGGGCAGGCTTCGTAAAACATCTGTCCCCGCAGTATTCACCACGACTACTTGACGCTCTCTTACTTCGTCAATAATCACAGAGTCTATGGTCTGAAGTCGCTCACGAAGTATCCTTGGCTGCTTGGCAGTTAGAATTGGTTCCGCAGCCCTCTGTGAACGGGACAATCCACAATAGCCAAGATTATCCCAGAACTCCTTTCTTACTCTCACAAGCTCGTGAAGATCCTTTTCCTGCATCAAGTACATCCATTGTCTACCAAGAATCATGAAGTTGCTAAGGTCGTCATGGGGTTCCATTTAGTCACATCCGCTGATTCGGGATTAAAATCCATTGCGCCCCGAATTCTACCAGCGGGGGTTGAGGGATTTCCAGGCCAGCAAACCTCTTCTCGAACTGCCCGTCCCCACGGCTTCATCGCCAGTTTGATTGACGAGCGGTAAACTACTCTGCATGGACCCTGCAACGGATGTGAACCGCTCGGATGAACCGCCGCATCGTGATGGCGACGCTTTGGCGACGCCTGTTCAGTTCGTGAAGGGGGTTGGTCCTCAACGGGCCGAACTGTTCGCCAAGTTAGGGGTTCGCACCGCGGGCGATTTGCTGTTCCTCTTCCCTCGCGACTATCAGGACCTGACCAACACAGCCTCGACCGCCGAGTTGGAAGAGAACGCTTTGGTGAGTGTGGCTGGTGTGGTCCAAGACGTTGACGCCCGGGAATTGCGCAACGGTGGCTCGATGATTGGCGTGATGATTCGCGACGATCACGGCTACCTGCGGGGGATCTGGTTCAATCAACCCCATCAGTACCGCAAGTTCAAAGCTGGCCAACGCGTTTTGTTCTCGGGCAAGCCGCGCTTGCAAAGCAATCGTTGGGAGATGACCCATCCCCGTGTCGAATGGCTCGAAGAAGACGAGACCGACGTCAGTGGGCAACTCTTGCCGGTCTACCCGTTGACCGAAGGGTTACGACAATACGACGTTCGTCGAGCAGTCCAACAGGCACTCGAGCAAGCCGCCGCCGAGGTTCCCGAAGCGCTGCCCGAGGAATTCCTTGCACAACATCATCTCGATGGCGTGCAGCAGGCCCTCGCGCAAATCCACGCGCCCGATTCGCAAGAGTCGCTCGATCAAGCGCGGCATCGGTTCATTTACCAAGAGTTGTTCGTACTTCAACTGGCCGTGGCCGTAAAACGAGCCCAGTTGCGAGCGACGTGTCAGTCCCCGGCACTGGAAACCACGGCCAAGATCGACGCACGGATACGACGCCGGTTTCCGTTCGCGTTGACCGCCGACCAGCGACAGGCCATCGACGAGATCATTGCAGACATGGCCAAAAGCCAACCCATGAATCGGCTGTTGCAGGGCGATGTTGGTTCGGGCAAGACCGTGGTTGCCCTATACGCCATGCTGGTGGCGGTCGCCCATGGGCATCAAGCCGTGTTGATGGCGCCGACCGAAGTGCTGGCTCGACAACATGCGTTGACGCTCACGCAAACGTTGTCCGAGAGCCA
The DNA here is from genome assembly GCA_964576465.1 of uncultured Planctomycetaceae bacterium. Lineage (GTDB taxonomy): Bacteria > Planctomycetota > Planctomycetia > Pirellulales > JAEUIK01 > CAZNXE01. The sequence continues at coordinate 3,335 of CAZNXE010000202.1, forward strand.
AGTGCGCGTGGCGTTGCTGGTCGGTTCGTTAACAAGCGCCGAACGCCAGAAGCAGTTGCAGCGAATTGCCACGGGCGAAGCCGATATCATCGTTGGCACGCATGCCGTGGTGCAGGAGAACGTTCACTTTGCTCGACTGGGCTTGGTCGTGATCGACGAGCAGCACAAGTTCGGCGTTCGCCAACGGGCCAAGTTGAAACAATCGTCGCTCGATCCGCATTATCTGGTGATGACCGCCACGCCCATCCCACGCACGGTGGCGATGACGCTGTTTGGCGACTTGGATGTTTCGACCCTTCGCGAGTTGCCGCCGGGCCGCCCCGGAGTGAACACCTACTTAATCACCGACGAGCAACGGGCCGCATGGTGGGAATTCGTGGGACGCAAACTGAACGAGGGTCGTCAGGCGTTCGTCGTCGCTCCGCTGGTCGAAGAATCGGATCAGACCGAAGTGGCCAGCGTCGAGGCATTGTACGAATCGCTCGCCAATGGCCCCCTCGAAGCATTCCGCCTGGCGCTGCTGCACGGACGCATGTCGACCGCCGACAAAGAAGCGGTCATGACCGACTTTCGCCATGGTCGCACGCAGGTACTGGTGGCCACAACGGTTGTCGAGGTCGGCATCGACGTGCCCAATGCCACGCTGATGACCATCGAAGGCGGAGAGCGATTCGGCCTTGCCCAACTCCATCAACTACGAGGACGTGTCAGTCGCGGCACGAACCCGGGCTTTTGCGCCGTGTCGGCCAATCCGAAGACCGAGGAAGCCCAGCGACGGTTAACTGCCTTTGTAGAAAACACCGACGGCTTCAAGCTGGCCGAGATCGACTTCGAACTTCGTGGACCGGGCGAAATCTTGGGCACCCGACAGCACGGGCTGCCCCCGTTCCGCATCGCCGACCTGATGCGCGATGCCGACGTACTCATCAAAGCAAGAAAAGCCGCGATCGCCATGATCGAATCCGACGCAGGCCTCTCGAAGCCAGAGCACGCCCGGCTGCGCAAGCTCGTGCTCACCCGTTATGGCCAAGCGCTTGATCTGGCGGATGTGGGCTGACGCGGTGGTTTTCATCAAGGGCAAATCAACCACGACGACACAACGACTCGACGAAGAAACGGATTGTGGGTAGACAAATCGTGCGTGCGAGCACGGCACGCTACTTGTTTGACGACTTCGGTGAGCAGAGATGGACGGTCTGAACCGTGCTGCGAATCTGCTATAAACTCATTCCACTTTGTGTCCCGGTCTTGAAGGGGCATCTCAAGAGATCAAATCACGGCAATACGAGTTCGTCCAACCATGAAACGTCTACCTCTCCTTTTCATCACATGTTGCCTCCCGATTGCCATGGCGACGGCGGCACCGCCGATTGATTTTCCCTTGCTGAAGGTCGACCACCGTGGCTTGGTTTCACAAGCCGACCTGATTTACGAAACTCCCGCGAAAGCCTCGGTCGAAGGGCTGCCGATCGGCAACGGCCGAATGGGGACTCTCGTCTGGACGAGTCCCAGTGCCGTCCACCTACAAATCAACCGCAACGACGTATTTGCGGTGAACAATAAGCACGCCGGCGCTCAATTTGATCCAACCGACTATTGCGGCGCTTGTGCCAAGATTTCGGTGGATCTTGGCAGCGAGACATTCAAGACCGGCGCGAAGTTCGAGCAACGACTCTCGCTCTACGACGCGGAAACGACCTTGGCGGGGGAAGCAGTACGTGTTCGGTGTTTCGTCTTTGCTGCGAAGGACGCACTCGTCCTGGAGATCGACGACCAGCGCCTCGAACCACGGCCCGTTCAACTGACGATTTCCATGTGGCGTGCCCCGACAGTTATCGTCGGAAGCCATGAAGCGCGATACGAGTTTGCCGAGCTGCGTGACGCCTGGCTTGTCGAACAGCGGTTTCAGGAGAATGACTACCAATGCGCCGCGGCGGTCGCGGCACGCATCATCGAAGACGGAACTCAACTGCAAAGTTCGGGCGAAAAAAATCGAACGATCATCGCGCCGGCGAAGAACGGCAAACGAACAATCATCATTTCAAGCGCGGCTTCCTGGAAGCACGATGCGGACGTGGGCAAGACCGCCGTCGAGCTGTTGAATGAAGTCGGACAACACACATACGACATGCTTCGGAGCGAACATGTCAATTGGTGGCACGACTTCTGGTCGAGAACTTTCGTCCACCTTGCGAGTGACGATGCCGTGGCGGAGTTCATGCAACGAGTCCGCTATTTGCACCTGTACTACATGGCGAGCACTTCTCGGGGTGCGTTGCCACCGAAGTGGAACGGCTCCCTATTTACGACGGAAGGAGACGACCGTAGGTGGGGTTCGCAATTTTGGGTCTGGACGACCGAAATGCTCTACTTCCCCCTGCTAGCCGCGGATGCCGTCGACCTGACGGAATCGTATTTCGACATGTATGTGCGGCAGTTGCCGAACTGCGAGAAAGCGGCCGTGCAGCGGTGGCATTCGCAAGGGGCTTACTTCCCGGAGACGACGGCCTTCGACGGGCCGACGGTTCTACCGGACAGCAGTGCCCTGGAACTCCAGGATGTTCTTCTGGGGCGCAAGCCACTCACGGAACTCTCCGATCGCGCACGTACGTTGTGTCAGTTTGACAGCCACTTGCGTGTCGTCACCCACCCGAGTGTCGGACGGTATTCGTGGATCAGCCATGTTGCCTCGTCCGGCAGTGAACTTGCCGTGCAGGCATGGTGGCGTTATCGCTATACCGGCGACAAGAAGTGGCTGCGGACTCACGCATATCCGCTTCTGCGAGGCACCGTTGAGTTTTACCGTCACTTGGTCCGCAAGGGTCAAGACGGCCGCTACCACTTGCAAGGGACCAACGCTCATGAGGACTTCTGGGGTGTGAAAGATGGCATCATGGACCTAGCCGCGGTCCGCGGGACAGTTCCAGTGGCAATTCGCGCAGCCGAGATCCTCGATGTCGATGCCGAACTCAGAGTTGCCTGGGAAGAGTTCCTCGAAAATCTGGCGACTTATCCGATGGGAGTTGACGAGCAATCGAAAGCCCTCACCGGGAGCGTCCTTGCCGACGACGTATGGTCTGCTGGCCACTTGGGCGATGTGAACGGTCAGCACAATCCGGAAGATGTGTGGCTCAACCCAGTCTTTCCGTTTGAGGATTGGACGCTGGAAACGCGCCATCCAACGGTAGATAAGATCGTGCAGAAGATACTCGACCGTGCCCCGCGACATGCATCGGTCCTGAATGGCAGTACCCTCGGCACGGCAATTCGCACACCCATTGCCGTGGTCCGCGCCGGACGTGGCAACGATCTGCCGGTCGTCTTGGCGAGTTACTATGCGGCATTTTCTCCGCTACCCAATGGAATGAGCCTATTTGAAGGACGCAACGCGCAATCCATCGAGCACTTAGGGCTCATCAGCACGACCTTGCAGGATGCACTATTGCAGAGTGTCGCCGCGCGCCCAGGAGGGCCAGAGATAATCAGCGTGTTTCCGGCGTGGCCGAAGGAGTGGGATGCGTCGTTCCAGTTGCTTGCACGTGGTGGATTCCTCGTTACGGCTGCCACTCGGAATCGTGAGACGGAATTCGTCACCATCGAATCACGAAGAGGAGAAATCTGTCAACTACGCAACCCGTGGGATGCGGAATGCTTGCTCGCTGAAAATGGCGTTCCCGTAAGAAAAATCTCCGGCGACATCCTCCGCTTCGACACGCGACCGGGCAAGGTCTATCGTGTATCTCCGAAAGGCATGCCCCCGCCACAGCCTCGCCGCATTTCGGTCGCACGGACAACGGAACCGGTATCCTACCAAGTCATCCTGCCCAACCAAACAACCGTTGGCAGCACGCTCGGCCAGCGCAGTGAGTAGCCCACAAGAGAAGAGGTGGCAGGGCTGTGCCAAAGCCAAAAAGATCGCCAGGCACTAGCAATTCATTATGCACGGGGGGTAGATCCTAGCGGTCTGAACCGTGCTGCGAATCTGCTATAAACTTAATCCACTGCGTGTCCCAGCTTTGAAGGGATGTTGCACTCAGAAACTGTTTCCTCGCCCACAGGAGTTCTTCATGTCTGAGTCTGAACCAGTGCCGGACGACGCCGTGGCGCCGGAGGTGCTTAAACGGGCGCTGAAGGCCTTTAAGAAACGACTTAAGCTAACGCGGTTGGATAGTGAATCGAGCCTGGGAGTCGGCCCTTTGAGTGGCGGTCGACCTTCTGGGATCGTGGCGATCACACCACCCGACCAATACCCAGCGGAGGTATGGGAAGCCTTGGTCGAAAAGGGACGTCTCAAAAGAGCAAGTCACGGGCAATACGAGATTATCCAGCCGTAGCCCAACGGATGAACCGATGAGGGAATCGCATGAAAAAGCATGGGAAGAATGTGCAATTGAGAGTACTGGGCTTTCAATCCTTAATCGCCTTGTTTCTGTCAGTCACATTGGCATTGGTTGCCCAGTTCGCGGGGGAGAAGAGTGATTTGGTCTTCCCGTTTCTCTTTGCCGGTCTCATCGGCGTTGCCGCCCATCAGGCGATTACCAGTGTGATGAAGCGAGTCGAAGAACTGGAGAGCCGCTCAGAAGGACCGTAGAGACCACAGATCGTGTCGCAGTCCAGTCGCGGCGCGCATGATCTGCTTGCCTAAACCTCTAATATCCATCCTGCAAGGCGAAATCGACGGTCGATTTCAACGCTCGGCGACAAATATAGTTGAGACAATCGGCCAATCATGTTCTAATTGGGGCCCTCACCTACCCCCCTGGCGATCACCACCCCCCGCCGAGATTGCCCGCCTATGTTCCATCGTCGCGAACTGCTGCAGATTGGTTGCTCGTCGTTTTTCGGCCTGGGCCTTGCCGGCGTATTAGGGCATCAGGCCCGAGCGACGGCCCCCGGTGGCAAGGTTAAGTCGGTTGTGCTGGTGTTCCTCTCCGGCGGCGGCAGTCACATCGACATGTTCGACCCCAAGCCAGAGGTGGCCGAAATCAAGGGTGAGTTCGACCCCATCGATACCGCGCTGCCCGGCGTGCAGTTCTCAGACAAGATGCCCGGCATGGCTGCCCGTGCCAAGCGGTTGGCTATCGTTCGCTCGATGGCGCACAACGACAACCGCCATCTTTCAGGAACACACAACGCTCTAACCGGTGCGGTGCAAATTTCTCGCGGCACCTCGAACCAAGACAAGTCGCTCAATCGGGCCGACTGGCCATCGTATGGTTCGACCGTGTCGTATCTGCGACCCCGAGCCGATCGATTGCCCAGCCAGGTAACCTTGCCCAATCCGCTGAACGAGGGTGTCTTGATCTGGCCGGCTCAACACGCCGGCTTCTTGGGCTCGAAGTACGATCCCTTCGTGCTGAACGACAATCCCAACGCCGAGAATTACAAAGTCAGTAACCTGTCGTTGCTCGATGGGTTGAGTATTTCGCGGCTCGATGACCGCAAGAAACTGCTACAGAGCATCGACGATCATCAGCGCCGCGTCGGGGCATCGTCGCAAGATCGCAAGTTCACCAACCAGCAGGAACTCGCCTTCTCGATGCTCACCTCCTCGAACCTCAAAACGGCGCTCGACATCAACGCCGAGCCGACTGAAGTTCGTGACCGCTATGGGCGACATCAATACGGGCAAACGTTGCTGCTGGCCCGACGGCTGGTGGAAATGGAAATGCCGGTCATTCAGTGCAATATGGGCCGCGTTCAATCGTGGGATACGCACGTCGACCACTTCCCCCGGCTGCGGACCATGCTGCCGGCGCTCGACACGGGCTTCAGTGCTTTGCTCGACGATCTCGACGAACGGGGGTTGCTGCAACAGACGCTGGTGGTGTGTGTCGGTGAGTTTGGCCGCACGCCGACTATTTCACCGCTGGCCGGCAAAACCGTGCCCGGTCGTCATCACTGGGCCCCCGGCTACACGGCGGTATTCGCCGGAGGCGGCATTCTCGAAGGTCAGGTCATTGGTGCGACCGACCGCATTGGCGGCCGCCCGATCACCAAGCCGTACCACCCCAACGACATCGGTGCGACCATCTACACGGCATTAGGGATCGATCCACACACAACAATCCCCGATGCGCTCGGTCGCCCACGCCATCTCAACCAAGGCAAGGTGATGGGCGCGTTGTACAACGGTACGGTGTGAACTTGCGATGAAGCACCACGGGCCCTTCTTCATACTCGGAATATCATGCTGGATGGCGTTGCTGCCAGCGGCCGTGATCGCCGTCCCTCCCTTTGGAGTGTCCCCCGAACTTTTCGACCGCGAGAGTCATACGTTGGGCTTGAAACTGCTCAACAGCCAACATCGCATACTGTTTCGGGCCACTGAAGACAGCTACCAATATTGTCATCATCCGAATCTTGTTGTTTTTCGCGACAAGCTGTACTGCATGTGGTCCAACGGCATTATCGAAGAAGATATGCCCGGCCAGAGAATCCTTTTCTGCCACACTGAAGATGGGAGCAATTGGACCAGTCCGACAGAATTGACGAACCACAAGCAAGGGAAAGGAGTCTGCGTCTCGGCAGGATTTCGCGTGTTCGAGAAAACTCTCATCGCGTTCTATACGGTGACGGAAGGGGAGAATTTCGGGCAGAGCACAGGTCTCCTGGCGCGGACTTCAACCGACGGAAAAACATGGGATGAACCACGTCGAGTGATCAGTGGTTTCTTCATCGAAGGACCACGGCAACTACCCAGCGGTCGTCTGCTGCTCTCGGGCGAGCATGTTGGCCCGCAGCGCGAAACCAAACGTATGAAATTGCTGTATACCGATCAGTCAGACGGCTTAGGCGGATGGCAAGAATCTCGCATTGAGATAAAAAATTTGGCGATGCTCAATTACACGGAGCCAAGCTTTTTTTCACGCGAAAACGGTACGCTGGTGATGTCGTTCCGCAATCGCAGCGGCTTTCTTTACGCCAGCGAGAGCACCGATCAAGGGCAATCGTGGTCCGTGCCTGCCCAAACGAATTTTCCGGATTGCCGGTCTCGATTTTCAGCTGGCAATCTCCCCGACGGTGTCGCCTTCCTCATCAACAATCCAGGACCACATCATAGACGCTATTTGACGCTCGCTCTCAGCGACGATGGCAAAACCTTCGACCGCGCTTTTATGATTTTCGGCAAGAGGATCCGCCATCGCTACGGGGGCCGCACAAAAAGCCTGGGGTGGCAATACCCCAATGCAGTCGTTTGGAACGATCATCTGCACGTTGCCTATTCGATCAACAAAGAAGATCTCGGCGTGTCACGGATCGCGTTAGAAGACCTTAAGCGGTAGTTCCGACTGTACCCACAATGATGGTTGTCGTTTCGCAAGGCGAGCGGCGAATGAGAATATACCAAGGGGACGCGTGAGCGAGGGACCAAC
>CAZNXE010000203.1:0-10571 GCA_964576465.1 uncultured Planctomycetaceae bacterium
ATAATCCGGTGGAATCAAGACCGCTGAAAACAGGGGCCAAGTCGAGCACGGGCAGCCCTGCCCGAGCGGCCATGTCGCTGACCTGTTGATGAATCTCGGCGAACGGGTATTCACTCTCGAAGCCCTCCATTAGAGGATAGAGAACCATGGCAACACGACACTCCGGCAGCACCGACAACTCATGCAGCAATCCCTCAAGCTGCAATAGATAGTCGCCATTCTTCGACGGGTCGTAGCAATCGCGATACCATCCGATGGTATCTTGTTCGATCCTGCGCATTTGAATTCGCGATCCGATGAAATCGAGCAAGCGCAGATGCCCCTTGTACCAGGCATTTTCTTCACGATTGGCAAGGTGTGCGTCGCGAAAAATAATCAGGTCGTTGATGTAGTCCTGCTGGGCAGACAGCGTACGTGTTTGGCCGATGTCGTTGAGAAGAAACACCAACAGAATACGGCGCGTGGCTAGATTCTCGACCGCTCCGTACGCCTGAACCATCTCCTGCTCGGTCGATGCTCCCACCTGGCCAAGATTGAGCAACTCGTAGCGAGGGCCCAATCGTTGATTCAATTGCACGGGAAGTGAGCCATCGATCTGGACACCTTCGCCGAAGACGAAAGAATCGCCCACGACCGCGATGCGCACGACGCCCTCGGCCGGCTGTGGCGAGAATTCACCACCTCGCGATCCCATTCGGTTGCGCTGATAGACGACACACCAGGGAGTCTCTTCAATGGCTTCCAGTGGGAGTTGTTCCGGGGGATTGCTGTAGCTGTAGAGGGTCCACGTGCCTTGGGTTATATCAGGAAGAGGCCCAAACTCTTCGTTGGGATTCGAGGGGTAACAGTGAAACCCGATCGCCACATTGTCGTCACCCACATAGCGCAGATTGCGTTTCGTCAGCTCAACGGTTGGCTCGACATCGAAAACCCACAGCGAGATCTCAAGGAAGGCCATCGCCACGAAGAGCCCCAACAACACCGACCCAACACGAAACAGCGCCCGACGCGAGGGCACGGCGATCGACGGTTCAGACTGCTCGGACTGATTGGTCGGTGTACTACTCATTCGTTTGTACGTTGTCCTCTTGGTTCACACCGGCTGTTCAAAACGATAGGGTTTGCAATATTTATCCGAAGTCGGAGCAGCATTGATGATCGAACGAGGCGATCCCATCTAGCGGTTCTTCAGGCCTGTCGCTTCCATCTCAACGGCATAAACCGTGGACCGGGCCGTTACGAATAGCGTCTGGCGCCCGGGGCCCCCGAAGGTGACATTCGCCGGTTGCTTGGGAAACTCAATGATTCCCAAAAACTCTCCGGCTGGCGAAAAAACCTGTAAGCCCAAGGCGGAGGTTATATACAAGTTCCCCTTGGCGTCGACCGTCAGGCCATCGCCGCCCCGTCCGCTTGTTCCCGCAGGCTGTCGCAAGCTGCAGAACACGCGACCCGCGCCGATCTTCCCCGGACCTGAAACCGCGTAGGCCATCATTTCGGCCTGTCCCGTGGGAATCACGTAGAGCGTTTTTTCGTCTGGTGAGAGGATCACTCCGTTGGGATTGGGTAGGTCATCAATCAGTCGGGAGACCTCACCATCAGCCGAAACGTAATACACGCCCAAGACACCCTGCGGCAGCGGATCGGGGGCTCGAAACCCAGGGTCGGTGAAGTACACGCCGCCGTCGCGATCAGCAACAAGATCGTTGGGAGCGTTGAACCGCTTTCCTTGGTACGTGGCGGCAAGTACACGTCGCTTGCCATCGGCGAGCGAAATCGCCACAAGTTGGCCGTCCATTTCGCAGGCGCACAGTTCACCGGCGGCATTGAGAATCAACCCGTTGGCGAAATTCGACTTCTTGCGAAAGGTCGTGACTTCGCCTTGAAGGTCGACTTTCATGATCCGCGCACTTGGTATGTCGGTGAACAACAGCGAGCCGTCGCGCATGGCAACGGGGCCCTCGGTGAATATGCACTTGCCATACACCTCGCGAATCGGGCCCTTCGGTCCTATTCCAGCAATTGGCTCGGCTGCATCGACGGCGCTCGTGATTGTGGCGAGCAAGGCGAAGGCGCCCACAAGGCTTCGCTGCCAAGACAAGGAAATCGTGACGATGCTGCTCATTCTGGATGCTCCTACTTCAAGTGAATCTTGCGTATCACCGACAAGGAAGCCAACGACGGCTTCGGCTTACCATGTTCATCAAACAGCCCTCCCCAAGGATACTCATGCTCGACGGCATCGCTCAATTGGTTCCAGGCAATGCCTTGGACGGCAGGCTTGGAGAGCAACAGCGGGGCAACCGATTCAACCCATTGTTGTTGAAACTCGGCCGTCCACCGCGTGCCGGGCAGCGGCTTTGCGCTGCCGCTGGCCTTTGGATCCGGGCGATCATCGCTCGGAAGCATCAGGGCGATGTACAGCGGAACATTCAGACAGCTCCACAAGTCGACCAGTCGGCTTAGATCCAGCGCGTCGCGCACGGCAGTTCCAGAACCGTCGTAGCCAGCACAAATCTCCAACTCCAAACCGCCTAGCTCTAGACCCGTGCGAACCAATGCATCGGCAAAGTGCAGCGGAGAAAGATCCATGTCGAGATGCTGCATGTACTCGGCCCAAGGCTGGCTGAAGCGAATTACCGCGGGGCTGTCAGGATCAATGCGTCGGACAATCTCGACGGTGCGAACGACCAGTTTCAGTCGGGCTTCCTCATCCAAGCCAAGCACTTCCCCGAGATTCATTCCCGCGGCACACAGCCACAGGTCGACTTGCCCTCGGAATCGGGTCACCACGGTTTCGACATAATCGCTGACAAATGCGAGGATGTTATCAAAGTCGCCTTCCCACAAGTAAAGCCAGTCGGGCACGCCTTGCCCACCAAGCTGCAGCAACGGACCGCCGATCGTGGCCACATTGTGCGAGTGGCACCACGCAACTTGGCGATCGTAAACGTTCCACTGATACTCGCCTTCGTTGACTTCGACTGCCCGCCATGTGAGTGGGACGACCGCCGCATTGAACGTTGAGAGAAATCGCCGCGCGGTGGCTTCATCCAGCAACTCATGCCCCAAATTGGATGCCAACCAGGTGGGCAGTTTCTTTGCCTGACGATGACGAGCGGCAAGGGCCTGTTGTGTATAGCAGGCAATCAACCGCCGGGATGCATCGAGCGCGATGGCCAGTGCTTCATCGGCCAGCCCGCTGGCTTTCTCCACATCGTCTTGTTGCGTGACCGCGCGCGAGAAGTGCTCCAGCGCGCGATGAAGCGTGTCGTGCAGAGGTTGTGGCACGGCAAGGCCAATCGACTGCCACTCGGCCAACTGGTTGCGAACCTGATTGATTTTGCCCCGCGCCAATTCGACAGCCAACACGTAAGGCCGCTCTTTTTCGATCAACGTCGCGGTCGACAACATCATCTCAGCTTCGCCATCGACCATCCAAGGGACAATGACATTGCCAGAATCGTCGGTGGTTCGATCGATAACAAGCTGGCCGTTTTCCAGCCGACTGTGACATGGCCACGGCGTGAAATCATAGCTGCAGAGATAGGCCCGCTTTGCGGAATCCGCAGTCAGTCGGTTCGGCGGGTGGACCAGAAAGCGCATGCGGCCCATCGAAGTACCATTCTACCCACGCCGCGCGGCTCCCCCAACAAGAGGATCACAGCGTATGACAACCGACCCAAGGCGTGTCGAGATATGAAGTTAAACTGCGAGTCTATCCCGCCGCTCTGGCAGCATCAAGCCGCCGCCGTGTGACCTCTGTCGAGGCCAATCCCGCATTGGTAGAATTCGACCATCGCGCATGAGCGCCGCGATTTCCGGTGAGCAGGTCCGCCAGCTAGACCACGGCACCGCACAAATAGCCTTTTTCAGGGAATCACTCCATGACCCGCACGGCTGTGGTTGAGACGAATCTACCAGACATTCCTTGCCGTCGCGGTAAAGTACGCGACGTATACGATTTAGGCGACCGGCTTCTGATTGTGGCAACCGATCGAGTGAGTGCCTTCGATTGGGTTTTGCCCAATGGAATTCCCGACAAGGGACGTGTGCTGACAGCCTTAAGCCGGTTCTGGTTCGATCTCCTGGGGGTTCCGAACCACATCATCTCGACCGATGTCGAGGGAATGGAACTCCCCCCCCACATCGACCGGCAGCAACTTGTCGGTCGTTCGATGTTGGTACACAAAGCCGAAGTTGTGCCGATCGAATGTGTCGCCCGCGGCTATCTTGCCGGATCGGGCTGGCGCGAATATCAGCAAGACGCGACGGTTTGTGGGTTGCCCCTGCCTGTGGGGCTCACGGAGAGTGATCGCCTGCAGGAACCTATCTTTACGCCCGCGACAAAGGCCGAATCGGGCCACGACGAGAACATTTCGTTCCAGCGAATGGCCGATTCCGTGGGGCAGTCGTTGTCTGAAGAACTGCGACGTCGCACGCTCGATATTTATGCTCAGGGCGTCAAACATGCCGAAACGTGCGGAATCATTCTCGCTGACACCAAATTTGAATGGGGGCACGTCAACGGTGAACTCATGCTTGTGGACGAGGTGCTCACCCCCGACAGCTCACGCTTCTGGCCGGCAAACGACTATCAGCCGGGCCGACCCCAGGTTTCGTACGACAAGCAATTCGTCCGCGATTGGCTGGACGGAACCACCTGGGACAAAAACAGCCCACCGCCAGAGTTACCTGCGAATATCGTCGAGCAAACCCGCGATAAATATATCGAGGCATACGAGCGTCTCACGGGCAGTACGTTCTCATTGAGCTGAATTGGGCGTCGCCTGGTCAAATTTCAGGCCCTCACCGCCCCTGCTGCCACATTCTCATGCTCTTCTTGAGGCCTGACGTAAGCCATTGCCACATCACGGTATGGGGCACCGGAACTCGCCGTGGCGGCACTGGTAGTGTACAAACGCTATTGACTCTGTACACCCGTATATTACATTTGAGTTGGGTACGACTTGGATTTTTCCCGATATGTGATGGGAACGAGCCCGCAAAACAGAGCTGAAAGGAACGGAATGATGGTTGATCGCAACCGAATGACGAAGCGACAAGGGGACGTCTACGACTTCATTCGGGACAAGATTCAGGGGCGAGGTTACGGTCCCACGGTGCGAGAGATTGGCAACCACTTCGGCATCAGCTCTCCCAACGGTGTCATGTGCCATCTCAAGGCCCTGGAAAAGAAGGGGCTTATCACGCGTGAGCCGAACATGTCTCGGGCCATCATGCTGGCCTCCGAACCGGCCGATACCCGTGGACTACCCATGGCCGGACGCATTGCCGCCGGTTTGCAGTTGGAGGCCATCGAGCAAAACGAACGGATCGACTTCAGCGAACTGTTCAAGTCATCCAACCAAGAGCTTTTCGTGCTCGAGGTCGATGGCGACTCGATGATTGAGGATCAAATTGCCGACGGCGACTATGTCGTCATTCGCAAGCAAGAGACCGCCCGCCGCGGGGAAATTGTTGTCGCCCTTACGGATGAGGACGAAGCCACGCTGAAGCGGTGGTTTCCCGAGAATGGCCGGATCCGGCTTCAACCCTCGAACTCGACCATGGAGCCAATCTATGTCGAGAACGCCCGCGTGCTCGGTGTCATGGTGGGGGTCGTCCGAAAAGTGGACTAATCGCCGCAAATACCGGCAAATGCAGCAAAAGCTAGCCGCTGGCCGGCGGGGCATTCAAACGGCGCAGCTTCTCTCGGGCGCGACTCAACAGCGGCCCTACGCTATTGGCTGGGATTCCGACGATGTCGCTGATTTCCTCGTAGGTATTCCCTTCAAGGTGGTAGAGCCGCACGACATGGGCCTCATTTGGCTCCAGGCTTTTTAGCAGGCGGTCAACTTCGTCACGATCTTCGAGCATTTGCTCGACCTCGATGACGGTCGAATCCTCCGGCTCCTTGTCGGTGAGCCTCGAGGGCTGCTTCGATCGCACCATCTTGCGAACGACAACCCGGCGTGCGACGACGGTCAGATAAGTGGCCAAAGAGCTTTGACCACGAAAATTCCTGAGCACGGCGAAGTCATCGCGAATAATCGCCACCAAGACGTCGGCACAAAAATCGTCCCGGTCTTCTTTCGATAGCCGGACCGATCGCGACTGGGCAGCATGGTTGACCACGTGGGTCAGGAGGCCCATGTATCGGTCAACAAAGTCCTCCCAGGAGCCAGGTTTCCCTTCCAAGCACCGGTCGAGCAGTTGACGGTCGATAGCGGAGAGGACCAAGAGTGAGACACCTCAATCGGGGCGACGATCGACGGCTGATCCTTCCCTGTCGCGAACCGGCGGCACGCGCGCAGTCGATCTGCCCCTGGAGCGAAATGAACAATGGACTAACTCGATTCTAGGTCCGATGAAAAAGCAGGGCAATAGAAAGCTTTCAACGTTGCCATGACCGGCCATGACCGTATCGCTCGTGTCAACTTGACACTCATCGGGGCGATTCATAAGATGCCTGCGGTCTTGGGGCCCTTAAACGGCGAAGTATAAGCGTGTTAAGCAGTTGGCGCAGTTCTGCCATGCCCCCCCGCTGCCGTGGGGCCACTTGCCACCGTCAACCAAATTAGGTGCCACCGATGAGCCACGCCCACTTGTGTGGGGTAGTTCTTCGACTGTCTCGCACCGTCAATCCCGAATCAGAATCTGGAGGCTTTGTTCGATGACACACGTGGTTGCACAGCCATGCGTCGATTGCAAGTACACCGACTGCGTTGTCGTATGTCCGGTGGAGTGCTTCTACGAGGGTGAGAAGATGTTGTACATTCACCCCGACGAGTGCATCGACTGCGAAGCCTGCGTACCGGAGTGTCCGGTTGAGGCCATTTTCCACGAAGACAACTTGCCGGAGGAATGGGAAGAATACACCCAAATGAACGCCGACAAGTGTGAGGAGTGCGAAGTCATCACCGAAAAGAAAGAGCCGTTGGCCGAGAAATAATCGCCCGGCCCTGCGATGAGCGCGTCACACCTTGCTGCGAAGAAAATTAAAAACCGCCGGTTCGCATGTTGAACGAACCGGCGGTTTTTGATGCGCCGTTTATCCCGCAAGCCGTTAGCCCGTTAGGATTGCAAATCGACCGACCAGTAGGCGTTGTCCAAAAACGTCTTCCAGCTTGCGTATTTAGGATTGCCCAGCTTAATGGTCAACAGTGGGCTGCGTTTGGGACGCACGGGAGGCGTGATCAACTTCATGCGCGCTTCGACTGGCGTTCGCCCTCCCTTACGGATGTTGCACCGCACGCAACTGCACACAATGTTCTCCCACGTTGCTCCGCCACCGCGACTCTTGGGAATCACGTGGTCGAGGCTCAGTTCGCTGGTGGAAAACTTCCGCCCGCAGTATTGGCAGCGGTTCCCATCTCTGGCAAACAGGTTTCGTCGATTGAAACGGACCTGCTGTTTGGGAAGCCGATCGTAGGCCAGAAGCCGAATCACGCGTGGAACCTGAAGCTCGAAGTTAACGGCTCGAACCCAGTCCTCCTCCGGCTCTTTGAATTCGGCCTTCAATTCGCTGATTTCTCGCCACGAATCGAAGTTATAATTCGCGTATTGCCCATCCTCCACGTGGACGACCTCCGCAAGTTCGCGGAATAGCAACGCGAATGCACGGCGAACGTTGACCACATGAACCGCGACATAGAAACGGTTTAGCACGAGCACACTAACGGACAGTGGATTCGCGGTCGTCGCCATCGACATGTCCCTATTCTCCAAATGTGCCGGTAAAAAATCGTTCGCCCAGCGGCCTACATCCCAATCAAGATCGTTCGCTCCGCGAAGTCCGTGGAGTTGCCACGTTGGAGCCGCAACGATCGATGGTTTCTTCGCTCACCCGCTTGCGATTCATGATAGCGACCGACGGGGCAAACGCAGGCCACACTCTCATCAGGTAACTTTGGAACCTGCCAGCAAACCAAGTGGTTGAAATTCCCAAGAACTCGTGATATCGATCCTCTTCAAGTGTAACGACCGGCACGGACAACAACCAACTTTTCCGAGTTCCGCGAATTCGATGGCATGCATGCGGTGGTCGGCTTGCAACGACCGCTACCGTGCGACGCGGGATGCTGAAAACATGGCACGCACGATTTGTCAAGCAGTCTACTGGCCACGAATCGTCCCGAACGTGGCTTGCTTCGCTTCCTCTGGTCGTATTACGATGGAAGGTGTTGCATGTGTGAAGAACTAATGAACCGGGAGGACCCGGCGATGAAAGCTTGGCCAATAGGAGGGCAGCCGTCATGATCCGCTACTCGTGTGATCTGTGTCGTCGCGAACTGGACCCAACCGACGACGTTCGCTACGTCGTCAAGATCGATGTTTCCGCCGCACTCGACCCTCAGGACTGCGACGAATCCGACGACGATCGCGATCACCTTCAAGAAATCAACGAACTCTTGCACCATCTCGACAGCGCGGATCACGAAGCCTCGATCGAGGCGCCGTCACAACAACTGCGATTCGATCTTTGCCCGAATTGTCGGCGCAAGTTCTTGAAGAAGCCGTTGGGCAACGAACATTTCTCCCAATTCGACTTCAGCGAAAACTAATCTTGCCGAGGGCATCCCCCGCTGTCGAAATGACACGGTCGCCAAAGATCGGGTTCGCCCAGACATGGGCCGGGGGTCGTTCGAGTGATTCCCTCTCGCCATACGTTCAGCACCGGTTTTGTCTCTCTGCGATAGGGCACCCACACCATGGCTCGTAATCTCGCAGGCTGGCGACGTTACCGGAAAGTCATCCTGGTGATCGTCGCACTGGTCGTGGTTGCCCTGCGGCTCCTCGATCAATCGACAGACACCGCGCCCTCCGAGCAAGCTGGTGAAGGCCCTTATCGCGTCCAACGGGTCATCGACGGAGACACACTGCTGCTGGAAGACCGTACTCGCGTACGATTGATTGGCGTGAACACCCCCGAGATGAAGACCGACGACGGAGTGCCCCAACCCTGGGCTGTCGAAGCAACCGAATTCACCGAGTCGTTCGTCAAAGGGAAACGGGTTCACCTTCAGTTCGATCGTGAACGGCTGGACCAATTTGAACGCACCCTTGCCTATGTGCGCGTCGGCGATCTGATGCTCAACGAAGAGCTTGTTCGTGCCGGACTCGCTCGCGTTCCGGGGCACTACCGCTATTCGGCTTCGGCCCGTCGCCGTTTTGAACAACTGCTCGACGAGGCCCGTGCTGCCGGTCGCGGCATTTGGAGCGGTGGCCGCAGGTAACGCAATGCGAGCTATGGCGCGGTCGGCCGCATTCTTCCAAGCACGCCTTGCCGAGAACTCTCTCAATCGCCAAGCCATGGCTTCAAGCAGTTTGGTTGCTTGTGAGCCACGAAAACGACTGATAGAATCTGGCGTCTTGGAACGCATCTTCGACTGGTTCTAGTAGGGAGTTCTACCTTGGCTAAAAAATCGACCACCAAGATCGCCGTAATCGGCGGTGATGGTACGGGACCGGAAGTTACCGCCGAAGCCGTAAAAGTGCTCAACGCCGTGGCTGCGATCGAGGGGTTCGACGTCGAGTTGACGGACATTGACTACGGAAGCGAGCGTTACCTTCGCACCGGTGAGGTGTTGCCGGAAGACGGTGTCGAGAGATTGCGACAGTTCGATGCCATCATGCTGGGTGCCGTCGGGCATCCCGATGTTCCGCCCGGGGTCATTGAGAAGGGCCTGCTGCTAGAACTGCGATTCCAGTTGGATCAGTACATCAACCTCCGCCCGGTGAAGCTGCTACCCGGCGTGGAGACACCGCTGAAGGACAAAGGCCCGGAGGATATCGACTTTGTCGTCGTGCGGGAAAACACCGAGGACATGTACGTCGGCGTTGGTGGCTTTCTCAAGAAGAACACACCCGACGAAGTGGCGACCCAGACGGCCATCTATACTCGCAAAGGGGTCGACCGCTGCCTGCGTTACGCATTCGAGTACACACGTCGCCGCAATAAAAAGAAGTTGCTCACCTTGGTTGCGAAGACCAACGTGCTGACGTACGGTCACGATTTGTGGCAACGGGCGTTCGATGAAATGGCCCCGGAGTACCCGGACATCACGCCAGACTACAACCACGTCGACGCCTGCTGCATGTGGATGGTGAAGAACCCCGAATACTACGACGTGATCGTGACGACCAACATGTTCGGCGACATCATCACCGACTTGGCCGGAATCTTGCAAGGCGGCATGGGCGTAGCCGCCGGCGGCAACATCAACCCCGACCCGGGCGGCACCAGCATGTTCGAGCCGATGGGTGGCAGCGCTCCCAAGTACACCGGGCAAAATGTCATCAACCCCATCGCGGCAATCAACGCCATGGCCATGCTGTTGGAGCAAACGGGCCACCAATCCGCGGCCGATCGCGTATCCAAGGCCGTGCAGATTGTTACCAGCACGAAAATGAAAAGCCAAGCAGCCGGACGCATGGGCCATTCGACCACGGAGATTGGCGACCTTGTTTGTGAAGCGCTGAATTCATGAACGGAGACGAATGCTCAACTTGCCTGTGATCTTGTAGCTAGCACCGGCGGTTGATACTCCCCTGCCCTACCGAAGTCGATG
>CAZNXE010000204.1:0-10457 GCA_964576465.1 uncultured Planctomycetaceae bacterium
TACCTCAATCCAACGCATGACCCACGACGCGAAATGTTGATGGGAATGTCAGGCACATTCGCCAACTTGACGCTGTGTGGGCTTCTTGTCCCGGTGCTCTTGCTGACCGCTCAGAACCCATTGATCTTTCTGAATCCTCTGGTTCCCCCGGCGGGCGTTGAGGGATTATCTTTTGCGACCTGCACGGCCATGGCGTTTTGGATGAACTGGGTTTTGGCCACGGTCAATCTAGTGCCGGCTTATCCTTTGGACGGTGGACGTATCTTGCGTGCGTTGCTCACCATACGGTTCGATCCACGGACCTCCGTCACCTTGGTGGCGCGCGTGGCGCAATGTTGTGCCGTGCTGATCGGCATCGTCGGCGTGCTGCTCCACGATGACTTCCCTTTTGTGTGGGTTCCTCTGGTGCTGTTCGGCATCTTCTTGTTCTTTAGTGCCAAGCAAGAAGTCGAACGGTTCGAGCGCGAGTCGCTGGAAGAGTCGTCGTTGACGTATGACTTCTCCCAGGGTTACACAAGCCTCGACAAGACGTTCGAGCCGGTCACGGCGCAAAATTCCGGCCCCGTGCGTTCGTGGATCGAGCAGCGGCGTGAAGCTAGACAGCAACGCAAACAGGCCGTCGAACAGCAGGAAGAACAGCAAGTCGACGACATCCTCTCTCGCATGCACGCGTGCGGGATCGATGGTCTCACCAAGGCCGAGCGATCGTTGCTGGATCGCGTCAGCCAACGCTATCGAAACCGCCAACGCAACTAGGATCGTCGGCCAGCAAAAGCGAAATAACCGAGACAATCCGCGCGCGACGATGGAACGAAACAGCTACAGGGTATATCTAGAAAGCAACTTTGATTTCGGCGGGAAAGTGACCTAGGTTTCCCATTGGGTAGATCACTCTACAACATCTGACATCGCTCGCCGAAAGCCTATGTCCCAATCGATTGCTGCAATCAATGTGGATGATGAGCTTGTGTCCACGGATGCGGCACTCGATCATCAAGATGTCACCGAAGCCATCGAGTTGCTGCGAGAGGCCTTCGACGCTGACTTTGCACTCTTTGATGCCCGGACCGGCAACCCTTTGTCGATGCCTACATTTCTTGACGGCGGCAATTGGGATCTGCTTGGAGAAACGGTTCGCGAGGTTGGTCGTCGCGGTCGTGCCGAGTTCATTTGGGAAAACGATCCGGTCTTGCTGCTGGCGATCCCGATCAGCAACCACTTTGAATTTCCAATCGTCGCCGTGGGGCTCTTTGCCACCCGCGAAATCACATCAGACGCGCCGTTGAACTCGCTTGCCGGCGAACTAGATACGAACATCGACCGTGCGGCCGATTGGTTGTGCCAGCAGGCTCCGGTCCCGGCCCATTTGCTACAGAAAATGGCAAGTGCGCTGGTACGCCAACTCAACGCTGAGTCGCGAATCTCGGAGTTGGAGCTTGAAACGTCTCAGCTTGCCGAGGAAATCTCGACGACTTACGAAGAAATCACGCTGCTGCACCGGCTTACGCGCAACCTTAAAATTTCCTCGGGCACAACCCAACTGGGGCAAGAGTCTCTGATGTGGCTCAACGAGGTAATCCCGGCCGAGGGCTTTGCACTTCAAATGGTGTCTCACGAGAACACCTCGGATGACGAGACGGCATCCAGTGCGGATCCCAACTTTATCGTACGGGGCGATGTGCCGCTCGACAGCGAGGGCTTCACACAGCTTGTCGACCATTTCGGATTGGATATCGACCAGCGACCGCTCGTCTTGAATGAGTCGATGCCCCAGGTCTGTAGCGAGTTGATTCCCGGCATCCGGCAACTTGTGGTCGTCCCACTGACCGAAGGTGAGAAGCTCTTCGGTTGGTTGGCGGCATTCAATCATGAGACCGGCGGTGAATTCGGCACGGTCGAGGCCAACCTGCTCAACTCGGTCGCCACAATCCTAGGGATTCACAGCGGAAACATCGATCTATACCGCGAGCAATCGGAACTGTTGGCCGGAATCGTCCAGGCGCTAACCTCCGCCATTGATGCCAAAGACCCGTACACCTGCGGTCACAGCGATCGTGTGGCCCGCGTGGCCGTGCGTTTGGGGCAAGAACTTGGCTACGACCAGGAAACGCTCAAGACGGTCTACATGGCTGGTCTGCTTCACGACGTCGGTAAGATCGGCATCAGCGATGCAGTGCTTGGCAAGCCGGGAAAACTCACGTTGGAAGAATTTGAACACATCAAGACGCACGTCGAAATCGGCTATCGAATCCTCTTCGATCTGAAACAACTTGGCGACGTGCTCCCGCTTGTACGACACCACCACGAGTCGTGGGACGGAACCGGCTACCCGCACCAACTCGCTGGCGAAGATATTCCCGCCTTGGCCCGATTGGCGGCCGTGGCCGACGCGTTCGACGCCATGTCAAGCGACCGTCCTTATCGACCTGGCATGGACGACACGAAGATCGACGCCATCTTCCGCGAGGGGGCCGGCAAACAATGGGATCCACAAGTGGTCGAGGCCTTCTTCAAGATTCGCGATGAAATCAGCGAAATCAGCCAGAGCAACTCCGAGCATAACGTTCTCGCCGTGTAGTTGGATGTTAGAATCTGGGGGTCAGTAAAGCGGCTCACTTCTCTAATAATTCGCCGGGCGAACGGACGACATGGCTCGACAAGAACACGATCGCGAAGACCTGTTACGTGTGGCGACGGCGCTGGTCGACCGCATTGAGTTGAAGGTCGCCGGTGGTGAGCCAGTTGTCATCGGATTCCGAAGCTCTGGCTGCGGCAGCGTATTCTTCGGTGGCGAGCCTGTTTACCAGTTCAACCGTCGTGGTGAACTGCGGCGGGCCTACTTCGAGGGACGGCTCTACAAGGCTGAGCGACGGCATCTGGTCTCGCTGAATCGCCAGCGAACGCCGCAAGGCGTGCATCTCTTGCGACACGATCTTACGGCCAACGAAACTGTTGTATTTCTCCGTACGATGTGCCGCACGCTCGATGAGTTGGCCGCCGCGATCTCGCAACAGCGGCATCAAGTGCTCCGCCAAGTGCCTCTTGATGCTGAATTGGTACCAAGAGTCTCCGCATGGCTCAGCGAAGTAACCGCACAGCCAACCATTGCCGAATCGCCCCACGCACGGTGACGATCATCCGACTACACGGGCAGTGTGACAACGGTCGCTGGCCCGTTGGGCGACTCAAGCACTTGGCCCTCGACTTCAAATCCTCGCTTCACGTAGGCCAACGCGAGTGGCGCATCGAGGGCGCCTGAAAACGTTGCCGACGAAACGTTTCCAACTTCGCTTGAACCGTCACTCAACGGGGTGTCGACCGCCGGTACTTCGCGACCTTTGAACTGGACACCGACGAGAAATTTGTTGACGTGCCCGCGGGCATCGATTCTGGCGACGGTTTCTTGCCCGATATAACAGCCCTTTGTGAAGCTGATCGCCCGATCGTCGCGGGCGACTTCTTGCGGCAACGATCGCTCGTGGATGTCCACGCCATACACAGGCGATCCGGCTTCGATGCGAACGGTGTCGACCGTCGCGGCACCAATCGGAACTGCTCCCGCGTTGCACAGGGCATTCCACACATCGAGCAAGGCCGCGTGTTCGGCGGCGATCAGGATGCTTCCCGTGCCCGCCAGTTCGACTCTGCGAAGTTGCACGACGTGTCCTGCCAACTTAGTCTGGCAGTTGGACAGCGGCTTTTCGTCCGGTAGACGGGCACTTAGATTTTCCAGGATTTCTGAAATCTTAGGTCCGGCCAGCAACAATTCGCCCCATGTTTGCGAAACGTCGCTCAATTCGACCTTCTCGCGAATCAAGTATCGATCGAGCTGTGAGAGGATGGCTTCGCTGTGGCCCGGCGAAGACTCGACGATGATCGCATCGTCCTGTGCAAAGACAAAAAGGTATGCCAAGATTCGGCCTTGGGCGTCGAGCAGGAATGCCTCGCAACCGTCGCCGGCGGCCAGCTTGCGAATGTCGTTTGTGCAGAGGTTGTGCAGAAACGTCGCGCGATCATCGCCGAGAAGTGCGATTTGTGTGCGATCGCAGACGTCGGCCACCACGACATTCTCACGAACTGCCTGATACTCCGCCGCTGGATTGCCATAGTTCAGAATGGTATCGCGGCCATGCAATGTCCCTCGCACCGCGCCCGCGGTATTGAGCTGCTCGTGAAACGTTTTCATTGTACTCATGCGAAGAACCAATCTCTGATTAGGAAAGTAGGGCCACGTTATACTTCGATTGGTCGAGCGCTCGAGCGGTGTGCGTCGGCGAGCAATACACAGGACGTGTGCTGGTTGGCAAGTCGGGCAACTTCAGATGCGTCGCTGACGACCGCCATTCCGAGTTCCTCGACCAACGAATCGTCTAGGTTGCTCAACAGATAAACCCTCGCCTGATCCAACAGCCGGGTAAGGGCAAGTGCCGGCAGCATGTCGATGGGGCGCGTGCGGCGAATCCACGGCACGGCCTCCTGCGGTTCACCATGATCGACAATCGCCCGCATGCCGGGCGATAGAGGTTGGTCGAGATCGGTACACAACACCACCGCCCCATTCTCCTCAACGGCCAACATTGCGTTGGACAGGGCGTGGCCAACATTCTCCCAGTTCTGTTGCGAAGGTGGTCCGCTGATCGTGGCCACGACCAGACTTGCTTGTCGCGGGATGTCGAAACGCCACGTTGCTTGGCACAACCGCTGTCCCTCACGGGCCACGGTGTCGATGTCGCCGGCGAGCAGATGCATGATCTGTTCGCCCATCCCTGGCACAACCTGCACGGTGAATCGCACGCCAAGTTGTCGGCTAACCATCTCCACTTCTCGGCGAATGCGAGGATCGCATTGATCGCCGGGCTGCATGGCCTTTGGCGATCGGTACCGTCGTAAAACCGGTTCGTCGGCAAACATCGGGTAAAGCGAAGCATGAATGCCGTGGTACCCGAGCGTCGAGTCGAGTTGAACCGCCGCGATGAGGATCACGGCGTCGGCTTCAACGAGCGTCCGATTGAGATAGACCGGATGTTTATAGGGACTGATTCCCAAATGGGCCAGGTTCTTCTTGTCTTTGGGGTCATGCGTGACCAAGGTTGCGAGATCCTTCACCGCCAATGAAAGCTCGCCGCGAGAGTCTTCTCCTTCACGAACCTTCTCCTGAGGCGATTGGAGAACGGTGATGTTTTCGGGCGTGATTCCAGATTTTATGAGGCGATGGACAACAGACCGAACCAGGACGGGGGCCTGAGGGACACCCGCCGCAAGAGCAACGGTGACGTGGTCGCCCGGCACAATCATTTGTTCGATGGGGGGGAAATCCAAGGGAACCGCGAGCGCTGAATCGACCGTGGATGCTACGTCGGAGATGGGTCGCCCGCGGGGGACGACACCCGAATTGAGCAAGACCTGGGGCGGCAAATCGAGGTCTACCTTCAAATCGACCCCATATGGCAATACCGACATGGTCTGGAACTGGAGAATACGAAGAGCGGGCAAACCAGGGAAAACACGTACCAAGGCATCATAGAACCCCAACAGAAGGATAGTCAAGAAGTCGAGGTTTACCCAAACCGCGAACTTCCGAATAATGCTTGTCCTGCGTATCGGGCTAGCTCTCCAGTATATCCCACGTCACCGAAATCAAGGTTTCCACAATGTCTTCCGCCGGTTCAATCCGCCTGCGTTTATCCATCGCCTTGTCTGTCGCGATCATCTTTCCGCTGGCCGGCTGCTCTGAAGAAGGGGAGGTGTCCCTAGATGTGATGACCCCCACCGAGGTAATCGCAACAACTTCCCCCGAGTCCCCCACGAAGGTTTCCGCGGGCGAGCTTGTTTCACAAATGGTCATCGCCTACCGCAAGGCGACGAGCTACTCCGATACGGGACGCTGCCGGCTGCAATTCAAGCAGGGAGATACCAACGTCGACGAGACGTTCGACTTCGCCGTCGTCTACGCCAGCCCCAAACGCCTGCGACTGCACTGTTACAGCGGCATCTACCTTTGCGATGGCGAGCATGTGTTTGCCAATATTGGGCAGTTGCCGGGTCAAGTTCTAAAGACCGACGCGCCTGACGAGCTGACACTCGAGAACATCTTCTCGGACATGACACTATCCTCGGCCTTAGGAGCGGGCGGGGCGGGCATCGTCGGCATCGCGCCGCAGTTGACTCTGCTGCTGACCGACGAATTCAAAGCAAGCATCATGCAAGATGCCGGAGAACCAACGTTGTTGGACGACGCTAAGATCGGGGCTCACGTGTGCCACCGAGTTCGTATCCCGCGGGCCGATGGATCGCTGTTCTTGTGGATCGACTCCAAGTCGCTCGTCTTGCGGCGGATTGAGTATCCGACCGACGTCATGCGCGAGCAACTCGAACAACAAGGGCCCGTGAGCAACTTGCGGCTCACGGCCGATTTCACGGACGCTCGCATCAATGAGCCGATCGCGGAGGTTGCATTTGAGTATCAAGTCCCAGCCGACGCCAAGGTCGTTACAACGTTCGATACGCGCGAACTGATCCCCGAACCTCAGCCGCCGTCGGAGTTGCTTGGCAAAACGATGGGCGCATTTGAATTCCAGACACTCGATGGCCAGCGTATCGACCACGAAACACTGAGCGGCAAGGTCGTTGTGTTCGACTTTTGGGCCACGTGGTGCGCCCCCTGCATCGATGGGCTTCCGCGACTGGAGCAGGTCTATCAGCGGTATAAGGATAATCCGAACATTAGCTTCTTCGCGGTGAGCACCGACACCAGCGATGTTAGCGACGATCAATTGCGCGAAAAGTTCTCCGAGTTGGGGCTGACGATTCCGATCCTTCGTGATCCGCAGATCGCCGCCCGCGATGTATTTCAAGTGGCGGGCATTCCGAACATGTTTGTTCTTGGGCCCGACGGCACGGTTCAGCACAACGAAATTGGCGCCAACCCAAACTTGGCGGCAGTGCTACCTGAATATCTCGACCGCTTGTTACGCGGCGAAAATGTGGCAGAGCTTTCGCTTGCGAAGTACCAAAAGCAGCTTGCCGACTACGAGCGGATGATGAGCGAGCCGGCACCGACGCAGGTTGCCCCGGCCAACCCAACGACGAGAAGCATTGAAATCGCGGCCCACACCGAGCCGGAGCATCTGACGTTGCGCAAGGCATGGAGCTGCGAAACGATCAATCGTCCGGGGAATATCGTCGCCACGATCACCGATGCCGGGCAATTGAGGATCTTGGTGCTGGACGCTGCCAGGGCGATCGTGGAGCTGAACTCCCAGGGTGAAATCGTTGCCACGCACCCGATGGAAATCTCCACGGAAGCCGCGGTTACTTATCTGCGAACGGCCGTGGATGGGCAAAACAAGCGGTACTTCGTCGGTTCAGCACCGGCACAACAGCAGGTTCACGTCTTCGACGAGTCGTTGAAATTGGTGCTTAGCTATCCGCCCGAAGGGCAGCACGCGGGCATTTCCGATGTGGCGATCGCCGATCTGGACGGCAATGGCGAACTGGAGTTGGTGATCGGCTATTGGGGGGTGGTCGGCGTTCAGGCAGTCACCCTTGGTGGCGAAAGGCTGTGGGCGAACAAGTCGCTGGAAGACGTGTTCAGCTTCGCACTCACGGGAGCCGATTCCGGGGGCCAACAATTGTTGCTGTGTGCAAACCGCCGCGGGACGCTGGTCCCGATCGATTCGCTTGGCAATTCTGGAAACGAGATCACCGTGGATGGTCGCTTCCCGGTTCTGATTCGCTCTGGGGATCTTAATGGAGATTCACAAATCGAGTTCTGCACGATCTCACCCACGCTTAGTGGGGGGCAGGTGGTCGTAGGTCTGCATGCTGATGCTAGCGAAGCCTGGAACTATGAGTTGCCCGCCGGGGCCCATCAACAGCCGATCGAATCGCTCACGTCAGGAATTCTGACCTCCGATGGCGAGCGTGCTTGGGTTGTCGCGGCGGCAGACGGTTCCTTGCATTTCCTGGCGGCAGATGGGACGCTCATCGACCACTTTCGTTACGGCGCTGAGTTGACCGGCGTGGCGCTGATCGATGTTGGCGATGAACGCCTGCTGTTGGTTGCCACACGGACCGACAAGGGAGGCGTGGTCGAAGCTTGGAGTGTCGACGAAGACGCGTCCCCGTGACGGCTCTTGAGGCAATGCCTATTTGTCATCGTCGAACTTAACGCCCGCGGCCTGTTGGCACACCTTCACCACGGCGGCAAAATCCTCGGCGGCGAGACCTTGATTCATGGCCGCCGTGTATTGCTGAAACGCGGCTGCCGCCACGGGCAGCGGCACGTCGAAATTGTGCCCCATGCGAATGGCCAAACCAATGTCCTTTCGCATGAGAAGCGTCTTAAAGCCGGGTTCATAATTGTCTGCCAGGATAAACTTCTTTCCTCGGGCTTCCAGCATGGCGGAGTTGCCGCTGGACACGGACATCACATCGACCAGCATCTCGAGATCAACCCCTGCCGCTTTGGCCAACACAAACCCCTCGCCAATCAGGGCCATGATGCCGCCGGCGATCATTTGATTGACGAGCTTGACCGTTTGGGCGGAACCAAGCGGTCCGATGTGAAAAATCTTTTCGCCCAGAGCTTCAAACAATGGTCGACAATGTTCGATGTCCTTGGATTCGCCTCCGGCCATAATAGTTAGCTTCGCGGCTTCCGCACCCCAAGGGCCGCCCGAAACCGGCGCGTCGACCATCGCCATACCCGCATCTTGTAGTCGGGCTCCCACTCGCCGAGCGGTTGAAGGGCTGATCGTGCTCATCTCAATCAACGTCTTGCCCGCGGCCGCGGAGTGAATCAATCCGTCTTGTCCCAGGACAACTTCTTCGACCTCGTCGTCGGTGGGCACAATCGTGATCACGAATTCGGCATCCGCCAGCACTTCGGCGGGAGTCGCTACCTGACGACCGCCAGCCTTGGTCAATTCCTCGGCCACTTCGGGGCGACGCGCCAAGAAGATCAACTCGTGTCCAGCCTTGATCAAATTCTTGGCCATGGGGCGCCCCATGGTGCCCAATCCAATGAATCCCACGGTACTCATGATTACGTCTCTCCGGAACGCTTCAACTCGACTCTGGGTGACAAACCAACAGTCTCGGGCAACCTTGTGGTGTCTCGCATCGCCATGCGTGCCGAGAAGGCCACCCGCTTCCCCGAATTCCTTACCGATTCTCGGTCACCGTGGGCAATGTCGCAAGATGTCGCAAGCCCACCTTCCGTTTCGGCACTCATTTGCTATTGTGGGAAACCCATGTGGCATGGGGCCATGCGAAGCGTGGGGCAAGGTCACCCTGGCAGGGAAATACGACAGCGTAACGGTACACATTTCGGAGCAATTAAGATGCCGCTTTCGGACGAGACGATGCTAGGTTGGTGCCGCCGCTTGACAGGAGCCGACAAGGACGCGCCCAAGCTGTCGCTCGAGGATTACTTAAAAGCCATTCCTCGCTTCGACGCCTTGGAAGATATTCCCTCGGGCACGTCGGTACTCATTCGCGGCGATGTTGATGCCAAACCGGGCCCCAACATCGGAGACGGCGATATCCGCCTGAGGTCGATGGTCGACACGCTGAATGAGGGGCGCTCCCGAGGCTGGGTGCAGGTCGTCTTTGGACACATCGGGCGCAAGCCCGAGGGAACGCTTTCCAAGGTTGCCGCACGATTGGGCGAACTGCTCGATACCGAGGTCGAACTCCTTACTGATTGGCTCGACGATTCATCATTGACAATCCCAGCAACGATCTCGGAAAAGATTCAAAGCAGCGCTCCAGGCACGGTGCTGATGCTGGAGAACACCCGGCGGTACGACATCGAGCGTTCGCTGTGGAAAGCCACCGCTGAGGAACTCCCCACGATAAGCAGTCGGCTGGCGCGGTTTGCCCGAGAAATGGCGGACAACGTCGCCAAGGTCTACGTTCACGAGGCACTCTCCGCGGGAAGTCTTGATGCATCGAGCACGATTGTTCCCGCGGCAATGCAACGCGTGGCGATGGGGCGATATCTGGCTGGCGAAATGGACGGCCCCATGTTGCGGTGCCGGCGGAGCCAACTAGTTATTTTCAGCGGTCTCAAGATCGACAAGCTGGACGATCTAGAGGCGATTGTTGGCCGAGGGCAAGTTCGCATGGTCATTGCCGCCGGTTCGCTCGCCATGTCGCTTAAGAAGGCCACCTCGCAGTTGGATGGCGGCGACTTCTGCTTAGGGGTGGCTGAAAATCCCGAGCACGCTGATAAGCCGTATTACATCCCTCCAGAGCGTATCGAACAGGCCCGAGAGATGGTCGTACGGGGACGCGAACAGGGCGTCGAATTCGTATTGCCGATCGACTTTGTGTTGGCCGACGGTAGCACGTCGCGCGAGCTTGCCGTGGACGATCAACAATTCGACGTGGGCCCCAAGTCGAGTGAGCTATTCGAGCAGAAGGTTGGCCAGTTCATCGACTCTGGCGGCGAC
>CAZNXE010000205.1:0-10392 GCA_964576465.1 uncultured Planctomycetaceae bacterium
TAGTCGTGGTAAATGTCTCCAGCATGAATTCACATTTCACGGCTGGCTTCGCGCCGGCCTACACCGCCGCCAAGGGCGGACTCGACTCGCTGACTTACGACTTGGCGGCGCTTTACGGACACTGCGGAATTCGTGTCGTGGCCGTCAACCCTGGTGCGGTCGACACCGACCTTAGTCACGACTTCCCCGATCCATCGCAGTCAGATACAAATCGACAACTCCGCCACATCAGCGAGGACCTCACGCCATTGGGGCGCTGGGCACAACCTGAGGAGATCGCCCGGACCATTGCCATGTTGGCCAGCGACGATGCCAGCTACATCACGGGCACCACCTTGAACGTTGACGGCGGTTGGTCGCGAAACAACCTGCCGCGAAGCCTGAAACAAAAGATTCACCCCGACGCCTTTTGACCCAAAGGCTCAGATTTCTTTCGCCAGGGTTACCATGCAGGAACGAAGAGAACCGTTATGGAAAACGAAGCACTTGTGAGTCTTGCTCTCGTCGTGGTGCTGGGCATCGGATCGCAATGGGTAGCATGGCGACTTCATTTGCCGTCCATTTTGTTAATGCTCGCCTGTGGGTTACTGGCCGGACCGATCCTGGGCATACTCGAACCAGGCAAGCTCTTTAGTGATGATCTGTTGTTTGCGTTTGTGTCGTTGTCCGTCGGGCTAATTCTCTTCGAGGGAGGATTGAGCCTGCGGTTGGCCGAGCTTCGCCAGGTCGGCTATGTCGTCATCGCCCTGTGCAGCATCGGGGCGCTGGTCACTTGGACAATCGCCTCACTGGCTTCCCACTGGTTGCTAGGGCTCTCGCCTACCATGGCCACGTTGCAGGGCGCACTGCTGGTGGTCACAGGTCCGACCGTGGTTGGGCCCCTCTTGCGGCACATTCGGCCAACGCAGCGACTCGCGGCAACGCTGAAGTGGGAAGGGATTCTCATCGACCCAATCGGTGCGATCCTGGCGGTGCTTGTGCTCGAATCGATCTTGCACACTTCATCGCAACCATCGATCGGCCAGATCATTCGTGGTGGAACCTTCGCCCTTGTCGCGGGAACACTGGTCGGCGTTCTTGCCGGCCTCATTCTCACGCAACTCATCAAACGGCATTGGGCTCCCGATGCGCTACAGAACCCTTTCGCATTCATGCTAGTGGTCGTCGCCTTCGCCGGCGCGAACCACTGGGTTAGCGAGTCAGGGCTTGTCGCCGTTACGGTGATGGGTTTCTTAATCGCCAACCAAAGTGGGCTGTATGTTCAGCACATCGTTGAATTCAAGGAAAACCTTCGAGTGCTTCTGTTAGGCAGCCTGTTCATTCTGCTTGCTGCCAGAGTCGAATTTGAATCGCTGCGGCAACTGGGTTGGCCCGTCATCCCTTTTCTACTCACGCTGATCTTCATCGCACGACCGGCAGCCGTATGGCTCTCGACGATCGGCACGACGCTTTCTTGGCGCGAACGAGCGCTGATTGCCTGGATGGCACCGCGCGGCATCGTCGCCGCGGCGATCTCCGCCTTGTTCGCGCTGCGATTGGATCTCAACGGCCAACTCGAAGGACAACTGCTGGTGCCGATCACGTTCGTCGTGATCGTTGCTACCGTGGCGATCTACGGCCTAACCGCTTCGCCTCTTGCCCGCTCACTTGGCGTGTCGCAGCAAAATCCGCAAGGCGTGATGTTCGTCGGCGCACATCCGCTGGCCAGAGCAATGGCCGAGGCATTGGACAAGGAGGGGTTTTCCACGTTGCTTGTTGATACGAATCGCACGCCCCTCATCGAAGCCCGAATGCAAGGCCGACAAACATATCATGGAAATATCCTGGCCGAGCATGCGTTGGAGGATATCGATTTGGCGAGTATTGGTCGGGTACTTGCGATGACACCAAATGACGAAGCCAATTCAATGATCGCACTACATTGCAGCGAATTGTTCGGGCGCAAGGAGTCCTATCAGCTAGTCGCCGACACCCGATCTCATGTCGGCAGCACGCAAATGCACGGTCGGCAGTTGTTTCGAGAGGAAAAAACGTACCGCGATTTAACCGAGCGATTTGCCAATGGCGCCGTGATCAAAAAATCGAAATTGAGTAAGGAGTTCGACTACGATGCTTTTCGCCAGCATTACGGCGATCACGTCGTCCCGCTGTTTCGGATCAGTGCAAAGGGAACCTTGTCCGTCTGTACGGCTGAACGCTTCTCCGAACCGGAGCAGGGAACCACACTCATCATCCTGACCGATCAGATTGACACAGCACAGCACGGCGGCGACACAAAGCCCTCGCCCACGGTGGCGTCCAAGTCGGTTCCTGGAACCTCAGATTCTTAAGAAATCCGAAACTTGTAGCGATCATAAGGGCATGCAGGACAACGGTCTCTCACGCGGCACGCCTAGATGACTTCACCCGTTGGCTCGGCGGAGTTACGCTAGAGCTATCCTTTTCGTGCGAGTGCTGCTGCCAGCTCTCTTTTCAAGTCTCGTTGGTGCGAAGTCTTTTGAACGAACGTGTCACACGAAACGATCCGATCGTCGAAGCAGCATCTACCGCTGCGCAGGTGTCCACCAGTGAAGAAGCGCCTTCTTCGCCTCGACCATCAAGACAACTCGTTGCGACGACGAAGATCTCTGTTGTGATTCCCTGTTACAACGAGGAGGCCGTGCTTGATACGCTGTTTGAACGAGTCGAGTTGGCCGCGAAAGACTGGGGAACCGACTACGAGGTCATTCTCATCGACGACGGCTCCGAGGATGACACCTGGGCGAAGGCCCAATCATTCCACCTCCGCAATCCACGTTGGCGGGCGATCCGGCTGGCGCGCAACTTCGGACACCAAACGGCACTTCGCGCCGGCTTGCACGCGGCCACGGGCGATCTCATTGCGGTGATCGACGCCGACCTGCAAGACCCGCCAGAAGTGTTGTCCCGTTTCTTTGAGAAGTGGGCCGACGGTTACGACGTGATTTATGGAGTTCGCCAACAGCGAAAAGAAGGACCGCTGAAACGCTGGTCGTACCATGCCTTCTATCGCCTGCTCGGCTTTCTTTCCGAAACCAAAATCCCAGTGGATGCTGGCGACTTCTCGGTTATGGATCGTCGCGTGGTCGATATCCTCAAGACCATGCACGAGCGACAGCCGTTCATTCGCGCGCTGCGGTCTTGGGTTGGGTTCCGACAGACGTCTGTCCCCTATGAGCGAGACCGGCGCGCTGCAGGAGATTCGAAGTACGGATTCGGCGGTCTGATCGCCCTGGCGCTAGATGGCATCCTGAGTTCGTCGACGTTCCCACTGCGACTTGCAACCTGGCTCGGCGTGATCGTGTCGCTCTCCGCGTTCGTTGGCGTGGTGGCGATCTTATTGATGCGGATCTTTGCCGAGCAGCTCGAACCCTATGGTTTCAGCCCGATTCCCGGCACGGCATCGATCATCATCAGCATCTTGTTCCTAGGAGGAGTGCAATTGCTCTGCCTAGGCATCCTCGGCGAATATCTCGGACGCATCTACGAAAACGTCAAAGCCCGACCCCTGTGGACCGTGCGAGAAACCTGCGGGATCGATGACTCCTCAGCTTGTCCCGAACCCTACGACCCATCACGCGAATCACCCTGATTCTTGAACGCACAAAGCTTCTCCTCCGTCGAGCAAGCTATTTCTTGGCAGCGGCCTTCAGTAAACGAATTAGCTGTTTCTCGGGCAATTCATCGGGCGATGTGAATGAGATATGACGCCGCAATTTACCGCCACCCTTTAGTAGCCCAGCAGGGTCGTCCAAGGTTGCTCCGCGACTGAACGAGAGTTGCACATGTCCTTTGTAGCCAAACACACCGCAAAACTGGCCTTCTTTCTCGTCCGGCTTCACGGTGTAGAGCACACCGCCATATTTTGACCGAGTTTCGGCTTTTGGCACAGCACGGAGAATGAGTCCATGAAGTAACTCCGTCAAACAATCCTTTTCGGTATTGGTCATGTCAGGCACGCTATAAGATCTCCTCGATTCTATTTAGGCGAGCGGCGAATGAGGATATACCAACCCGACGCGTCAGCGAGGGACCAATCGGTAATACACTGCATTCCCTCGCTTACGCGTCGGGTTGTGATTGGTACGTTCTCATTCGCCGCACGCCTTATTCGCCGCCGATCGCTACGCTTCGTTATGCAATCTATGGAAGATTGTTGGCGCGAGACGGTTGCCATGACTCTGCATAAAACTACCTAAGACCAACAGCAAGCTCACCTGGATCACGAAAAACACCTTCCCACCAGCGGGCGTGTTCAGAGGTCTGATCGGCAAGTGGTTCCAGTTCACGATCGAACTTGTGCGGATCCGTATCGTCCAACGCGACAACCCGGCAGCCGGGTAGCCCTTCCGAGAAATTCATTCCGATGAGTTGTGTCATAGGAAAATGCACCGCCGGGAAATGCACCACAACATCGGGAATGCGGTACGTTGTGCCCGACTCAGTGGCTATTTGTGATAGCCATTGAAGATGATTCAGCATCTCGACCAATGCGTCGGTGCGCTGGACCCACCGGGGCGCCATGGGGCTATCGGAGCGACTCAGCGCCCGCGCCGCTGGCCCCAAGTCGGCTCTCAGCACGTCGTTGCCACGCACAATGTCGAGGGAAAGCAAACCATCGGGCGCAACCAGGGCAGCGAATGACGACAGGGGAAAATAGATGCCGTCGGTCGGCCTAATGTTCAACGGGAGATCGGGCACGCTTAGCCGGGTATTTTGCGAACGGGCATTTTCGTTAAGCCACTCAACCAGTTTGACCTGGCGGCCAAAATATTCATGCTCCTCACTGTAGAAGACGACGAATTCGTCCATGGTGTCCCTTGCAATCGCCCGTTGGTGAGCGATGTGCGGCGGCACCAGGGCTGCAAACACGAGCAGGATTGCCCAAGCCACGCGGCCTCGGGTCAAACGGAGCACGGCATCCAGAGCGACTGCCGCCACCACGGACCAAGCGAGCGTGGCGAGATAGAGATACCTTCCCCAACCCACCATGGCTTCAAAACCTACATCCGATCGAAAGATTCCAATCAGCATCAGATGTACCAGCCCAAGACCGAGAAACACCGCGAGAACACGACGGTTCGCCTGCGGAAGTAACACCACCAACAACAGCGCAATCGCGGCCGCAATCCGTTTGCCGGCGAGCCCTTGCATAGGGTCCGAAGTGTAGTTCCACACACTGAGTGTCGCGAATGTAACGGACCATTGTGCGACCAATCGCGATACGACCTCTGGTCCCGCTGGCAGCGATCGCTCGGTGGTTGACGACGCCATATGCGGCAGCAGAGCGGCGGCGGTGAGTATCGCCAACATGACGAACGACAGCATCCACACGGTCAAGAGTCCACGCCGCCGCCGATCTCCAGGGCTGGAAGGATTTCCTAGGAGCCAAAGCTGCAACGGAAGCACAACGCTCAATGCCAGCGATGCTCCCCAGGTAAGGACCGCGGTTGAAAAACATGCCACGATGCCGATGACCCAACGGCGGCGGCCAGTTTCAAGAACCTGTGTTTGGCAAACCATTGCAGCCAACAAGCACAGCAAGCTCCAGGGGATTTGCCCGGTGGCCAGCCATGCCATTGGGTTGTCCCAGCGGCCAATCGTGGCAGCCGCCCAAATCGTCGCCCCGAAGAGCGCTGCCGGGCGCGACTTCAAATATCGCGCCAGTAGCCAATACAACAGCCATGCGGTGCCCACGTGGACAACCGTAATGGAGAGGTGCCACCGTTGTGGTTCGAGACCGTACCAGCGCCACTGCACGTAGTAGATGAACTTCCAGCCGGGCGCAAAATGCCCTTCGAGCGGCTCGAAAAGATAGTTGATCCAGCCGATGCGGTCGGTTTGAAAGAGCCCCACAAGAAACTGCAAATAGCGATCGTCGGAAACATGATACGCCGCACGGTAGGGCCACTGGGCCACAATTGCCACGAGCAATAGCCAAACGAATCGCGCGCCGCCAGTGAGCCAGCTCACCGCGAGGCGCCGATCGACGGCCCCCAAACCGGCTCTACCAGAGGGATCAGCGGGCATCGTGGAACTTGACGATGGAGCTTCTCGTGAATGTGGGCTGTCGTCGTAAGTCACGGGGCGCGGCACCGCGTCCGAGGCCATATTGATTCATCTACTTCTATACAACGACGCACATGGTTCAGGTGACCGACGCCGCGGGGCGTGGCGACTCCCGCTTGGCACGCCGGCGATGCACGATCGCGCCAACGCGTTGTTCCAGCACCGAGTCGCTCTCGTACCGCATGACGTTTCGCAGAAACCGTACAAATCGCCAGGGACGCAGCAAGTAGGAAATGGCAAAGAAGCTGGCCATCCCAAAGAGTCGCCAGTATTTGAGTTCGCGACCACTTAGGTTCTTGCAAAATGCGGTCGTCGACGTGGGGTCCATGAAATTCACCAACGAGAGAAAATACTCGTCGCCGGGCGGACCAATCATGTCCTCCTCGCGCAGCTCATCATAGAGTTTGCTGCCAGGGTAGGGCGAATAAAGGAACACCCCCACGTCTTGAACGCCAATCACGGCCAACTTCCAACAAAACTTCATCGTTTTGAAGACAGCCCGTCGCGTCTCGTGTGGGAAACCAATGATAATGTTGCACTTCACGTTGATATCGTTGCGCAGCGATGCCTTGACCGATTCGATGACGCTCGACAAATTGACGCGTTTCTTGATGAGATTGAGCGTCTCCGGATCGCCGCTTTCCGGGGCATAGGTAATGTTGCGACAACCAGTGCGGTGCAGCGCCGCGGCCACTTCGTTGTCGACCACTTCGCTGCGGGTGCCGGTAGGCAACTGCCAGGTGAAGTGCATGCCACGCTCTTCGATGAGCCGGCAAAACTCCAACACCCACTGACGTTTGAGAATCATCGTCAGGTCGTAAAAGTCCACGTTCTCGCAGTCGTACTTGTGGATGTACTGCTCGATCTCGTCGAGTACGTCTCCAGGATCGCGGGGAACATACAACTTGCCGTACATCACCGGGTTCGAGCAGAACGTACATTGATAGGGACAGCCACGCGTAGCGAGAATGCCCATCGTCCGCCCACGGTAAACCCCATGACCGTTCCGGGTCTCGAGGTAGACCTCCATGGGAAACAAGTCCCATGCCGGATACGGAATATCGTCGATGGCGCGAATCCGCGATCGCGGTTTTGTTTGAACGTATTCGTCGTCTCGCAGAAACGCCACGCCATCGATCGAATCCAACGCCTGGCGATGCCAATGCTTCGTTAGCTCGACCAGCGTATCTTCGCCTTCGCCAAGTACGCAGCAGTCGATCACCGGGCAATCGCGGAGACAGAACTCCGTCAATGCCGTAATATGTTCGCCGCCCACCACAATCGGCGTGTCTGGAAATCGTCGACGGATGGCACGCAGCAGGTCTTTGGTATAAATCCAGTCCTGGCTGAACATGCACGACACGCCGATCAAGTCGGTGGTCGATTCGATACGCGCAACCGTATCGTCGATCGAAAGTCCCTGGTACATAAAGCCGTCGCACTCGACGATGTTGTCGATGTCGTCGGCAATCGCATCGACGCACGCCACGTCGAGACCGTTGTCCAGCAGCATGGCAGCCAAGTAGGCCAAGCCCAGGGGTGGCGTAACGGGCGAACTCCACGTACCCAGCGATGCAACCATTGCCGGTCGCACTAATGTCACGTGCCCCACACCGCCGCTTGAGTCGTCGGGGAGCCGCGGTTCGATGTCGATCGTATTGACGACGTTTGACATACGCTTCCTTCAACTTCAGATGAGCCAGCGCAGCTTCGGTTCAGCAATCTTCACGCGACAGGCGCCTCAAGCACGCTCTCCCTACTCAACTCCTCAGCTTGAAACCCATCAATTCAATGGCCATCAAACTATCATAAATCGAGCGATAAACGGCAAAAACCTTCTTGAGAATCTACTAAGAAGAGCATCGATCGGCTTCACTGTCTTGTCAGGCGGGCGGAACAGCGAGAAACCGTCGATCACGCAAACCACAAATCTCACCACAAGCCCAGTGGCACCATAAGGTTACGCATACCGCACTTTAGACACCCTGAGAGGGACCGTCAAGCAATTTACCGAGCCATTCCCCACTCACATCTTCGTGCGTTTGAGGAGAGGTGGGATTATTCCACCAACCATGCGTCAGTCTAGCAGATAGGGCAAATAGTGAGGACGCGATTGCACGTGTCTCACGGTCGCTAGGTACCACGGCTAGAATCAACCGTTAGGTAATGAACGCTGAATAGCCTGTCTTCGTCGATCCACGATTCTTGAGCAATCCATCCTGCCTTGGCAGCAAGTTGGACGAAGTCTTCGTGGCCATACTTGTGAGAGTTTTCTGTGTGGATGGTTTCGCCTGCGACGAACTCAATCTCCTCGTCGCAAACCGATACCGTTTGATCGCCCTTGCTCAGCAGGTGCATTTCCATACGTCCAAGTTCCTCGTTGTAGATCGCTTGATGCTCGAAAGCATCTACTTGAAAGTTGGCGTCCAGCTCTCGATTGATTCGCGTAAGGATGTTTAGGTTGAATTCGGCAGTAACTCCTTGGCGATCGTTGTAGGCTGGTTTGAGTATTTGGGGGTCTTTCTTAAGATCGACACCAATCAACAACCCACCTCCCTCGCCACATAGTCGGGCGATACTGCGCAGCATCGCCGCTGCTTCGTCGGGCGTGCAGTTTCCAATGGTCGAACCCGGATTGTAAACAACTCGACGATTGGGTGAACGGAGGGTGGCTGGCACGTCGAATTCTTCGTGGAAGTCAGCACAAACGGGAAGGATTTCCACATCCGCATACTCCTCCGCGAGCAATTGCACCGACTTCATCAAGTGCTCTCTCGAAATATCGATCGGCACATAGCCCGCCGGTTCGTGCAGATGATCGAGGAGGGTCCGCGTCTTCAAACTGCTACCACTACCGAATTCGATCAGCAGGCATCGTGAACCCAACTGTTCGACAATCTCCACCGCGTTGGCCTGCATGATGCCAAGTTCGGTACGAGTCGGGTAATACTCATCAAGCTCACAGATCATGTCGAACAGAATCGAACCCCGCTCATCGTAAAGGTACTTGCAGGGCAACTGCTTGCGGGGCTGCGAAAGACCATCGATTACGTCTTGGGCAAAGCTCTCCGTTGGATCGAGGTCCAACAGTGCCACACCGTCTGCTGCTTGATTCATTTAGGAATGCCAATACGTGGGGGAATGAGTAAGAATTGCCGTGAGATTGGGGCATTATAGTGCTTCAGTATCAATTGAACACCACCGTCAAGCTACGAATCTGCTTCCGAGCGGCGCGACCGTCGTTATAACGTGAAAATGTCGCGTCATTACTTGACCGGACACTCGCGCGAGATAAAATTCGGCGAATGTTGCCCTGGCAGCTTGCATGTCCCGGTGACCTTCGCCACGAAGACAACATCCATCGCCAATTCGGCCCCGCGGTTGCGGCCACGATCGAAAGTCTTGGGAATGCCAAAGATTGCACTTGAAGTTCCGACAGCACGCAAAGATCTCATCCATCGTTATCGAGATGTGC
The DNA here is from genome assembly GCA_964576465.1 of uncultured Planctomycetaceae bacterium. GTDB lineage: Bacteria > Planctomycetota > Planctomycetia > Pirellulales > JAEUIK01 > CAZNXE01. The sequence goes on from CAZNXE010000205.1 coordinate 9,563, forward strand.
GTGCGGCCACCGAGTACATCTGCGGCCCCCTGGCGATTGAGGATTATGTCGTTCAGTCGATGCTGGACGTGAGTCCCACGCGTTGGCACTTGGCGCACACTACTTGGCTTTTCGAGAACCTCATCCTCGCACGCGAGACGGACAACTACCGCGCATTCGACCCCGCCTACGCGACGCTGTTCAACTCTTACTACAACAGCATCGGCAAGCAGTTTCCCCGTGCCCGCCGGGGCCTGCTAACAAGGCCATCGGTGGAAGAAGTTTTTCGTTATCGACAAGAAATCGACGCGCGCATCCAGCGTCTGTTAATCGAGTGCGACGATGAGTCGTGGGACCGTATTGCCACGATGATCACTCTTGGATTGCAGCACGAACAGCAGCACGGCGAACTGATCCACACAGACATCAAGCACGTTCTGTCTTGCAATCCTCTCCATCCGGCGTACGAGGAACCCGAGGAACGAACTGCCTTGGACGATGACCCAGATACAGCAGCGCAACCCCTTGATTGGTTCAACGGTGCCAGTGGCGTGCAGTGGGTGGGCCATGACGGCGACGGTTTCGCTTACGATAACGAGTCGCCCAGGCATCGGCAGTTCATTGCCCGACATCAGTTGGCAACGCGGCTAACAACGAATGCCGAATACTTGGAATTCATCGAAGATGGCGGATATCAACGCCACGAGTTGTGGCTGTCGCTGGGCTGGCAAGCGGTTTGTGACTCTCGCTGGGGAGCCCCGCTCTATTGGGTGCAGCGTCCAGACGGCTGGCACGAATTCACACTCGGCGGCCTTCGCAAGCTCGAACCCAATGAGCCTGTTTGCCATGTG
>CAZNXE010000206.1:0-10339 GCA_964576465.1 uncultured Planctomycetaceae bacterium
CCGTCGTTATTGAAGTCGAGGAATTGCCCCCCCCACGACCAGCCTGCTTTCTCGACCGCCAGCGCCGGAGCGTGCAAGCCAGAGACACGCTCGAACGTGTCGCCCTGACAGCGAAACAATGAGTTTCCCCGGGCCATCCGGCTGAACCGCGAATCGACCGTTTTGCCCATCGCCGCGGTGATGCGTCGCCCTGCTTTGCTGAACATATTGGCCACATATAAGTCGTGGCGCCCGTCGTTGTCGTAGTCCCCCCAACTAACGCCCATGCCAAACCCGATGTCAGCCACATCAGCAGTTTCCGTAGCGTCGGAGAACGTCTCGTCACCTTGATTGATGAACAGAGCGTTTGGCGAAAAGTCGTTCGCCAAATACAAGTCGGGAAGGCGGTCGCCGTTGGTGTCGCACCAAGTGGCCTGATACGTATTTTTCCACATCTGAAGCGTTGGAGAAGCGGGTGCCAACTCGAACGAACCCCCGATGTTGCGCAATAGCAAGTTCGGCGGTCCAACCCGATTGGCGAACATCTGGTTCTTTCGCGATCGCTGAAACAGCTCCCGCGCCTGTTCTTCCGGCAGAAATTCTTCGAGCAGCATCTCATCCACAGTGCCATCTTTCGCTTCCAGTTCGGTCTCGACGAGATAGCCGGCATAGGTCGACAGATAGAGATCCAACAGCCCGTCGCCGTTGTAGTCGGCTGCCGAAATGGACGAGACGTTGTAGGGCAATGCTTCGGCCACATGACTCTCCGAGCGATCGACGAAATGTCCGTTCTCGTTCACCAAATAGAGCGAACGACGCAGGGTGCGGCCCAAAAAGAGATCGGCGTCTCCGTCGTTGTCAAAATCGGCGAATATTGCCGATGAACAATGGTCTTCGATGTCCAAGCCTAGCTGCGAGGCGATCTCATCGAACGTGCCATCGCCTTGATTGAGAAAGAACTGATTCTTGCCCAGCCGATCCATGACATAGAAATCGTCAAACCCGTCGCGATTCAAGTCGACGACGGCAATGCCGGGATGGCGGTCGAAGGCGATGTGATGGAAGTGCTTGTAAGGGGGAACAAAGTCTGCCCGGGTCGCCATCTCCAAGACCTGACTGGCATGGATCGACGTTCGCGCCCGTTCACGTTGTTCGGTGACGGGGAGCACGTCGTCCAGCACATCGCGAAACATTGGCGTGGCTGCCGATTGGGTCGTAAGGCTATCGAGATGCCAGGACTCGATTCGCCATTTCGAGACTTCAATGCGATACCGAATATCGGCGTTGTCGCGAGCCATGGTGGCCATGGTGGCGCTGTCATGCCAGACCACATGCTGCTTCGCGGAGATTGACAGCCAACGTTGATCGTTCGTTCGTGCGAGCCCCGAAAAGCCCACCTCGGCCTTCCATCGCGTGCGCTGGGGATCCAAGAACTCTCCACGCACGAAGTAAAACTTGGTCCGCTCGAAATACGATACCCGCTCAAGCAGCGGGCCTAGGAGTTGGAGATCATCGCGGGCGACCGCATGTTCGGTCTTTTCTACCGGCCACGACTCGACCGTAAGATCGAGAGCAGGGATATCTTCTCGGCCCTTCTCCGCTTCGCCCGGGGCGAGATCCACGACTTGAACCTCGTCGGTGAACAACTCGGCACTCATGGCGTCGGGCAATTGGAGATTGCTGAGTGCTTTGCTCAGTTTCTTGAGCTTCTGGTTCAGCGCCAGCAGCAACTCCTCAGACTCAACCACCTCGGCAATCCGATCCTTCACCGTCGGTTCTGGGGAAATGACTTCCCGATCCGTGCGAGCATAGAAACCAATCGCGGCAACCACCGCGACGCAGACCGCCGCCACAAGTGCTCCGATTCCCAGGCGTGTGAAACTCATCTTCATGGAGAGGAAGGCCTTGTTCAGCGGGTCCAGATGGAAACGCGACAGGAGACTACGGCACAACGACGAGGGAACTGAACCGATCTGGCACTATAGCATTATCGTTTCCACCTCAATCTGCATCAAGCTAGTAGACTTCACCTTGTTTTGAGGGCACTTGTACCCCGCTTGAAAATTTGAACGCCGGCGCTGAAGATGTGGCAACATGACGCAACGGAGCAATTGGCTCTCCAAGAGCAACGAATTGCTACCGGCAGAGCAAATACGAACGTTTCCCACGTAGAGGGACAGCATGGCGACGATGAGTCTGCGGGTTCGGCTGTTTGCGGTCGCCCGAGAGTTGGCTGGTAGCGATCAGGTTGTGATCAATCTCCCATCGGGCGCCACCATCGCTGAGCTGCGGGCGGAGCTTATCAAGCAAGTCCCCGGGCTGGCTCCCTTGGCCTCTCAACTGCTGTTTGCCGTCGACGAACAATACACTAGCGATACAACCGTTCTGCTTCCCGATGCCGACGTGGCCTGCATTCCGCCGGTTAGTGGGGGGTGAGGACGACACAAATCGTGATCATCGAGGACTACCGTCGGAATATCCGCTGGCGGTGGCGAACTTTCCGAGAGCTTGTCCACCGCTTAGGATGAACCGCGGTAGCGCTTGATTTCCTTACAGCGGTTTCCTAACGATGGACGACACCCTCACGAAGACCCTACTCACCCACGACCCGATCGATACGGCGTCGCTGTTGGACGAAGTGGCGTCGTCGCAGGCGGGGGCGGTGGTGTTGTTCTTGGGAACGGTGCGAGAGATGACGGACCAGCGGAGGACCGTGGCGCTGGACTATGAGTGTTATCCGGAGATGGCACGGCGTAAGATGGATGAACTTGTGGCGGAGGCTCTTTCGCGTTGGCCGCTGGTGGGCTGTGCGATCGTCCACCGGCTGGGTCACCTAGAATTGGGTGAGGCTAGCGTGGCCGTGGCGGTCAGTTCGCCGCATCGCGAGCAGGCGTTCGAGGCTGGACGCTGGCTGATCGATACGCTCAAACAGGTCGTGCCGATCTGGAAGAAAGAGAACTGGGACGACGGGTCGACCGAGTGGGTTCACCCAAGCCATGGTGGTGAGGAGCCGCGGGCTCAACCACCGACCGATCATTCGACACAGTAGAAGGCGTACCGCATTGTGAGTATTCAAGGTCCTTTGATTGACGGCTTTGGTCGGATTCACACCGATCTGCGATTGAGCGTTACGGACCGCTGCAACTTCCGCTGCTTCTACTGCATGCCGGCAGAAGACATCCAGTTTTTGCCTCGATCGGAGATCCTCTCGTTCGAGGAGTATGCCCGATTTGTGAGTGTTGTGGCACAAATGGGAGTTCGCAGCGTGCGGCTGACTGGTGGCGAACCGCTGATGCGGCAGGAGCTTTCCCGGCTGGTCGGCATGTTGTCGAACATCCAGGGCATTGATGAAGTGTCGCTGACGACGAACGCCACGTTGCTCGCCCAACAGGCAAGCGATCTCAAGGCAGCCGGTCTCCGAAGGGTTAATATCAGTCTCGACGCACTGGACGAAGACATTTTCTATCAGATAACGCGGCGTCACGGCTTGGAACGCGTATTGGAAGGCATCGACGCGGCCATCCGCGTAGGATTCTCGCCCGTGCGGCTTAATGCGGTCTCGATTCGAGGCCTGACCGAAAACGAGGCCGTTCGCTTAGCCCTATTCGCCAGAGAAAAACAGCTCGAACTGCGGTTCATCGAATTCATGCCGCTGGATGCCGACGGCAAGTGGAACGGCAATCAGGTTCTCTCGGGCGAAGAGTTGCGGACACTTTTAGCCTCGGAAATCGCTCCGCTGGAGCCACTGGAAACCGAAGACCCCAGCCAGCCGGCAACCGACTATCGGTACACCGATGGGAAAGGGCGTGTTGGATTCATCGATTCGGTGACCAAGCCGTTCTGCGGCGATTGTGATCGCCTACGACTAACGGCCGAAGGCAGCATCCGCAACTGTTTGTTCTCCACCGAGGAGTGGGACGTTCGTCGCCTGATCCGTGAGGGGGGAAGCGACGAAGCATTGACTGAGCTGATCCGCGATTGCGTAGGGGCCAAAAAGGCCGGTCACGGCACCGACAGCGGAGATTTTATCCGCCCCGAACGAGCCATGTATCAAATCGGCGGTTAACGCAGACAACGTCGCCACAAGAAAGCATTGTTCGATCGATGACCGACCACGCGCCGCCGCGCATCTATCTGGATAATGCCGCCACCAGTTGGCCGAAGCCGGTGGCTGTGTACGAAGCCGCCGATCGTTATATGCGCGAGATCGGGGCTGCGGCCGCTCGAAGTGCGTACTCGCATTCCGCTGAGGCAGAAGCGATCGTGTTGGCCGCCAGAAAGGGCGTTGCTCGGCTGTTAGGCGTGCGAGACCAGAACCGCATCGTCTTCACGCTCAACGGGACCGACTCGCTCAACCTCGCGATTCACGGTGCCATGGCTTCCTCGGGCGGCCATGTTGTTACGACTGATCTCGAACACAATTCCGTTCTGCGCCCGTTACGGTACTTGGAAGAGCGTGGACGAATCGAAGTCACACGTGTTGCATGCGACGCATCGGGCGTTGTTGATCCGGCCAAGATACAAGCGGCAATTCGTGACGACACGCGTCTCGTGGCAGTCATCCATGCGTCGAACGTCACGGGTGCCATACAACCGGTCGAGGAAATCGGCGCGATCGTAGCCAAGCATTCGGCCCTGTTTCTCATCGATGCGGCACAGACCTTGGGGCACTTGCCGCTGAACGTCGAAACGACGAAAGCCGACATGATTGCCGCCCCAGGGCACAAGGGACTGCTGGGCCCCTTGGGCACCGGCATTCTGTATCTGCGACCGGGAATTGAGTCCCAGGTCGAACCCCTACGTCAAGGTGGCACAGGCAGTGCAAGCGACGAAGATCGTCAGCCTGAAGTGCTGCCCGACCGCTATGAATCGGGCAACCTCAACATGCCGGGCATTGCCGGACTTGCGGCAGGCGTGGACTTCATTTTGGCTCGGGGTGTTGAGAATCTGAGGGCTCATGAACAAGAATTAGTCGGTCGTTTGCTCGATGGTCTACGTGAGATTCGGGGGGTTACGACATATGGTTCCCAAACCTCCGAGGAGCGTGTGGGCGTTGTTAGTCTTCATGTCGAGGGGTATGACCCTCGGGAGGTTGCCGCGGCGCTGGATGCCGGATACGGTGTGCAGGCTCGGGCCGGAATTCAGTGTGCTCCCGGCGTTCATGCCGCACTTGGCACACTGCAGCGGGGCGGCACCGTGCGACTCAGCATTGGCCCAATGACAACGCCCGACGAAATCGATCAAGCGGTCAATGCGCTCGGCGAGATCGCAAGCGCCTCGCTAGACGGCGTTTAGGAGCGGCGGCAACTCGGTGACTGCGACGTTGGCAGTCATACTCTTCATAGAGCGGCGGAGAAGATGAGCGGTCCATCAGCAGACAAACCGTGGTACCAAAAGGGGCTTCGATTCTCTTGTTCGCAGTGTGGCGACTGTTGCACCGGCGCGCCCGGGTTTGTGTGGGTGAACAAGAAGGAGATCGGGGAACTTGCCGCGACGCTGGAGATCGATGTCGAGCAATTCGAGAAGTCCTATGTGCGGATGGTTGGCATTCGCAAGAGCCTCGTCGAATTTCCTAACGGCGACTGCGTGTTTTTCGACAGCGACGCCCGATCGTGCAAGGTTTACCTAGCCCGTCCCCGTCAGTGCCGTACTTGGCCATTCTGGGACTCGAACCTGAAGACCGAAGCGGCGTGGCAAGAGACCTGCGAAGTGTGCCCTGGCAGCGGGCAGGGCAAGCTGTACTCGATCGGTAAGATTGAAGAGCAACGGGCGAAGATGCGAGTGTGACCCCCACTTGCAGGGGTGCTTCGACAACGCTTCTCGGTTCTCTCCCCCTAGATGGCGGAAAATCGTTATCTCGTGTCTGATTCTTCCGAATAGCTGGAGTTTGCCGGATAGGCGGACGATAACGCTTCCAAGACAATGTTGTGGAGCGCGCTGCCGCCGGTTTACGGCGTCGAGGCCGTGACAAGCATTACTTGTCGCAAGTCACAACTACAAAACGAGTTGCGTTCAATAGCCTGCTTCCGGCCAACGTTGAATCATCTAAGCTCTTTGACAATTTGCACTTAACGCAGAATCCGCTTCGTCGGATTATTGTACGATCACGCCGTTATAGCACCGCGAAAACAGGCGTTTGATGGTGTTTCATCTTGACTCTAGTTCTTGTGGCATTTACACTTGGGACGTGACTAGCATGGTTGGGGTGGACCCTGTCACTGGCAAAAACGGCGCCTGGTTTCCAGGAGACTCGAGTCGTGACCAAAAAAGAAATCGTCAAGACAATCTCGGAAGAGATTGGGCTCACGCAGCTCAAGACCAAAGAGATCGTTCAGAAGACATTCGATGCCATTGTCGACACGCTTGTCGATGACCGCCGCATCGAGCTTCGCAACTTTGGCGTCTTCGAGGTGAAGAAACGGGCCGCCCGCAAGGCTCGCAACCCTCGAACAGGCGATAAAGTGTTTGTGCCAGAGAAGTTCGTGGTCACATTCAAGCCCGGCAAGGAAATGGAAGAGCGTGTTCGCGAGCTTGAGCGACGTGAAGCCGCGAAGCAGCAAGCCGCCACTGAAAACCAGAATCCCAGTTCCAGCAGCGTCCCGGGCTCCAGCCCGCTGCCAGGATCGCTCGGCACCGAAAATGCCTACGGAAGCGATTCCTCGGAAGCCGGTCGAACCGACCGCCCAAATCAAAATACCTGAGTCGCTGCAACGCCTTACGACTCATCTACATGAGACGTGCAGCAGCCCCGCAGTCACTTGGCGGGAACTCTCGAAGCCTCGCTCGTCTTATCTTCGAGCCTGCAAGACATCGGAAGTCATCACCAATCCCCACTCGTGACCTGGGATCGGTGCAATCTGCTCTGAATCATCAAGCAACTGTTCGAGATCACGTTGGGACATGGATGTTCCCGGCGAAGGGACTTGCGCGCTGTGAACAGCCGTTCGCGTCGCAAGCTCCACAACACGGAGGATTTGTGGAATGCGTGGTTTGCTGTTTGCCGTCCTCATCGCGGTCTGCATTGCAACGTCGGTCTGGTGTATTCTTCCGGCCTACTCGGGCGATCCGACTCGTCGGACCAGTGAACTAATATTCACGTCCGAAGGTTTACGCCTCTTTCTGGACGAATGGGAGCGTCTCTGGATGCTCGACCAACCCGACCACATGTCGCCGTATCGTACACACGGTGGCCTCATCTGACCGACGCCCGGGGCGCTGTAACGAAAGCGCGGCGGTTGTCGATCGTTGGCGTGCGGGCTAGATTGCCAAGGTCAATCGACGCCCGGTCGCCGTTGGCCGACTCTCGCGAACATTCTACTGCCAGTCTCCGTGAACCAATCATCTAGCCCTTTGAAGGTCCAGTTGGGCCGGCTCAGTCTCGAGAACCCCATTCTCGTGGCATCCGGCACCTTTGGTTATGCCCGAGAGATGGCCGGGTTCGTCGATTTCGCTCGACTGGGCGGCATTCTTCCGAAGACAATCACCCGACTTCCACGTGCCGGAAATGCTCCGTGGCGAACGGTCGAGACCACCGGTGGGATGTTGAATTCCATCGGGCTGGACAACGATGGCATCGATGTCTTCATTCGCAAGCACATGACCTATCTTGCCGGCCTTGATACGGCCATTGTGGTTAGCGTTGCCGGTCACGACTATGACGAATTCGTCAGGCTTGTCGCGCAGCTCGACCCTGTGCCGGGAATCGCGGCCATCGAACTGAACATTTCGTGTCCCAATGTGAGTGGCGGGGTCGATTTCGGAACCGATCCCGAGATGTGTCGCCGCGTTGTTGAAGGGACGCGCTCCGCGTGTCGTCATCCGATTCTCGCCAAACTTACGCCGAACGTAACGGACATCGTGGCAATCGCTCAGGCCGCGGCCGACGGAGGCGCCGATGCCGTATCACTGATCAATACCTGCCTTGGCGTGGCCATCGATTGGCGTCGACGGCGTCCGCTGCTGGGTAACGGGCTTGGAGGCCTTAGTGGGCCTGCGATCAAGCCCATCGCCTTGAGGGCCGTCTATCAGGTCGCTCAAGCAGTCGACGTGCCTCTGGTGGGTATCGGCGGTATCGCCACGATTGACGATGTGATGGAATTCATCGTGGCCGGGGCGACTGCCATCCAGCTTGGCACGGTCAATTTTTACAATCCAGGCGTCAGCATGGAGATTCTCGACGCCTTGCCAGCGGCCCTGGAAGAAGCCGGCGCCTTGCGCATCGATCAGCTCGTCGGCACCGTGCATCGCTCATAAGGCGAGCGGCAGATAAGAACGTACCAATCACAACCCGACGCGTAAGCGAGGGAACGCAGTGTATTACCGGTTCGTCCCTCGCTCACGCGTCCCCTTGGTATATTCTCATTCGCCGCACGCCTAACCGGCCTAGAACATAAACTTCGGGCACAAAGCGACAACCAACAGGTCTCAACCGATTTACGAGGACGCCTTCGCGATGCGAGTTCTTTCTGGCATTCAGCCCACGGGCCGGTTTCACTGGGGCAACTACTTTGGGGCCATTCAGCAATACATCGAATTGCAAACGGCCGACGAAGCCTACTACTTCATTGCGAACCTGCATGCGCTGACCACCGTGCGCGATGCCGACGTGCTGCGGCAGTTGACCACTGACGCCGCGATTGACCTGCTGGCATTGGGTCTTGACCCCCAGCATGCGGTTGTATTTGTGCAGTCCGACGTGCCGGAAGTATCGGAGTTGTCTTGGTTGTTGATGACCGGCACCCCGATGGGGTTGCTCGAACGTTGTCATGCGTACAAAGACAAGAAGGAAAAGGGAATCAAAGCCGACGCGGGGCTGTTTACTTACCCGGTGCTCATGGCCGCCGACATTCTGGCCTACGACGCCGATCAGGTGCCGGTGGGAGACGACCAGCAACAACATATCGAAGTCTGCCGCGATCTGGCGGCCAGCTTCAACCATCACTACGGAGAAACGTTCGTCATGCCCAAGGCGAAGACGATCGACTCGACCGCAAAAGTGCCGGGCACCGACGGCGAGAAGATGTCGAAGAGCTACAACAACACACTGGAACTCTTCGAGGACCCCAAGACGCTTCGCAAGAAGATTATGCGGATCACAACCGACTCGCGTCCGATGGAAGATCCCAAGGAACCCGACGACGACCATCTATATCAACTGTTCAGCCTGGTCGCCACGGAATCGGAACGGGACGAGATGGCCGCGCTGTATCGCCGCGGTGGTTTCGGGTACGGTGAGGTGAAGAAGGCACTGTTCGAGGCTGCCGAGCGATTCTTTGCCGAGCCCCGCGCGCGTCGTGAAGAGCTTGCAGCGCAGCCTAGTCGGGTCGAGGAGATCTTGGCCGACGGGGCCTCGACCGCGCGTCGCAAAGCGGGCGAAGTGCTTTCGCGCGCACAGAAAGCCTGTGGATTGAAGCGATAGTTGACACGCGAATCGTGCGTCTTCAGGACCGTTACTTCGGGTGCCACTGGCTTTGCCAGTGCCCGCCTTTTCGTATCGATATAGAATTGTAGGGTGGGAGGTTCTGTCGGCACAGCAAGCGAGCCACTTCGATTTACTACGCCGCCGACAGGTTCACCCACCATTCGGTCCGGCCCAAACAAGGTGGGTAAACCGGCTGGCGAATTGAACTTGTGCAATGGCGACGTACCATGCGCCAGCAGAACTACCCACCCTACACAATAATGTAACTCCTAAAGGTTTCGCCTGAAGGCGAGGGTTTTAGACCCATCATGGAGACAATAACTCCAACTGCCATGCAACGCATCATCGGAATTGGAACGGACATTACGGAGTGTCTGCGAATTGCGCAGATGATCGAGCGGCACGGGGAGCTTTTCATTAACCGTGTCTACACCCCACTCGAAATACAATTTTGCCAAAGCCGATTGCACGCAACGCAACACTTTGCCGGTCGCTGGGCAGCCAAGGAAGCACTCCTCAAGGCGCTCGGCACCGGGTGGCGACGCGGAATTAGCTGGCGCGACATCGAAGTGGTCAGTGAAGGTGGTGGCGCGCCCAGCATGCAAATGCACGGCGAGGCAAGCAACGTAGCGAAACATCTAGGGATCGAGCGCGTGATGATCAGCATCTCACATTGCCGCAGCCACGCCACGGCCTATGCGCTGGCCGTTGGCGAGTGAGCCAAACAGCCCGTTGAAAAAGACATGGAGAGGCGATTGTTGTGTGCCACTGGCTCCGCCCATCGGTATCTACACAACTTTGCTAGCATGTGAAAAGAAAACGCGACGGGTGGCCCAGCCGTTCGGCTGGGTCGCGTAGCGACAAGATGCCTTGAGAAGCGTGCCGCGGTACGATTGAGTCGAGCCTTGGTTCAATCCGTGCCTAACGATGGACGATTGC
>CAZNXE010000207.1:0-10328 GCA_964576465.1 uncultured Planctomycetaceae bacterium
GCTCTTCGAGCAGCTCGCGGTCGATGCGCGGTTTGCGGTAAAACCCTTCGAGATAGGCCGCTGAAGCCATACGCAGCAGATTTTGAAAGCCGGTCTTGTTCTTGGCCAACAGCGTTAGATGATAGGTGCCCTCGTGGGAACCCTGGCTACTCTTCGTCTTGCGACTTCCCGGGGCGACATACGCCTCATAACCAATGATCGGATTGATCCCGGCGGCGTGGGCTTTTTGGTAGAACTCAAGCGCCCCGTGCAAATTACCGTGATCGGTCAACGCCAGCGCGTTCATGCCCAACTCCGAGGCTCGATTGACGAGCTTGTCGATGGGGCTGGCACCATCCAGAAGGCTGTAATGACTGTGGCAATGAAGATGCACAAACGGACGGGTGGCAGTCATGGAATTCCTCTCCAGGCGTGCGGCTTAACCGATCGTTAAGCGAAACACGCAGTCGATCCTTCGAGAACGATAAGAAGGCTAAACGCGGATTGTATCACGACTGGCATCGTCGGCAACGAAGCAGGAAAACGGCGTTAAACGCCGCTAAATCGCGAAGTTCTCGTGTAACTGGCAAAAATGGCAAGTCATGCCGCGGAAGATTACCACGACGACACCACGGCACGACGAACAGGAACCCAGGATGTTATTAGTCAATCCCACTGATGAGAAGGAACAGACACCGTAGAAACGACCACAAGGCCCGTTAGGACAAATCTTCGTCGGGGTGGCCGATGGATCGAAGGTATTTGCCGAGCCGCGTTTGCAGCTCGAGCAGGTTCTGCCATACGTGGAGATCGAGCTTTGCCTGTTCTGCCTGTTCGTCCATCTCCACCGAATCGAGCATGTTCCGAATGCGGACATGCAAGTACTCGAGTATCTCGGAAAGCTGTGCGGCTTGACCGGGGCTGAGGCCCTGGGGTAGCTCGGGCGGGACCAGCGCATGCAACGTTTTTTCGGCGTCGGAGGGTTGATTCAGATTCAGCTCGAAATCCAACGACGCCTCGTCAGGCAGCTCATCCAACTCTTCCGGACTAAGCGTGCGATCCACGGGCGATTCTCCGCCTCGCAGCGCCGCCAGGCGCTCGGCAATCTGGGCACGCGATCCAAACACCAGCACCGAACTTCCCACGGCAATCATGTCACCATAGCGCAGGATGCGGAGCGAAATGTCTTCGCCGTTGACTTTGGTGCCGTTGGTGCTTTCAAGATCGGTGAGGACCAATTTAGTCTGGTCATCTTGGATTTTGAGATGAAAGCGACTGATTCGCTCGTCATTGAGCTGAATCGAGTTGCCTTCTTCTCGACCGATCGTCACGGGGGTGGAAAGACTGTCAAAGACTTTCCCCCGGTCGGCACCGTCAATCACTTGTAACGTAATATCTGCCATCGGGTGGTGGGATCGCCGGAATTCCCTGTTCGTATCCACGGCGCCAAAGATACTCACAAATGCAGCGCCACCTAGCGCTTATAACATGGCCCTGATGCCATGGTCAAGCAGGACGTCGCGACATGTCCAACCAGGCCCCACGGGTGGTAGTGTTCCGTGGTAGATGTTATGTGCCCCCGGGGCATGGGTGACTCGGCTGACTTATTTCACCGGAGTCGATATCACCAGCCACAGCCGCATCAGACGCGGGCCCTATCGTGGCAATGTCAGTCTATGGCGTTTCCGGATCATCGCCCGCGGCTTCTTCGGTTGCATCTTCTTCTTTCAGAATCTTTCCGAACATGTGCCCGCCGTGGTCGGTGCCGCTCCAGGTTCCGGCGTAGCGCCCGTCGTAGAAGAGGATTCTTGCGCTGAAGATTCCGAGCTGGGGAACCGGGATGTTGGTCAGCGTGATCATCGGGGTGTCACCGGCCCATTCTACTTGCAGGGGCATTGCCATTTTGACATCGCGACCGCCGTATTGAATCGTTGCACGAAATACCCAGAAACCATTCTTGCCCTTGGTGACGCTTTCGATGGTGTAGCGGTCCTCGGAAAGCTCCTGGTCTTCGGCCGCCGAATCGGTGAAGAAACCGACGAGCGTCACACCAGTGAGCGATTCCTCGAACGCTCGCTCCCGGGCTTCTTGTTCGTTGTCGACGGAAGCATTGCCCGCCGGCGCGGGTACGTCGTCGGCCATCAACGTGGTGGCGATGGTGGATGACAACAGCAGAACGATCAGACTCGATAAGGCTTTCACTTGGAAGTTCCTCTCACACAGGTTGCTGTTAGACTGGCTGAGTTCTCTGATAGCGAACACGATGTCCGCGAGGTGAACCGCTCATTATAGGTGCGATAACGACCGCTGTATCGTCGGCTTGAACCGGCCTTCTACACGTTTACGTTGTGCAGAAACTGCACGGCGTGGCCGAATTCTTCCACGGGGTTTCCCGAGTCGTCACGAACGATCGTGAAATTGCCTTGGTAACGGCATTCTTCCAAAGCCCCCAGCAACGCCGGATAATCGACGCTGCCTCGCCCAAGTTCGACGGCCAGGCCTCTCCCTCGGGCAAGATCTCGAACCGAATCGTTGGCCCACACGTGGCGAATGTCGCTGCCGACCGCGCGAACAACCTCCTGAGGAGACAAGGCATTGGCGACGAGCCCGCCCGGGTTGAGATCGATGGCCAATGTCCCTGCCGGCAAGGCATCGAGCAATCGACGTAAGTCGGGCGCGTCTTCACCGCCGGTGGTGGTGGCCAGCATCACACCGCAATGATGGCCGAACGTGCCCAAGTCACGCAGCACCTCCAGAAGCAACTCCCACTCCGGCCCCTCGGCGTCTTCTGGAACGTAGCCGACGTGATTCACGAGCACGTTGGCACCAAGCGAATAAGCGAACTGCATGGCATTCTTCGTGGCATCAATACGCGCATCGAGATCTTCGAGCACGTTGTATCCCCGCCGGGTGCGAAACTCGACAACCGACACACGCAGGCGATGATCGTCCAGCGTGCGCCGCAACTGCCGCAGCCCGGTTTGTGATAGTTCCCTGGGATTGATGTCAGTCCGGGCATCGATTCCCACGGCACCGGCCCCAAGTTTTGCCGCGGTCGCAATCGCATTTGCTAGCGGCAGCCGCAAGCAGCGGAGTTGGATGCCGATGTTAGCCCGCATGAATCACCTTCTTGCTTCCGGTTGATGGTCTGTGCGGGAATGATAGCGGAATTGCGTGTTTCAAGCGGCGATGGGCATCAAATCGGCGTGTCGTGGATGCTGGCATGGCTGTCCCTTTCAACTTGTGACGGCAAAACGAGCGGAAGTCGAGCCGAGTGTGGCGTTTGGCCGATTCATATCGAAGTGATGCCGCAAGTTCCGCCAGTCTTGGATCAGCGATGAATCTCGCCGTACTGGCCATTCTGATTGTAGCGGCCGATCCGCACGCGCCCATCGACGTTCGACCGCCCGGGGCGGTGCCGATCTACACGTGCAATTTTGAAACGGCCAACGATATTAACTACGACCAGTGGCCCGATCGCTGGACGCGCCACCGTGGGCCAGGTTATCCGCACTATCTCAAGATCGAAATCCGTCCCGAGCAAACGGCCACCGGAAAGCAAGCCCTGCATGTCGACCTCGATGGCGGAGCCGCGGCGGCGATGAGCCCGCATGTCGAAGCGAGCGAAAAGTATGGTTATTTTCTTGAAGGACGGCTGCGGACCCAAGGGCTGGTCCACAACGAAGCATTTCTGTCGTTGACGTTCCTTGACGAACAACAGGCGGTCGTGCGACGTCATTTTTCCGCGCGTTTCCAGGCGACCGACGGTTGGCAAAACGTTCGTATCGGTCCCGTCGGTCCGAATCGCGACGATGTGCGGTGGGTGATGGTCGGTGTGCATGTCGAGCCGACAGGCGTTAACGCCGACTTGCGGGGCTTGGTTGTGTTCGACGACCTGTGGTTGGGGCGTGTGCCACGTCTTCGAGTTCACACCACGGCCAAACAAAATCTTTACACCGATGCCAAGTCCGTACAGATCGAAGGCACACTCACCGGGGCTACGTCCGAGAAGGTTGGTGCCACGTTCGAGTTGTTCGACCCCTTGGGGCGGCAATTGCTGTTTGAAGACCGACAACTCACACTACAGCCCCTCGCCAACACGACGACGGACACCGCTGATCGTCCGCTGCAGAAACAGGAGTTTGAAGGTAACTTCAGTTGGCAACCACGGATTCGCTGGCCCGGTTACTATTTGGTGCGAACGACGATTGTTGGGCCCGACGGTCCGACGCACAGCGAAGCGTTGCCGTTGGTCGTCGTTGAACCGCGGACCGCGAGCCGTCGGGGCCCGTTTGGTTGGAGCATGCCCCACGGCGCCGGCGAGATTCCCGATGCCGACATTCCCGATCTGCTCGCGGAAGTCGGAATTAGCCGACTGAAGTATCCGCTGTGGTTTTCTGAAGACGATCCCGGGGAAGTCGAGCGTCTTATTCGGCTTGTAGAGAGTATCTCGAACCGACAGATTGAAGTGATCGGACTTCTCAGCGACCCACCGCAGGAGGTGCGAAGTCAGTTTGGCAATGCAGCACAGCGACTCGTGGCCACCGACGTCTTCGCGCGTGGACCGGAGCTATGGTACCCGTCACTCGAACCGGTCATGACGCGGTTTCTCATGCGAACCCGGATGTGGCAGTTGGGCGAAGACCGGGATTGGAGTTTTGTCGATCAGGCGGCGGTGGCGGAACGTGTGGCCAACGTAAAACGGCAACTCGACGTGATTGGTCAAGACTTGCAGATCGGCCTGCCCTGGCGGTGGGACGAGCAGCTTCCATCGCAAGCCGAACCGCCATGGCGGTTCGTGGCCTTATCTTCCGACCCGCCGTTGAGTAAGGACGAATTGCGTACGTACTTGCTCTCCGGCGATGCGAGTTCCGTTCAACGTTGGGTCAGCATCGAGCCACTTGGCAAATCGCGGTATTCCACGCTAACGCGTGTCAAAGATCTCGTGGAGCGAATGGTGGCAGCCAAGATCGGCGGCGCCGAGGGTATCTTTATCCTCGATCCATTTGATCCCGAACACGGTCTCTTGGCAGAAGACGGCACCCCGGGCGTATTGCTGCTGCCGTGGCGCACCACGTCGCTGTTGCTCTCCGGAGCGACCCATGCCGGGCAGGTTCGTCTCTTGGGCGGGGCGGCGAACGAGGTGTTCGTCCGCGATGGCGAAGCGATCATGGTCCTTTCGCACCCCTCGACCTATCAAGAGACACTAGCGCTGGGTTCACAAGCACGTCAGATCGATGTCTGGGGTCGCTCGTCGAAACTGGCTTTCTCAGGCACCAAGCAGGTGATCGAAGTCGGTCGTCTACCTTCCTTCGTGGTGGGCATCGATGCCGAGGTTACGCGTTGGCGACAAGCCATGCGATTTCGCGAAGACCACATTCCCACCATCTTCGGTCGTCCGCTGAGCAACGCCTTGATGCTTACCAACACGTTTGGCCAGGGGGTAAGCGGAACGTTGACCATCGTGCCGCCGCCAGCTTGGCGTTTGCGGCAAACAACGTTCAAAGTTGAACTGCCGGTGGCCGGTGAGGTCGAAATTCCCTTCGAGGTAACCTTGCCGTTGGAGGCCAACAGCGGGCCGCAACAAGTTGAAGTACGATTCGATGTGGTAGCCGACCGCCGTTATCAGTTCAGCGCTTATCCCATGCTCTCGGTAGGAAGCGGCGAAGTGACCATCGAGTTGTCGAGCTATTTGGACGACAATGGCGACCTTGTGGTGCAGCAACGGGTAGTGAATCGTGAGGAAACGCCCATTACCCTGAAGTGCCATTTGTTTGCCCAGGGACGGCTGCCCCTTCGCAAACAGGTCGTACAATTGTCAAATGGTACCGATGTGCAGGTGTACCGTGTTGACGACGGACGCGATCTGATCGGCAAGGTGCTGTCGCTTCGCGCCCAAGAGATCGACGGTCCACGATTGTTACACTACACGGTCGTAGCGGAGCCTTGAATGATGCCCACGGTTGCAGATATCGCCGCGTTTCTTGAAGAGTTTGCCCCTTGCTCGCTGGCAGCCGATTGGGACAACGTCGGTTTGCTGGTTGGCGACGGCTCCCTGGACGTCCAAAATGTGATGACCTGTTTGACGATCACGCCCGAAAGTGCCCAAGAGGCCCTGGACGAAGGCGCTGAGTTGATCGTCACGCATCACCCGCTCCCGTTTCGACCGCTGCGTCGACTGTCGGCTGACACGAACGACGGGCGCATGTTATGGGATCTCATTCGAGGCGGCATTTCCGTCTACAGTCCCCACACGGCGTTCGACTCCGCTGCCACGGGGATCAACCAGCAGTTGGCCGAACGTCTCGATTTGACCGACGTCCAGGCGCTAATCCCGGCCGACGACGCACTGCAAGCCGAGACAGGGTCGCCCGGTACAGGCCGCTGCGGAGCCTTGCCGCAACCGACCACGCTTGCCGCATTGCTCGATCGGATCAAACAATCGCTCATGCTCGACGCGCTGCAATTCGTCGGTGAGGCAGATCAATCGATCTCGCGCGTGGGCATCGGCTGCGGTTCAGCCGGTGAGTTTCTCGCCACGGCCGCCGAGCGAGGCTGTAACGGTTTCGTGACAGGTGAAATGCGGTTTCACGATTGCCTTCTCGCCGAGGCGCTCGGCGTCGGCGTCGTTCTGCTGGGGCACTACGCCAGCGAGCGATTCGCCGTGGAAAAGTTGGCCACCGTGCTCGGCAATCACTTCACCGACTGCCAAGTCTGGCCCAGTCGTCGCGAATCCGATCCGATCCACTTCGCATAGTTGTCCAATGAGATTGCTTCGGGTGACCCCTCGCTCGAATTCATGCGAAACGTGCCCGCGCCTCGTGTCAGCGGAATTCCCCGAGAGATGCTCCAGTTCGGGTTCTTCGACCCTGGGTGCTTGAACAGACGGTTTTCGCCCCGATAATGGGCACTCGCCAATCAACTCTAGATGTGGAGAATCTCGCGATGAGTGACTTGCGATTTGAAGACCGCGTGGCCGTAATCACCGGAGCTGGAGGGGGACTCGGTCGGGCCTATGCGCTATTGCTCGCCGAGCGTGGGGCTCGGGTTGTTGTGAACGACCTGGGTGGCGGCGTCGACGGTAGTGGTTCGGGCAGCAGCATGGCCGATCAAGTTGTTCAAGAAATCCATGACGCCGGTGGCGAAGCGATTGCGAATTACGATACGGTGGCCACCGTCGAGGGTGGAGATGCGATCATCCAAGCTGCACTGGAGAAGTTCGGTCGCATCGATATCGTGATTAACAATGCCGGTATCCTGCGTGACAAGAGCTTCGTCAAGATGTCGCCCGAGGAAGTAACGGCGGTTCTCGATGTGCATTTACTGGGTGCGTTTAACGTCACCCGAAGCGCGTTCGAGTTCATGAAGAACGCCAACTATGGCCGCTTGCTGTTCACGACTTCCGCCGCGGGGCTGTTCGGCAACTTTGGTCAAGCCAACTACGCAGCCGCCAAAATGGGGCTGGTGGGGCTCTCCAATGTGTTGGCCATCGAGGGGGAGAAGTACAACATTAAATCCAACGTGATCGCGCC
This sequence comes from uncultured Planctomycetaceae bacterium, assembly GCA_964576465.1. Classification (GTDB taxonomy): domain Bacteria; phylum Planctomycetota; class Planctomycetia; order Pirellulales; family JAEUIK01; genus CAZNXE01. The sequence goes on from CAZNXE010000207.1 coordinate 7,512, forward strand.
GGTGGCCAAGACGCGCCTCAGCGAGCACGTGCTCAGTGCGTTTGGCGATGCACTGGATATCGACTATGTGAGGCCCCTTGCCGCCTATCTTGTCTCCGAGGAATGTTCGCTCACCCATGAGGTCATTTCCGTCGGCGGTGGGCGCTACGCCCGAGTGTTTGTAGGCGAGGCCCCCGGCTGGAACGCACCCAGCGGCGAGATACCTTCTCCCGAAGCCGTGCGTGAACACTTGGATCTGGTGATGAACACCGACGGGTTTACCATTCCTCGTAGCGCTACCGACGAGATTATGACGCTCGTCGCCCAGTTGCAACAATAAGCTCCGTTTCGTTTCACGAGACCAGGAAGTTTGTTTCCCAACGAAGGAGAGTCTGATGCCTATCGATCCCTCGCGTGCCCTGGGAGCCGAGTTGCCGGGCGATACGTTTACCTGGAGCGAGGATCAGGTGATTCTCTACCACCTTGGTCTCGGCTGCGGCGTTCCGCCCACCGAGCCTCGGGAGTTGGCCTACACCTACGAAGGGGCGCTTCGTGTGTTACCCACATGGGGCGTGATTCCGGTGCATCACATGATGGCGCACGTGCTCGAAATCCCTGGGATGGATTTCAACCCTTTTATGCTTCTGCACGGCGAGCAAGAACTGGAGATCCACAAGCCGATTCCAACTTCAGCAACCGTGACCAACTCAGGTCGGGTTGCCGAGATTTACGACAAGAAAAAAGCGGCCCTGGTCATTCTGGAGACGACCACCGCGGATGAAAGCGGAGACCCTTTGTTCACCAACCGCTTCTCGATGTACATGCGGGGCGAAGGTGGATTCGGAGGCCCCGGCGGTCCAAAGCCCGGCAACGAACCGCCGTCGCGCGAGGCAGACCTGATCGTCGAGACATGCACCATCCCCCAGCAGGCGCTACTGTACAGGCTAAACGGCGACAAAAACCCACTGCACGCCGACCCCGAATTTGCCAAAATCGGTGGCTTCGACCAGCCAATCTTGCACGGGCTTTGTTCCTACGGCATGGTCTGTAAACAAGTCGTCGACAATATGCTCGACGGGGATACTGCCCGAGTGGCTAAGTATTCAGTTCGCTTTCGCGGCGTGGTCATCCCCGGCGATACGATCGTGACCTCGATGTGGAAAGAAGACGGTCGAATCCTCATCCGATCGAACAACAAAGAACGCGAACACACCGTCATCTCCAACGCGGCTATCACCCTACGCGATTGAGGGGTGCCGGGTTCGAGTTAGGCGTGCGGCAGATAAGTTGTAGGTCAGGCTGTGCCTGACGATGGAGTGCTGACTAGATCGGGCGTTAGGTTGATAGGAGGGCTTGGAAATGACAAGAAACGTACCTAAGTAGGCCGATTCCGAACTGTCGGCACAGCTGGAGGAAATCTGTGAACGCGGGGAAACGCAGAGAATCGAATTCAAGCAGAAAATTGACTCGGAAAAAGGTGGAGCCGATCGGACCGTCCAAGACCTCGCCGCTTTTGGAACGTCAGGCGGCGGTACTCTGTTCATAGGTATCAACGACAGTGGGGAGTTTGTATTGATTGAAGCTTCCGATGACGAATCGCGAGATAACCTCGTCTTGCGTGTTCAGGGATTGATAGAGGGCATTCGTCCACGATTGAAATGTAAGCCAATCTTTGCGATCCACGGCGATAACATTGTTCTTGCTGTCGAAGTTACCGAGAAACAAGACGGTCCAGTCTATTACCACAAGCATCGACCTTACATTCGTGACGGATGTCTCTCTCGACCGGCAACGCCAGAAGAAGTGCAGCAACTCGTTTGGTCGCATTCAAGCGCTGATTACAAACGAGAGTTAGAGAAAATATTACTTGACGAAAAGCGGGCGATGCAATAAGAGGCGGACAGCTTTACCACACGATTGCGGAGTGATAACGCCAGTCGTATGCGTGGCGGATCTTGATGAAAACTGGACGTAATTCAAGCTGTGCATGATGAAGGAGTGCCGAGAGTCTTCGCTGATCTACCGATCCTTGAACCTTAAGGACTCGTGATGCTATTTGAACCGAAATCAACACAATGACGTAGGTCAGGCTGTGCCTGACGATGGAGTGCAAACAGTCTCGCAAGTCAGGTACAGCCTGACCTACCTCGCTTCAGTGATCCGCGATGTGCGAGAAACAGGAGACGCAGATAATGAAAGACTACAGACTCCATCTAAGTAGATGGCGACGGGAAGTTGTCAGCATTGCAGCTATCGTTTTTATTCTGGCCGCGAGTTCGCAACCGCTGGGCGCGACACCGTATCAATTGAGGGATACCGTTGTATTTGGTGCAAATGAATTTCGCATAGCGCAACTTCCCCTTGAACAAATTATCGACGAGCGAGCCGCGAGAGAAGACGAGCCGATACTGACCGTTACGAGTTCAGTAAACAACAAGGGATACTTTGCTAGATGGACAATTCAAGGTGAGCAGTTGCTTCTCATAGAGTTCAAGGGCAGAAGAAGCGAAGAGAGAGTTCGGATTGGCGACATCATCGACGGCGCGCACTTGCCGCTCAGAGCAGACTGGTTCACGGGGAAGCTCCAATTCGCCATTGGAGAATCTGATGATGACGCGCGTATTTTCCCACTGATTATTGAAGTAGAGATAAAAAAAGGGAAAGTCACGAACGTTTCCGCTGCGAGAAACGCGGCCGAAGTTTTTACGTGGAACGGGTTGCCGAACGAGGAAGCGGACAATGTGCAGTGCGCTGAACAGCCAGACGAAACAAACGGGACAGGGAAATCGCCGGGATAAACCGCGTAGTCCCCAATCAAGCGAGTCTTTTGTTTGATTA
>CAZNXE010000208.1:0-10106 GCA_964576465.1 uncultured Planctomycetaceae bacterium
GGCAAGGTTGTGAAGCTGCTGCAAAGCCCCGCCACGGCAGATCAATACGCAGGTGTCATGGGGCAGATTGCAATGTCGGTTCGCCCCAGGCCTTCCGCTCAAATGGTAGCCCGGAACAATCCCGCGAATCCCTATGCCCAACAACAGCCGCCTGTCGCGATGCAACCATCGGCGATGCAGCCACGTGTCGGCGCACCGCAAAACCCCTATGCGACTGCGGCAGCTCATGCACCGCCGCTAAACAACGCGCCGCAACTTGCCGCAAACTTGCAAGGTCCATTGCCACCGAATGTTCCGATGACTGGCGGTGCTCCTCCCCTTCCGCCCCCGCCACGGCCCACCGATCCGCGTGTGCCTGTGGTGCCGCAAGGAAGTAGCCCAGTAAGACAACCTATGATGCAACAACCTGCGGTACCGCCGCCGGCTGCTCCTCCTGTTGCGCCGTCGATGAACGTGCAGACTGCGCCCGCAGCCGGTGGACAACGTGTGGCGCTGGACGGATGTTGTCCCGTCTCCATTGTCGATCAGGTTGGCGTGAACGGGGCGCAGTGGGTTCTGGGACAACCTCAGTTCGCGGCGACTTACCAAGGGCAAGTCTTTTACTTAGCTGGTGAAGAGGCGCGACAGCGATTCTTGGCCGACCCTGATCGTTACGCACCGGTCACCTTCGGGAACGATCCCGTGCTGGCCATCGACCAGGGTCAAATGGTTGCCGGCAATCGCACGCACGCGCTTTATTTTGGGAACCGGATGTACCTGTTTTCCAACGAGTCGACCTTGACAGCGTTCGTTAACGATCGCTTTCGATACTCGTCGGCCGTGATGCGGCAGAGTGGACGTCCTCAACCCCCACCGCCAAGCGGCCGCTTCTAGAATGGGCACGTAAGAAGTACGGCCCATCTTTGATGCCCGGGCTAGTGTGGCTCCCAGTCGAGTGAGCGCGTGACTGCTTTTTGCCATTGCGAACAGAGGGCATCACGCCGCGCATCGTCAATGGCTGGCTGGAATTCTCGCTGGAGAGCCCAGTTTCCCGCCACGTCGGCCTGATCGTTCCAGTATCCAACCGCCAAGCCGGCCAGATAGGCGGCGCCGAGGGCAGTGGTTTCGGCCACGACCGGGCGTTGGACGGTCACTCCCAAGAGATCGGCCTGAAACTGCATCAGCGTGTCGTTTACCGATGCGCCTCCATCGACCTTTAAGGCGGACAGCTTCAGCCCGGCATCTTTTTGCATCGCGTCGAGCAAATCGCCGGACTGATAGGCCATCGACTCAACGGCAGCGCGGGCGATGTGTCCGGCGGTGGTTCCACGGGTGATGCCTTGAATGGTTCCTCGTGCGTAGGCATCCCAGTGAGGTGCCCCGAGACCAACGAAGGCCGGTACAAGGTAGACGCCTCCCGAATCTGGTACAGTCGCGGCCAGCTTTTCAACGTCGGCGGAGTCCTTAATCACGCCGAGTCCGTCTCGAAGCCACTGCACGACCGCGCCGGCGATGAACACCGAACCTTCGAGGCAGTAGGTTACCTTTCCATCGATGCCCCAACCGATGGTCGTCAGCAGTTTGTTTGTTGAATCCTGCGGCTTGTGGCCCGTGTTCAGTAGCATGAAGCAACCGGTGCCGTAGGTGTTCTTCGCCATGCCTGGCTCGAAACAGGCCTGCCCAAACGTGGCTGCTTGTTGATCGCCGGCATCTCCGGCAATCGGAATCGATCGCCCGAACCACTCTTCGGTCGTCTCGCCGTAGACCTCGCTCGACGGTCGAACTTCGGGGAGCATGGCACGAGGAATATCGAGCACGGTCAGCAGTTCGTCATCCCACTGGAGTTGATGAATGTTGTAAATCATGGTCCGACTGGCGTTGCTGTAGTCAGTCACATGACGGCGCCCGCCGGTGAGTTTCCAAATGAGGAACGTATCGACAGTGCCGAACAGCACTTCGCCCCGCTCGCAGCGCTCGCGGAGACCGTCGATCGTATCGAGGAGATGCTTGATTTTCGTGGCGGAAAAATACGCATCCACGACGAGGCCGGTTTTTTGGCGAATCGTTTCGGCCATTCCATCGGCCCGAAGTCGATCGCAAATCGGGGCACTCACCCGGCTTTGCCACACAATGGCGTTGGCGACCGGTTTGCCGGTTACTTTGTCCCACAAGATTGTCGTCTCGCGTTGATTCGTAATGCCGATGGCAGCAATATCCGCGGCGTCGACCTTGCCCTTGGTCAGCGCTTGTCGGGCAACATCAAGTTGACTCGACCAAATCTCCTCAGGGTCGTGTTCAACGTCCCCTGGCTTGGGCAAGATTTGTTTGAACTCCCGCTGTGCCATCGATACGACCGTTCCGTCGTGCTGAAACACGATGGCACGGCTTGAAGTGGTTCCCTGGTCGAATGCAAGAACGTATTTGGCCATGTCAGTTATCCGCAAAGTCTGGAGGAAATATGAGTGATCTCAGGGTGTCTTGGTCACCGTGGCAGCTAGGCATCGGAATCTTCAGGCGGGTGAAATCGAGTGATGCATTGGTCGTACACGAACCCACCAACCACACCCCCGATGAGCGGACCAACGATTGGGATCCACCACCAATAGTTATTCGCGGTGAATACCTGCGGGCCCCAGCCGGCAACCGCCGTGAACAATCGAGGTCCAAAGTCTCGGGCTGGGTTGATGGCATAGCCACAGTTGTGACCAAAGGTCATTCCGATCAACAGAACCACGGACCCAATGACGACCGGCGCCATGTTGGCTTGTACCGCGGTGTTTCGCTCGTCGACAATTGCCAGAATGCAACCGACCAACAACGCGGTACCGACAATCTGATCGACTAGCCCGCCGGGGACATTGCTGAGGAACTCTTGTGGATACGTGGCCCAAATGCCAGCGGTGTCCATGCCGCGAATGCCCCCGTAAAGGGCGTCAAGCGATTCATGGTAGACCGCATAGACAACCGCCGAAGCTGTAAATGCTCCGGCAACTTGGGCCATGCTGTACGGAATCACCTTCGACCACGGGAAGCCTCGATGCACGGCCATGGCCAGTGTAACCGCCGGATTAAGATGTGCCCCGGTAACTCCTCCGGCGACATACACCCCCATGGTCACCGCAAGCCCCCAACCCAGGTTGATCGAAAAATACTGACCATTATCCCCTCCACTCAATACAACTTGTGCGACGACGGCTACCCCGAATACGATCAACACAAAGGTGCCGAGAAACTCGGCGGCCAACTCACGAGTCAAGGATTTTGTCATCGACGCTTTGTCCTTCAATGATTGTGTCTCGGGGTCTGAATACTAAGGCGAGCGGCGAATGAGAATATACCAGGGGCCGCGTGAGCGAGGGACCAACCGGTAATACACTGCGTTCCCTCGCTTACGCGTCGGGTTGTGATTGGTACGTTCTTATTTGCCGCACGCCTAAGACAATAGATTAGGCTGACGAATTGTGCCGGGTACGGCGGCAAAGATCAAACGAAAAATGCCGCATTCCAACTCTATTGAACAACATCTTGGGTCAGGCGCTTTCCGAAATGTTCGTGCAGGCGGCGGACGGTCGTTCGCACCTGTGTTTCGGCCGTTTCACGTGTCATGCGATCTTCTTCGACCAACAGTTCGGCAAGTTTGCGCAACGTCGCTTCGCACAGTGTCGGCTGGTACAGCAGCATCAGCCGCCGCTCGACCAAATCGCCGACATGCTCGACCCATTCGTTGCGAATCGACCAGCGGACGAAGTCCAGCGGGAGATCGGTGCCTGTGAGAACCTCCCCTGAAAGCTCTCCTGGTTGCGAGATGAATTTCGCAACACGGGTTCCGCAAAGCTGCCACATCGTTTCGATTTGGTCGCGGCTGTAAGGCGACTTCTCGGCTAATTCTTGCCAAGTGGCTAAGAGCTGTTCGTCGTCGGCTGGATAATTCTCACCACCAGGAATCGGGCGTTCGAGCGACTTGGGTTGTCCGTTGCAGCCCGGGCGGAGTATCCCCAACAACTCGTGGGCAGCCTCTTCGGCTAACGAGCGACAGGTTGTGAGCTTTCCACCGATGACGGAGAACGTCGGAATCTCCGCATGGTCGGCCCGTTCAAGCCAATGCCGCCGGGTGATCGAAGCGGTTGTCGCCGCATCGGTGTAGGGAAGAGGCCGTATGCCGGCATAGTGAAAGTCGATGTCTTCTCGCGTCAGGGGTGAACCAGCCACGATGTGGTTGACGGTCGCAATCAAGTAGTTGAGTTCGTCGTCGGAGGCGATGGCCATGCCAGGGTCGCCCGTATAACGGACATCGGTCGTACCGACGAGCGTATGGCGTTTGCCGATGGGCAACACGAACACCGGTCGATCGTCTGCCGCTTCGGCATAGATCCCTCGCCCTTGCATGGTCTCGCGCAATCCCTGATGAGACGTGACAAAGTGGCTTCCCTTGGTGCCACCCATCAATCGCCGCGAAGGAATCTCTAAACCTTTGAGCGTCGCGTCGACCCATGCCCCGGTGGCATTGACGATGGCCGCGGGTTCAAATTCGCGTACCGCGTCGCTAGATGCCGAACCCGCCTTGGCGTGGTGGTTCCCATGTGGGCGGATTTCGATCCGCCGTCCGTGCAGCCGGGCATCGTGGTAGTTATACATCTCAAACAAAAGCCCGCGCCGCTGTGCCTCTTCGGCGGCATCGGTCAACAACGACACGACGAATCGCTCGGGATAGATGATTTGAGCATCGGAATAAGAGCACAGCCAGCGATACTGTTTGGGGTCGACCGGCACCACGTCTGGATCGTCGACCCGATGGACATCGTATTTCGGAAGAACCTGATCGCGGGCGTACACGTCGTAGAAACGGAGCCCAAGCCGGATCAGCCATAGTCCGCGATCAACGTCCGCATCATCGGGACTTCGCTTTCTTTCCCAGTGGAAGAATCGCCGTAGCGAGGTGGCTAACCCACCAAAACGGTTTGATGTGGGGATATAGAGCCGCAAGGGGCGGACGAATTGAGGTGCCAGTCGCAACAGTAAATTGCGTTCTCGCAGAGACTCGCGGACAAGATCGAATTCGGAATACTCCAGATACCTGAGCCCTCCGTGAATCAACCGCGACGAGCATGCCGTGGTGCCGCTTGCCAAATCGCCGCGATCGACGACACAAACGGGGAGGTCGTTGAGAATCAACTCTCGGGCCAGCGCGGCACCGTTGATGCCCGCGCCAAGGATCAGAATGGGTCGTTCGGCGTTGCTCACAGCGACAATATAGTCGGCTGTCACCGAAAGGCCATGGCCGAAGCCGCCTCGCTGCCGGTGTTACCGGTCTTCCAGCGTTCGCTGCAGATAGCGGACGCACGCTCGAACGCCTTCGAGATTCCGATTCAACCGCAGTGCCCGCTGAAAGCACTCCAGGGCGAGACGGTCTTCGCCCTTTTCAATATGACACTGCCCCATGCCGACCGCCGCGGCGAAGTGGTATGGATTGAGTTCGAGTGCTTGGCGACAGTCGCCGATGGCTGCCGTGAAGCGTTTGAGATTGAACTGCGCGATGGCCCGTTGGTTCCATGCCTCGCCAATCCGAGGAGCGGAGTCGACGAGTTGATCCGCACGTTGATGGGCCTCACTTGCCGCTTTACTGGTGTTCAAGCGAATGATGACGGCAAGCTCTCGCTGTTGACGTGGATTCCCGTCGCGACGCCACAACCAGCGGATCCCGTTTTCGGCCAAAATTCGCACGGCCCGATCTTCGTCGGACATCGCGCGACCGACCGTTGCATTGCACTCATAGCCGCCAATGAGACACAGGGCCACAATGGCCGCCCGGCGAACTTCACGACGTTGATGGCTGGCCAGTCGCTGCAACGTGCCAATGCTGTAGGCTTCCGAAGTGCGCAGAATGAGACCGGCCGAATCTCGGTCTTCGAGGTACCGGTTGTAAATCGCCAATAACAGCGGTTCGCAAGCCTTGTCGCCCACGTGCGTTTACTCCGCGAAAGCAGATGAGATGGGGATGAATGCCGCAAGCTTCGCCAAAGTCGCTCTTGCACTGCGACGTCACCTGGGCATAGCCTTGAGTGTAACCAATTCAGGTCTTCAAATGGCCGGTGTCTAACGCGTGTTGACGGCTTTCAGCAAACTGGCGTACCAAACATGACGGCTAATCCGAACCTGCGGGTTATCGCACGATGTCCCAGCGACCGGGGCGAACGCTTTGTTGCGGACCGACCGTTTTTCAGCGCGGCATGTTGTCGCAAGTGGCAAGCGGCGGCAATCGTTCTGTTATTACTCTGCTGCCCCGGTTTCCAACTTACGCATGCCCAAGACGTGCAATGGCTTCGCGCAAAGCCACTGCGCGATCGTTTGGCTAGCCCCATCTCTGTTGAATGGTCCGCGGTGCAGTTTCGGCCAGCGCTCGAGCGGTTGAGTCGTGCGCAGCGTGTGGCGGTTCTCATCGATCGACGAATCGATCCGAACCATCGCTGTGACCTCGATATTGATGAACAAGCGCTGTCTGATGTATTCACGCGACTGGCAAGCATCGCCGGCTGCGGCTACTCGCAACTGGGCCCCGTGGCGTACTTCGGCCCCGAACCGGCAGCACATCAACTGCGGACGCTAGCCGCGTTGACCGCCCAGCACGTAAACGAACTCCCCCCGACATCAAGACGCATCTGGCGTCGCACGCGTGCCTGGCGGTGGGACGATCTGGCATCGCCACGGCAGTTGATCCAGGGGCTAGCGACAGAACACGGCATCAAACTCACCGACATGGAATTGATTCCGCATGACCTATGGTCCGCGGGCGACCTGCCACCGTTGTCACTGGCCGATCGGTTCTTGCTCGTTTCCGTGCAGTTTGATTTGACCCTTGAGATCGACCGTGTCGGTGAATCGGCCAGATTGATGCGTATTCCGGCAGAGGTCGCATTGCAGCGTCGTTATTCCGGACGAGGCAATCCGGAACGAATCGCACGGCACTATCAGAAGCTGGCACCCACGGCACACATCGAGATCGACGGTCGAGATATCCTGGTGCGTGGTCGCCTCGAAGACCACGAGCGCATTGTCGGGGGACCGCCTTCCAAGAAGGATCGACCACCGCTTGGCACGCAAGTCTTTCGGCTTAAGGTCGAGAATGTACCTGTTGCGCGCCTGCTGGACCATGTTTCTCAGCGCATGGGTTACGCGATCAAGATCGACCATGTGGCTCTGAGCGAGGCAGGTTTATCACTCGACAAGCGCGTTTCGGTCGACGTCACCGACGCGACGATTGATGCCTTGATGAAAGCGATTCTCGAGCCCGCCGGCCTGACGCATCGACGCCAAGCGAAGACATTGGAAGTGGTGCCGCTAACCCGAATGATTCATGAGCGATCTGCTGCGGAGCCCTAAGATCGGTCACCTGCTTCGTCAAAGAACGACTTGCCTTTGCTCACGTATTCACCAATACGCTGCGCAGCCAAGTCATTCTTTTCCTTGCATCTGCCGCGACTTAGTGCTCCTCGCGACGATCTTCATGAATCATCCGGGCTAACGCCTTGAAATTGTTCAGGGGGAGGACGTTCCGTTGCCATAAAAAAACGGCCGCCGTCGGACATGCTTGCCGAGGGCGGCCGGAATGAATGCTTCGCATGGTAGAGAATGCGTCCCATCGTCTTTTCGAGACGATCAGCAGCCGTGCTTCTCCAGCTTCTCGCGCAATGTATCAGCACTGAACGGCTTGACGAGATAGTCGGACACACCGGCCTTAATGGCTTGCACGACACGATCCTTTTCAGCTTCGGTCGTGACCATGATGATCGGGATGTTCGCGTCCTGCTTCCGGATATCTTCCACAACTTCGAGTCCATTCTTTCCCGGCATGTTCCAGTCGGTAAGCACCAGGTCGAATTCGCCCGGCTTAAAGAGGTTGACTGCCTCCGTACCATCGGCGGCCTCTGTTGTGTCTTCAACGCCAACTGCTAACAGCGAGCGGACGATGATCTTGCGCATCGTGCTGGAATCGTCTGCAACCAAGACTCGTTTGCTCATGGATTCTTCCCGTGTGGTTTGCGTGTTGATTGGTGAAGCGAGAAACCGCAGCGCGCGAACGCCGCCCGCGACAATGGTCAACGGTCAGACAAACATAGGTTAGCCAAGGGCCGAGTCAAAAAACGCTCGCCGTGTCAAAAACGCTCAGTGCATCCGTTGCCGACCTTCGTGCAAAGTCGGACCTACTGTTCCCCAAGAGCCCGATGTTGTCCTACGGCAACATCTTGTCTCTCACCCGCGCGGCTTGTCCGCATCAGACCGGTCGAGCCGGTGTCTTGCTGGCGGTCCTTCGACAGCCGAGGAAAAATAGGGGCTTTAGCTAAACCTTGAGGGAAGGGCTACCGAAGACAGCATGGAAACGAATCTCACTTTGTTGCGGCGTGGCTAGATTTCAGGCGTTTGCAACGAGTGAGAGCGGCAGCATGCATCCGAGCATTGAAACCAGTCATGCGAACGATTCTCCGGATTGTGTCAGCAACACGGAATGAAACCACGACGCGAGACGAACGAAACGACAACACGAAAACAATCTCCCACTGAATATACACGTGACCTGAATAGGGACTTGTCCCAAAACGTCAACAACGAAGGAGAGTAGGTGGTGAGCACCGCACAAATCGAACCCCAGATTGAAGAGACCGAATCGAAAGAAGGAACCGGCTCGTTGCAGTTGGTCAGCTTTCGGTTAGGGCAAGAAGAATACGGCGTCGAGATTACCAAGGTTCAAGAGATCATCTTGATGGGAGAGATCACACGTGTTCCGCAGACGCCCGACTACCTTAAGGGCCTGATCAACCTGCGAAGCACCGTGATTCCGATCGTCGATCTACGAATTCGGTTTGGGCTTCCCACCACGGAACAAACCGATGAGACCCGCATCATGGTGGTGAACGTGGCCGGAAAAACGATCGGCATTATCGTCGATGCCGTCAGTGAAGTGCTACGTATTTCTCAGAACCAAACCGCACCGCCACCTCCCACGGTTGCCGGGCTGGGGCGCGAATATCTCACCGGGTTGGTGAAGCTTGAAAACCGACTGCTGATCTTGCTCGACATCGATCAGATTCTGACCGATGAAGAAACCGAAGTCATCGAGGGTGCCGTCAGTTAGTCACCTGCTCAAACAACGACTCTGAAACCATTTTCATTTAGCAGTTCCGCACCCCGCACTTCACCACGAGTGTGGGAGCACCTATAAGAGAAAGAAGGAAACGAAATGACCAAGACGACGAATCGTACCAACGACAATGCTGAAATCAACCTGGACGCCGCGGAACTGCGAGGCGAGCTAAGTAAGGCCCAAGCCGTGAGTGAGAACTCACCGATCAACATCATCCTTGCCGACACCGATTTGAATATCACCTATGCAAATCCGGCGAGCGTTGAGCAGTTGAAGGCGCTCGAACATCTTCTCCCCTGCCGCGTGGATGAAATTGTCGGCCAGAGTGTCGACATCTTCCACAAAGATCCGGCCCATCAACGAAGCATCTTGTCGAACCCCAAGAACCTCCCGCACCGGGCGAACATTGCGTTGGGTGAAGAAACGCTTGATCTGCTCGTCAGTGCGATGTACGACGACGAGGGCGAATATCTTGGCCCGATGGTCACGTGGGAAGTCGTTACCGAGAAGTTGAAGCTGGAAAAAGCGGCGACTGAAAAGAGCGCCATCGTCGAGAATGCTCCAATCAACATCATCTTGGCCGACACCGACGGGACGATCATCTACATGAACCCGGCCTCGGACAAGACGCTGCGTACGGTCGAGCATTTACTGCCCGTCAAAGTCGATCAGATCGTCGGAGGTAGCTACGATGTCTTCCACAAGAACCCGGCGCATCAGCGGAACCTACTCAGCGATCCACGCAATTTGCCGCACGAAGCGCAAATTATGCTGGCCGATGAGACCTTGGAGCTAAAAGCTGCGGCGATGTACGACGATGAGGGTAATTTCACTGGCCCCATGGTCACTTGGGCGGTGATTACTGAACAGGTCGAAGCTGCTCGCCGCGAAAAAGAGAACCAAGAGCGCGAACAACAACAACAGGAAGAGGTGCGCCACAAAGTTCAGCAACTTCTGTCAGTTGTCAACGCCGCCGCCGAGGGTGATTTGA
>CAZNXE010000209.1:0-10031 GCA_964576465.1 uncultured Planctomycetaceae bacterium
TGCCGAAGACGTGGTGGACCTCCGGAAAGGTCATGATCAGTTTGTCGGTCTGCTGCAACAGTTCTCTCGCCTTGGTGACGGAGATTGACGGATCGGTCGTCGGCATATACAGCAGATCGCCTTCTTCCAGCGGCGGCATGAACTCGCTGCCCAACTGCGAGTAAGGCCACAGCGTAACCAAGACGAGACCTACGGCAACCAGAATGGTCAGCAGTCGCCCGCGGAGACTTATCCAAAATAGAGGTTCATAGAACCACATTAAGATTTTACTGATAGGGTTGCGATCTTCGTGCGGGATGCGGCCACGAATGAAGAAGTACATCAGCACCGGAATGATGGTGATCGAAAGGATGGCAGCGGCGCCGATGGCAAACGTCTTGGTGAAGGCCAATGGCTTAAACAACCGCCCCGACTGGCCAGTCAGACTGAAAATCGGCAGAAAGCTGACCGTGATCACCAACAGGGAGAAAAACAACTGGGGCCCAACTTCCTTGGACGCGTCGATGATAATCTGCGCGTGGGTACGTTTCCCCCCATCCTGTTCAATGTGTTTGTGAACATTTTCGATCATAATAACGGCCGAGTCGACCATGACACCGATCGCTAGTGCGATTCCGCCCAAAGACATGATGTTCGCGTTGAGCCCGATGGCGTGCATCAAAATAACACTTGCCAGCACCCCGGCCGGCAACACGAAGATTGCCACAAGAGAACTGCGGAAGTGCAGCAAGAAAATGATGATGATCAAGGCCACCACGGTTATTTCTTCCAGCAGTTTGCGCTTCAGCGTGTCGACCGCCCGTTCGATGAGTGCCGAGCGGTCGTATTCAGTTTTGATGTCGACGCCCGGTGGCAGGCCCACCTTCAACTCGTCCAAGCGTGTCTTGACGTTTTCGATCACCTTGTAAGCGTTTTCTCCGAAACGCATGATGACGACACCGCCGGCAACCTCGCCCTTCCCGTCCGATTCGGCGATACCACGGCGAAGTTCCGGTCCTAGATGAATCTGGGCCACATCTCGCAAGAACGTTGGTGTTCCCTCCGGTGTCGTTCCCAGCGATACGTTTTCCAAATCTTTGATGGCGCGCTGGCTCGTTCCCGGGTCGCTTGTGCCTCCGCCCAGGTAGCCAAGCCCACGGACCATATATTCGTTCTCGGAGAGCTCGATGACACGGCCACCAACATCGTTGTTCGAGCGCTCGATCGCGACACGAATGTCTTGAATGGAAAGCCCGAAGGCCAGTAGTCGATCTGGATCGACTTCAACTTGATACTGCTTGACGAAGCCTCCCACGCTGGCAACCTCGGAAACGCCTTCCACGGCCGTCAACTCGTAACGCAGGTACCAATCCTGGAGGCTTCGTAACGTCGACAGATCTTGATTCGAGCGGACCAGTGGTTTTCCACTTAAGGGGCACTCCCCCGGCTGATCGAAGACCCGCACGCGCAGCAAACGATCGCGGACCTCTTCCGGAGCATCTTGAAGCGACTCGAACCATTGGTCGGGCTGGTCGGGGTCTTGGTAAATCCCGACCGGATAGTCAGGCGAATACCAGCCACTGTAGAGCGAGTATTCATAGACCCAACCGACACCGGTTGCGTCAGGGCCCAATCGTGGCGTGACGCCCTGCGGCAACTTGTTGGCCACGAAACTCAAATACTCCAGCACCCGGCTGCGAGCCCAATAGATGTCCGTACCGTCGTCGAAGATGATGTAAACGAACGAAAATCCAAAGAAAGAATATCCGCGTACGATCTTTGCGTTGGGCACTGCCAGCATGGTGGTCGTCAGCGGATAGGTAACCTGATCCTCGACCACTTGCGGGGCTTGTCCCGGAAACTCCGTGAACACAATTACTTGCACATCGCTCAAATCGGGAATGGCGTCCAGCGGAATCGTATAGACCGCGTAGACGCCGCCCAGCACCAAGACTCCCGCTAACAAGAGCATCAGGAATCTGTTGTTCACCGAGAATTCGATCAACTTTCCGATCATGACCGTTACTCACAACTCAGGTTAATAGTAGATTTCCGCGATCGCACCTCAAGCCCGGGTTGTTCTTATGGTTCACCACGGTACTGCATGAGCATTGCCAAGTTCGCTTCTTTCACGCGCCGCTCGCTATCGAGTTGGAATTGACCGGATACGACCACTTCTTCTCCCGGCTTCAACCCCGCGAGGATCTGCAAGCGACCACCTTCCAATTCCTCACCTAGCGCGACTTCACGTGGCTCGAATTTGCCCTCGCCAACCTTGACGTAGGCATACCCCACGTGGCGCAACTCGCCATCGATTTCCTTCTGAGTTCCAATATCGATCACCGCGTCTTGCGGCACCAGAACCTGCTTTCCCGCCAACGGCGTTTCCAACTTCACGTCGGCGTACATTGCCGGTTTCAAAAGCAGATCCGGATTCGGAAACTCCAGCCGCACGCGAATCTGGCGAGTCTTGGGGTCTACATAGGGATAGATATAGATCACCTTGCCTTCAAAGACTTCACCCGGCCGGTAAGGCAAGGAGAGCCTTGCAGTTTGCCCAGGATGGATGTCGGCCAACTGATATTCAAAGATGGTAACGTAGACCCACATTGTGGAAAGATCGGCGATCCGATAATAGCGCGACCCTGGCTCCATATACATGCCACGGAAGGCGTGCTTCTCGATGACCCAACCATCGAACGGCGATTCAAACGTGATCGTTTTCGAGCGACGTCCCGGTTGCCTGGATCGCTCGATCTCCGACTCCGGAACATCCCAAAAGCGGAGTTTGTCGTAAGCCGGAAATAGGTCATTGGTTCTTAGAGAGATGCCCCCGGGCCTTCTCTGAGGCAAGGTATCCTGAAGGCTGATCAGGTATTCTTCCACCGCGCTGTATACTTCGGGCGAATAGACCGCGAACAACGGTTGCCCTTTCGTTACCCGTTGCCCCACGAAGTCGACGTACAGCTCTTCCACCCAGCCACCCACCTTTAGCGTCACGTCACCCAAGAGTGGCTCCGCGTAGTCAACTTCGCCGACGGTTCGCACCACCCGTGACGCGGCACCAAATTCGACGGAAACAGTCCGCAGTCCCATATTGTGGGTTACTTCATGACTAAGTGTGATAAGGCTTTCGTCGCTTAGTTCATCCATGTAGACCGGCATCAAGTCCATGTTCATCGGATCGACCCCCGGTTTGGGCGACACGAAATTTGGGATCATGGACGACTTCCAAAAAGCAATCTCACGTCCTTCTTGCGAGGCAGCTTGACCGCCTGTTGCCTTCGACTCTCCCAACATTCCGACAATGGTCGCTGGCAAGTGCGGCACGAGCCAAGTTCGGAATGCCATTCCGCAAAGCGTTCCTAGTAGAAGGACCAGTAGTACAGCGAACGTACGTCGCATGAGCATTCGCTGCGAATGTTTCTTCCGTCGCCGAATCATTCTCGTCGTCCTTGTCGATTCACCCAGGAACTAACGTCTGTCACTGCCTTGCATCGCTTTGCCCTTTGTTTCGTTTGTGCTCGGGCTCATGGAATGTTCCAGCATTCCTGGCATGGTCCCGTGCTGGGCATTGTCGCGTTCAGGCATTGGCAGCGCACGGAATTTGCGATTCATCAAACGGATACGACTTTCGCTGTCCAAGAGAAAATTGGGCGAGGTGACCACTCGCTCACCCGCCTCCAGCCCGCTAAGTACCTCGACCTTGCCGCCGTCCAATACCATGCCGGTGCGGATCTCGCGCGGCTCGAATCGATTATCTGGCAATGCGATGTAGACAAGATTCCGTTTCCCGGTCTGCATGACTGCTGTCCGCTGTACACTCAGCCCCTGGCCCATCGTGTGAGGCTCTAGTTTCACGCGGCCAAACATGTCCGGCATGAGCATTAGATCGGGGTTTTCGAATTCCAGACGAACTTTGATGGTGCGGCTTTTCGGATCGAGATACGGATAGACGAAAACAACCGTGCCTTCAAACCTTCGATCGGGTAACTCGGACAGCGTCAGCGTGGCCTTCTGGCCTTCGTAAACGCAGTGGATCTGATTCTCGTAGACGAACACGTTGACCCAAACCTTCGACAAATCGGCAATGCGATACAGAAGATGGCCAGCAGGAATAGCCTTGCCCTCGAAGACCTTTTTCTCGACCACGATGCCCGAGAAAGGTGAGTAGTAGGTAAGGGTTTCTTGAACAACGCCCTTGCGAGCCAATGCATCGATCTGTTCGTTGGTCATGTCCAGATAGAGGAGCTTCACACGCGCCGATTGAACGTTGTTCGCTGCATCAGCGGTCTGCGATGCCCCGGCGGTTTCCGCATATTTCAAACTGATCAGAAATTCTTCCTCGGCGGCGAACAAATCCGGCGCATAGACGTCAACCAACGGATCCCCCTTGGTGACCGTTTGCCCTTCGTAGTCGACGTACAGCCTCTCCATCCAGCCCTCCATCTTCAAGGTAACGTCACCGATCAAGGGCTCGGCGAAAGTCACCGTGGAGACCGTTTCCAACGAGCGTATCATCGGCCCCGCTTCGACCACCACCGTCGTGTGTTCGCTTTCTTGAATCTCGGGTTGAATCATGACCGGCCCCTTTGCCTGCTCCTCGTCGGCATAAACCGGCACCAGATCCATGCCCATGGGCGACTTGCCTGGCTTGTCGCTACGAATGCTGGAATCCATGGGAGACTGCCAGTACAGAACTTCGCGTCCTGCATTTGGTTCAGGCACGAATTCCATGACTCGCGCAGCGATTGGAGCCTGAAAGACCAGGCCAACGAGCATGGCTGCTAGGAATAGCAGCCCGAGGAACAGCTTCTGGATGGAGCGACCTGGCGTCGTTTCCCTGACATCGCCGCCACCAACTGAATGGCGTTCTGCTTCCGCATCTTGTGCTACCCGTGGCTCGCTCATCGAACATCCTCATTCATCGACGCACAAACGACCACAACCATACGTAGTATTGTCCCTACTTCTCCTGGTGATACTAGTCTCTTCTCACGACAAATCGATCACCCTTCAAATTGCAGCGGCCTTGTTGACTAGCGCCTCGGCCACATCGGCGTCGTGACAGTTGATGTCCGTCAACACTTCCGCGACTCGTTATACTTTGCCCAGTTCGTAATCTTGTACGCCCGCTTGCTGCTGCCTGCCATGCCTGTCGTTGATACACAAGTCTGGAGTTTGGTGTCTTGGCCGAAGGCCTTTTTTCACCGTAGCCTTGGGCAACGCCCAAGGAATTCATGGTCCAAAACGCCTTTTGGCTGTAAGCCAAATTCACCTGAGGGTCGAACAAGGGACGTGAATATGGCCTTTGGCCAAACTCGGAGCTTGCCCTCCGGTCCTTGGGCGGCGCTGCGCTTGCCCTGATTCAATGAAAAAGGCCTTCGGCCAAAGAGCGTAGGGCCGACTTGTGTATCAACGACAGCAGCCGTGCCGAGACTCCTTCCAACGAGAGGGAACATCCATTCATACCCCTAGAACGCAGGAAAGAGGCAAATTGTTCGACAAGACTTGGCAGCGTAGCCGAGTCGAGACCAAAAAGGGAAATCTCGGCTAGAATGTCGTAAGAAATAGCACGGCTCGATCCTCCAGCAACACTCACCAGCAAGCACACTCGCTCCGCAACTCCCAAAGGATGTCCCCTCATGTCAAACCATCATCAAGCATCACGTCGTCGATTTCTCGCAGGTATGGCCGCCGCAGGGGCCGCAAGCATTGTGCTTCCATCGGCCAACCGCGCACAAGGCTACTGGTCGCGGAACGACCGCCCCCTATTTGCAACGATCGGCCTCCGAAATCAAGGCTGGGCCATCACTCAGAAATCGACTCCATTCGCAGACTTCGCGGCGCTAGTCGACGTCGACTCGAATGTACTGGGTGCGAACGTTGAAATGACAGAGAAGCGACAAGGCAAGAAACCCGATGCCTACCAAGACTACCGTAAGGTCCTCGAGCGAAAAGATATCGATGCGGTCATGATTGCCACGCCTGACCACTGGCACACAAAGATTGCGGTCGAAGCGATGTACGCTGGGAAAGACGTCTACTGTGAGAAACCGCTCACGCTAACTATTTCCGAAGGGAAGTTGATTGAGAAGGTCGTTCAAGAAACAGGCCGCGTCTTCCAAGTTGGCACCATGCAACGAACCGAAAGCGGGCATCGCTTCCTGCAGGCCATCGCCATGATAAGAGACGGACGCATCGGCACTGTCAAGAAGGTGACCTGTGGCATAAACGGAATGCGTCCCTCGCCAGTCATTCCAGTTACAACGGTTCCCGCAGAACTGGATTGGGATTTTTGGCTCGGCCCGGCACCAAAGGTTCCGTATCGTGCGCTACCGGAAATGCGAACAGGTTATGGGGGCGGCGTACCGCTGTACAGCAATTGCCACTACTCCTTCCGCAACTGGCACGAGTACTCCGGAGGAAAACTTACCGACTGGGGCGCTCATCACGTCGACATTGCGTGCTGGGCACTCGGTGCCAGCGACACGGGCCCCAGTAAGGTGACGCCGCTCGAGTACACGTTGCCGGTCGAGTACAAGGAGGGAAACCCTGTTGTCCATGATCGGTACAACATCGCAACTGAATTTTCGCTCCGAGTCGATATGCCGAACAACGTCGAAATGATTATCACGAGCAAAGGTGACAACGGCATTCTCTTCGAGGGTACGAAAGGTCGGTTGTTCGTCAACCGCAGCCGCATCTCTGGAAAGCCAGTCGAGGACCTTAAGGCTAATCCACTATCGGGCGGAGCGATCGAAGAGGTTTATGGTGGAACGCTCCGAACGAACCATACCGAGAACTTCATCGATTCCATCAAGTCTCGAAAGCAGCCCATCTCCGATGTCTGGTCGCATAACCGCATGCTCGAAATATGCCACCTTTCCAACATCGCCATGCGTTTGGATCGAGCTCTCAGCTGGGACCCGGTCAAGCGAGAAATCGTTGGTGACGACCAGGCCAACTCGTTCCTTGCACGTGAGAACCGCAAAGGTTTTGAAATCGAGAGCTAGGATCGTCTCGTACAAAAAGTTTGCCGACGATGGATTCGCCGAAGTCGTTCGTCCCGATGCAATCGGTATCGCTTGCCGAGCTTCGCGCTCCTGTAGGCTGCTAACCTATGGCTGTCGATTTTGAACGGGGAAAATATTTGGCCTTGGGTTAACTCTCAATCGCCCGGTCTTGTTACCCGCAGGCGGCACTGGTTAGGACGAATCACTAGCTCTGCTGAGCAGAATAGCTGCATGGCAAGGCGATTGCACCATAGCTTACTTGCAACTCCAGACTTTGAGTCGATAGTTATCGTTACAGGCCACGCAGAGACATTTGTTCCTTATGGCGCCCTTTTCTGTTATTCTTTGGCAGGCTGAGCGATGTTCTTGGCAGCGGGCTTAAGTTGTCGTCGGAATGGTCCTTGCGGATGCGTGACAGGTCCTCGCCGAAAGTTGCGTCGTCGCAATCGTCGCTCGGCACAGTGGCCGCTCGCGTTTGGCATGGTCGGGCTGACCGCCACGTTCCCGTTTCGATTTTGGCTTCTTCGGTGTCGGCTTGGCATGCGGATGTTGCCTCGAAGGCGGAAGCGAAGAGTTCCACGGCGTCTTCTTCCAACGCGCGATCTCGGCCTTCAACTCAGCGACTTCCGCTT
The DNA here is from genome assembly GCA_964576465.1 of uncultured Planctomycetaceae bacterium. Classification (GTDB taxonomy): domain Bacteria; phylum Planctomycetota; class Planctomycetia; order Pirellulales; family JAEUIK01; genus CAZNXE01. The sequence continues at coordinate 7,628 of CAZNXE010000209.1, forward strand.
TCAACCCGGTGAGCTGCGCCCCAAAATGACCCACCACCGTATGCAGCAACGCTTGAAACTCTGGCGGCAAGGCCGCCAGTTGTTCGTGCGTGATCGGTGAACCAGGGCGTTGCGACATGCTGGAGGTGTCGCCGATTTCGCCCCCCAAAGCAAATACCAGTTTTTCAAATCAATTGCCCCGGATCGTGAACGGATACTAGGCAAAGCGTTCCTGTGACAACTCAAGGGGGCATGTGCCGTGCCCCGTTCGATGTGCGACGAAGCGCCCAATGGATGACATGCACCCAATGCTCAACGTAAAGACGTCGATCCCGAAGATTGTCTGGCCTGCCTTGCCGAAGGGACGCGGAGCAGCTTTGTTGGCCCTTCAATTTCAACTCGAGCAGACCCAGTGGTATGAGCCCGAGTCGTTGCTAAACTTCCAGTCTCGTCAGTTAGTACTAGTGCTTCGGCACGCTGCGCGAACCGTTCCGTTCTACCAAGAACGTTTTAGGCAACTGGGATGGACGCCGAGCACTCGCCTGACTATGGACAGGTGGCTTACATTGCCATTGCTTTCCCGGCGTGACATTCAGACTGCTGGAGCGAAACTCCATGCACGCGAGGTGCCATCTGAACACGGACGAGTGAGCCGCCACTTTACTGGAGGATCGACAGGACAACCCGTCATGACGCTCGGGACGAGCGTGACGAGCACTTTTTGGCAAGCCCTGACTCTGCGCGATCACCTCTGGCACCGCCGTGACCTGCGCGCAAAGCTCGGTGCGATTCGCTATTTGGGCGGAAGGCAGGATACTTCCCCTCAAGGCGTTCACTCACTCAACTGGGGAGCGGCAACGTCGGGTGTGATCGAAACCGGACCGTGCGCGATTCTAGACATTCGCATGACCTCGGACCAGCAACTGGCGTGGCTCGAGCGGGAAAATCCGGAGTATCTTCTCACGTATCCTTCCGTTGTGCATGAGTTGGTTCGCCGCTCAGAGGAGTCGCGGGTATATCCCACACGCTTGAAGCAGGTGCGCTCGTTCGGCGAACTACTCGAGCCGCATCATCGACACCGATGTCAGGAGGTCTGGAATGTCCCCATTGTAGACACTTACAGCTCCGAGGAAGTTGGCTACATCGCGCTTCAATGTCCGCAAGGGGAGCACTATCACCTGCAATCGGAAAACCTCTTGGTCGAGATTCTCGATCAAGAGGGACATCCCTGTCCGCCGGGCACCATCGGTCGCGTCGTGGTGACGACCCTGCACAACTTCGCCATGCCGCTCCTGCGGTACGACCTAGGTGATTTTGCCGAAGTAGGCACAGCTTGCCCGTGTGGGCGTGGACTCCCAACCGTAACTCGGATTCTAGGCCGCCAGCGTGGTATGTTCGTCATGCCCAACGGCCAGCGGCGTTGGCCGGTAATTAGCCAAGAGGCGGGACCGGACGTGGTCGACGATCTAGCATTAATCCATCAGTTCCAAGTCATTCAGCGGACTTTGCGTACAGTCGAACTTCTGCTGGTCACGGCTCGGAATTTGACACCACACGAGGAGCGCCGTATCATCCGCTACATTCAAGATGCAATAGGGTATCCGTTTGAAATACACATTCATTATGTCGATGGAATCGAACGCTCAGCGTGCGGAAAATATGAAGACTTTCGCTCGGATGTAGATGTCGAGAGCTAGTTTGGGCGACTGGAACGGGCTATGTCTCTTCATCAGTTCTTGTTTCGATCAGCCGCTGTGGAACTCGGGGCACACCGCAGGGGAATCGCATTTATGTTGGGCCGTTTGTAATGCCAGTTCTACCGTGTCCTGTAGATGCTTAGCTATCGATGACCGATTTTCAATGCGGCGCAGCTTTTAAATCTTGCGGTCGTGTCGTTCTAGTATACCCGATTATGTGCGATTGCCGTAGCAAACCGCCGGTTGACACAGACGGAATCCAACCGGCGGATCTAACGCTATCAGAGTCGCCTAAGACACGTACAGCGACTGGTGTTGTCATCTCAGCGACTGGATCCCGTTGTTTACGACAATCCGCCCTGCATGCGACGTGAGGTGAGGTAAACATTAGAACGATGACTCAGCAAACAAGCTTTCGACTTCCAAGCGAAAGTCGGCTAAAGGGAGAGTTTGTAGAAGTTCATACTCTAAGGACGAATCTTCGCGACAAACTCTATCGGCTCCTCAAGGTTTACTATGATAACGTGACTGTAGAAGCCTTTCATCGCGACCTGCAAGAGAAACAATGGGTCTTTTTACTGACCGAACGGGCAACCGGGCAGGTGCGAGGCTTCTCCACCCTTATGCAACTTGAGGTGGAAGTGCAAGCGAAGTCTGTGATCGCATACTTCTCTGGCGATACCATTGTCGATCGTGAGTCCGGCGGTTTCCGCCAAATCGGTGGCGGG
>CAZNXE010000210.1:0-10017 GCA_964576465.1 uncultured Planctomycetaceae bacterium
TGCCGGAAGTCGAAGCACTTGGCGGTGAGTACGTCTTTACCGATGTCTCACAGGCGTTCGTCGATCGGGCACGAACCAAGTTCTCCGCGCAGGCCCGTGTCGAGTTTGCACGTTTGGACATCGAATACGATCTGGCCTCCCAAGGCTTCAGGCTTGGCGATTTCGACATGGTTATCGCGGCGAACGTGTTACACGCCACTCGACGGCTGGACGAAACGCTCGCCCACGTCCGCGATTTGCTACGAGCCGGTGGGATGCTGTTACTCATCGAGGCGACCGAGCAGGTTCGCTTCGGAGATTTAACCTTTGGGTTGACCGAGGGTTGGTGGCGGCACGAAGACAAACAAGTCCGCCAGGATGGACCGCTGTTGACGCGCGAAGCATGGTGCGAATTGCTCAGGCGTCATCCATTCAATGTGGCAGTCGCCTTGCCAGAGGGTGGTGGTGATCTTCCCAGTTGCGACCAGTCGTTGATCGTCGCAATGGCGGACGCCACACGGCCAGTTCCCCGAGAAGACGCCTCTGGTGGAACGCATGGCGCGGGCGACTTGCGAACCGCCGGAGATCATGCCGGGCACCCCGATCGAACAGCGCACGAACCATACGATATCTCGGGCGTTGAGCACCGTGTGGTTGGTGAGTTGGCAACGATCTTTGGTGCGGTTTTGGGCGTTGCCGCCGGGCAGATCGATCTCGAACGGAGTTTTCAAGACCAGGGACTCGACTCACTGATGGCGCTCGATGTGCTTCGGCGTTTGCGAGAGCGGTTCGGTCTCGCAGGGCTCACACCGCCGGTGTTGTTCGGGCATCCAACGATCAACGAGCTTGCCCAATTTCTGGTCGCCGAACATGGTTCGTTGTTGGTCACACAATTCGAGCAAGCAGCCCAAGAAACGACAGAGAAATCGACCCCAACGACAGAAGATGTCTCGACAAGTCTCGATTCGACTTCGTCGCGAACTGGCGCCGTGGCGATTGTTGGCTGCGCCGGTCGCTTTCCCGGCGCCGATGATCTACAGCAGTATTGGAACAATCTGTGCCGAGGCGCCGATTTCGTAGGGCCCGTGCCTGAGGAACGACAACGTCGGGCCGGTTTTAGCGCGGAGCAAGTTGCAGAACCCGGCGCGTCGGGTCAACCGCAGGGCGGTTTCCTTTCGGAGATCGATCGCTTCGATCCGTTGTTCTTTCATCTTTCGCCGGCCGAAGCAGAGCAGATGGACCCGCGGCAGCGGTTGTTCTTGGAAACTGCCTACACGGCCATCGAACATGCTGGCTACGGAGGACGGCGACTTAGTGGGACACGGACCGGCGTCTTCGTCGGAGCCAGTGGACAAGTCGCGCCGATCATTGCAGTGGAAGACGCGGCATCTGATTACACCGCAACCGGGGGCAATAACGCGATTCTTGCCAGCCGCCTAGCCTATTTCCTGAATCTTCAGGGACCGTGCTTGCCGATCGATACGGCCTGTTCGTCGTCGTTGATGGCCGTGCATTTGGCGCTTCGCAGCTTGCGGCAGGGTGAATGCGACTACGCGGTCGCCGGCGGCGTTCATTTGAATCTCACGCTTTCCAACTTTGAACTATTTTCCAAGATGGGTGCGCTGGCCGGCGGAGGACGCTGCCGCGCGTTCGCCGAAGCGGCCGACGGTTTTGTGCCCAGCGAGGGTGTGGGGGCTGTCGTGCTGCGGCGACTTGCAGACGCGGTGGCCGATGGAGACACGATCCATGCGGTGATTCTCGGTTCGGCGGCCAACAACGACGGGCACACCAACGGACTGACCGCGCCGAACCCCGACGCCCAGCGCCGGGTGATTCTCGACGCCTGGCGCGACGCCGCGATCGATCCGGAGACGATTGGCTACGTCGAAGCACACGGCACCGGAACTCCGCTGGGCGACCCGATCGAAGTCGAGGCCCTAGCCGCTGCATTCGCCCAACATAGTTCGCGGCGCCAGTTCTGCGGTTTGGGTTCCGTGAAAACGAACCTAGGGCACTGCGAAACGGCCGCCGGCGTGGCGAGTTTGTTGAAGACGGTGATGTGTCTGCAAAACGGAACCTTGCCGCCTAGCCTGCACCTCGACGCCCCGAATCCGCATCTTCGGCTAGAATCGACTGCCCTGATGTTGAACGATCGCCTGCGGTCATGGCCTGACAAAGATCAACCGCGCAGGGCTGGCGTCAGCGCGTTTGGCTTCAGCGGTACTAATGTCCATCTCGTCGTCGAGCAAGCCCCCAAGGCGAAGCGTCCAAAGCCATCAGCGCAGCGGGCGGAACTGTTCACGCTCTCCGCGCGTTCGGAAGAGACGTTGCGCGAACTGGTCGGTCGCTATCGCGAACAACTTGCAGACGACAACACACCGTCGCTGGGCGATATTTGTTTCACGGCCAACGTCGGTCGGCCAATGCTAAAGCATCGTGTGGCAATTCTTGCCGAGGGCCTGGACGACCTGCGAAAAAAACTGGCACGTCTCGAAGACTGGGATCATCGCGACGCGAAGCGAGACGACGGCATCTTCTCGGGCCCACCCAATGCGGCGTCTCTCCAGCAGCGCGTCGCACAGCGCGTTCTCCCGGCACTCAAGCGTCTTCGCGGTTCGGTTGCCGCGAACGTATGCCGGTGGTGCCGCGGTCCGATTCTTCACGACCACGTACTTCCCCATTGGCCGATGGGAGTGGAACCGGCGGCAGTGATCGAGCCACGGGAGTGGGACGATGTGTGGCGAGCGTTGGCCGAGCTGTTCACGATCGGCGTCGAAGTTGACTGGGCAGCCGTCGCGAAACAGACCGGCTTGCCATCGGCTCGCAGCGTGCCATTGCCGACCTATCCCTTCCGGCCACGTCTCGAGTCTGCGGCGAATAAGAACGTCTCGACAACCGGTTCGGGCCTGCAATCGTCAACCGACCTCCTGTATCAAGTGCGTTGGACACCCTCGAATGCCAAGCCCGGCGATGAATCGCTAAGCGGAACGTGGATCGTCTTCGACGACGGGTCGACACTTGGAAAAACACTTCGCTCGCGGCGTGAATTCGAACGTTGTCGCATCGTGACCATCACATGCGGTTCGCGGTGGGAACAAATCAGCGACACCCACTTTCAGATCGATCCTACCGATGCAGAACACTATCACCGGATATTCGCCTCGATCGACAAGGGCAACGATGTGCCGCTGGCCGGCATCGTGCATCTGTGGAGTTGCGCCGACGAGAGCGTGCAGCTTGCAACGGAAGACGGTCTAGAGAACGCGTTTGACTGTGGTCTGACGTCGCTGTTTCATCTGTCGCAAGCCTTGGCACGCAGTCGCAACGTGGAGAATCGGCGGCTGTTGGTCGTTACCCGGAGTGCACAAGCCGTCGGGTCATACGAGTCGCCTCGACCGGCGTCGGCGCCCCTGTTGGCGTTGGCGCAGGCGTTGCCGCAAGAACTCAAGGGCCTCGTGGTTCGCGCTGTCGACTTGGCCGATTCTCCCGAGCCGAAAGACGAAGCAAAGCGGCTTGTTGACGAGTTGCGAATCAATACCGGCGATGTCGAAGTTGCGTGGCGCGGAACAACGCGGTATGCGCGGCAATTGGTTCCGGCAAGCGTTTCTCAGCCGCCGTGGTCGCCAGAAACCGGCGGTGTCTATCTGATCACCGGTGGATTAGGTGGCATCGGTCGACAAGTGGCCCAATGGCTGGCCCGTTCGGCGCAAGTTCGGTTAGTTCTCGTCGGGCGCCGCCATTTGGCACATGGCAATCAATCCAATGCGTCTGACTCGCCCGACGCCGCGCGGCAGTGGATCGAACAACTTCGAGCAACTGGCGTCGACGTCGAATACCACAGTGTTGATATCAGCAACGCGGCCTCGGTCGCCTCGTTGATCGACGCCATTACCCGTGACTACGGTCGACTCGACGGCGTCTTTCACGCGGCAGGGCTATTAGATCGCGATTCGCTGGCACTTCGCAGCAAGAGCTATGCGTCGTTCCGCGAAGTGATGGCTCCCAAGGTCGAGGGGACACGCCTGCTGTGGCTTGCCACGCGAGCGCTAGCCCCTCAACGGTTCGTCTTGTTCTCTTCGATCAGTTCGCTCGTGGGGTCATTGGCGGCAGGGCAGTGCGATTATGCCTGTGCTTCCCGCTTCCAAACCGCGCTGGCCGATCAACTGCATGCCGGGGGCGATCCATCGATTGTCTCCCTCGTTCTTTCGGAGTGGGGCACCGCGGGGATGGTTGCTGATGCGGACGTTGGCCCAGTCGTGCGACGCATGGGGATCGAGCCGCTGCCGGAGCCACTCGCCATCGATGCACTAGCACGCAGCATGGCCAGCAACACCGGTCATCTTGTGTGGCTTCGTGGAAAACACTTCGATCCGGCCAAGTTCTTCGCAGCCGATGTGGAAGCGGTTCGACCAACGCAAACCGCAATTAAAATGCCAATCGACGCGGATCCATTGGTCACGACACTGACCATCGCGGAAGTATCTTCGGTAGAACCGACAGACCTCGCCGGCTTACAACGCTGGCTTTGTGAAGCGCTGCGCAAACGCTTTGCACGGCTGTTGCAGATCGACTCGGGCGAGATCGATGTGACGACGAATTTCATGGAGCTGGGATTCGACTCTATCTTGGCCGTGCAGTTGGCCAATCAGTTGAAAGCGGCCCTCGTTGTACCAATCGATGTGCCCACGCTGTTCAAATACCCTTCGCCTCGCGAGCTGGCGGTGTTTCTATGTGCGTCACACGCCGACCGCATCACCGCCGCACGCGCGGAGACAATCCGAGACACCGGATCGTCATCTTCACCTAACTCCGCGGAGACAGACGATACTGAATCGTCTTCTTCCCCGCGCGTCGTTTCCACGGAGGAAATCTCAACAGGCTCCTCCTTGCCAAGCCATGATGAAATCGCGATTGTCGGGCTCGGTTGCCGCTTTCCCGGTGCCGACTCGCCGGAGGCGTTTTGGAGCCAACTCCGCGATGGTATCGACGCGATTAGCCCGATGTCGTCTGAACGTTTGCACGACCTGATGGCCAGCCCGACGGGAGGTGCTCCCATTCGCGGTGGGTTCCTCCGCGATATCGCCGGCTTCGACCACCGCTTCTTCCGTCTCTCGGCCCGTGAAGCTCGCATGATGGATCCGCAGCAGCGGTTGCTACTCGAGGTCGTCTGGGAAGCGATCGAATGTGCCGGCTACAAACCGGAGACGCTAGCCAGTCTGTCAACCGGTGTGTTCGTCGGCATCAGCACCAGCGACTACGTCAAGCTCATCAATTCCCACGCGGATCGACGCGACCCACATGCCCGCGCCGGCGGCGCTCCTTCGATGACCGCCAACCGAATCTCATACATCCTCGACTTGCAGGGGCCGAGCTTGGCGGTCGATACGGCGTGCAGTTCGTCGCTGGTGGCGCTCGATCTGGCTTGCCAAAGTCTTCGTTGTGGCAACTCGCAAGTCGCCATCGTGGCCGGCGTGCATGTCGTGCTCAACGTCGATGGTTACGACGTGCTGACCCGCGAAGGCATGCTTGCCCGCGACGGACGCTCGAAGAGCTTCGACGATCGCGCCGACGGTTTCGCCCGGGGCGAAGGGGCGGCGGCGGTGATGCTGAAACCGCTCGCCGCGGCGCAACGCGATGGTGACCACATTTGGGCCGTCATCAAGTCCACGGCCGTGAACAACGATGGTCATTCCAAAGCCGCGCTTGCGGCACCCAACCCCAAGGCCCAAGCGGCGGTCATCCGTCAAGCGTATGAAGCCGCACGGATTGATCCTCGCACGATCGGCTATGTCGAAGCACACGGTACCGGCACGGCGTTGGGCGATCCGATCGAAATCGACGGGCTAACATCCGCCTTCTCGGCACGCACTTCCGCACGAGCATACTGTGCGTTGGGTTCGGCCAAAACCAATGTCGGACATCTCGAAGCGGCCGCCGGCATGGCAGGTCTGTTCCGCGCGGTGTTGTCGCTGCGTCACTGCCAGCTTCCGCCGTCGTTGCACTTCCAAGCCCCCAATCGACACCTCCACTTCGAGACCACGCCGTTTTACCTCAACAGCCAGCTGCGCGATTGGCCGCCTGCCGACCATCCGCGGCGCGCTGGTGTGAGCAGTTTCGGCTTTGGCGGCACCAACGCACATGTCGTGCTCGAAGAGGCGCCGCGGCAGTCGCTCGTCGATCGCCGCGATGAATCGCCACAGTTGTTAACCCTTTCAGCAACCTCGCCCGCGGCACTTGCAGAATTGGCCGCCCGCTATGCAACGCACATCGCCGAACAAACACACCAGTCGATGGCCGACATTTGCTTCACCGCGAACACCGGTCGCACACCATGGCGACATCGCATCAGCATCGTGGCCAGCGGTCGCGAAGCGTTCATTACGGCACTGAAAGCGGTAGCCACCGATCGATCGTCAGGCGATGGGCTGCCCTCGAATGTTTCGTGGGGAGATGCAGCAGATGACGAGACGCGTGGCCGCTGGATAGATGCTGAATTCCCCCAACTTACCGGTGAGCTTTCCCCGTCGTCACTCGCATTGTTGCAACGCACGTGCAACGATCCCGAAATCATGCGGTTGTTGGAGCAATCGTCGCATCCACCAGAGCGATCGCTGGGTGAACCGGAGAATACAACTGAGGAGCGGCTTGCACTTCTACGATTAGCCGCAGCGATGTTCGTCGCCGGCGTAGAAGTCGACCTGTCGGTGTTGGAAGAGACCGCCCACCGCAATCGGGTCCCCCTGCCAACTTATCCCTTCCAGCACACGCGTCTCTGGGTCGATCTACCAAGTGATACGGCGGGGGTGATTCGCGACAATGCGTTGGCATCGGCACGCCCGACCGAAGGGCTTGCCTCCTGGTTCCACCACGTCACATGGCAGCCCGCGCCAGAATCGCCCACACGAGATTTACCCCATGGGGTATGGGTCTTGTTCGTCGACGAGATGGGAATCGGCGAGGAATTAGCTCACAGGCTGGCCCTTCAAGGGCAACAAGTCGCCACGGTTCGTCGGGGCCATAGTTTCCGCCAGCTTGGCACAGCTTCGTATCGCATCAATCCTGAACAGCCCGACGACTACAAGCGTCTGTTCGACGAACTGCTTCGCGAAGGTGAACAAGTTGCCGGCGTGTTGCACCTGTGGACTTGCGCCGCGCCGCGAGAGTCGGAACTGGACCTGCCAGCGCTAGAGCAAGCCATCGGTAGTGGTGTCGAGAGCCTCTTTCATCTACAGCATCAATTGGCAGATCTACCCTCGACCACCGTCGAACTGAACGTGGTGACCTCCTTCGCCCACGCAATTGAGCCGAACGAGCAAGCGATTCGACCCGAAAACGCCACCTTGGCACCGTTTCTTCACACGGTCGGTTTGGAACACGATCATCTTCGCTGTCGTCTGTTGGACATGGCACCATCGGTCGACGACGCACAGGCATCTGCAGATCAGATCATCGACTGGTTGCAATCGGACACCGCCGAAGATGTCGTTGCCTGCCGCGATTCAAGACTAGTCGTTCCACGGCTCGCCCCCGGAATTCCCGATGCCCCCATCGTGGATACTCCCGCCATTCGTCCCGGCGGCGTTTATCTCATTACCGGTGGTCAAGGACACCTAGGGCTGCGAATCGCCCGCTGGATGGCCAATCAGGCAACTCCTGGGCAACCCGTCAAGCTGGTCCTCACGTCGCGATCCGCGTTGCCAGCGGAAGATGCCTGGGGTGACTTAACAGAAGCCGCAACTTCGGACGATCAAACGGCTGTCGATCGAACCACCGCGTCTCGCATCACCGCCATCATGCAACTGCGCGAACTTGGCGCGGAGGTGTGGGCGCCGGAACTCGACGTCAGCGATGCGGTTGCCGTCGAGCAATTGGTCGCGGAAATCGACGCCCGCTTCGGTCGGCTCGACGGCGTGGTCCATGCTGCCGGTGTGTTGCAAGACGGCATGTTATGGAACCGCACTCGCGCACAACTGTGGGACGTGCTCGATCCCAAAGTGCTTGGTTCGTGGAATCTCCATCATGCCCTCGGCTCCCGCCCGCTCGATTTCTTCGTCCTCTTTTCATCGACGTCCTCGATCTCTCCACTCGCCGGGCAGGCAAGCTACGCCGCGGCGAGCGCCTTTCTAGATGCCTTGGCTCACTTCCGGCATCATGTTTGTGCCCTGCCGGCACTCTCCATCGATTGGGGATTTTGGGGGCAGTCCTCAGCCGCCGCCCCGGCAGGCTATCGCCGCTTTGTCGAGTCGCACGGCGTGCAGCCCATTTCCGACGAAGAGGGTGTCACCGCGTTCTCGATGGCGCTGGAGTCCTCGCATCCACAACTGGCCATCTTCCCGCCACCTTCGAGCCAGCCGACCACTTCGACGGATCGTTCTCACGATCAGCAGTGGCAACAACTCGTCACCAACTTGCAGGGGCACGTTGCGGAGAACTCGGGGGTGATCGTCGACAATCTCGACACCTTCGCCGAACAGGGCCGCGCGCTCGATCAACTCTCTGCCTGTTATGCGGCCGTGGCGCTGGCCGATCTCGGTCTGTTTGCGGAACCCGGCCGCGCTTACACGTTGGACGACTTGATCGAACAAGGTCGTTTGGTCAGTCACTACCCCCGCCTGCTGCCGCGTCTTCTCTCGATGTTGGCGGGTCAAGACATTTTGCTTCACACCGGCGACACCTGGATCGCTGTGCATCCGCTTGAGTCGACCCTGCCGGACGAACTTGCATCGCGTTTTGAATCGCAATTTCCGGCGATAGGCCCCCAGTTGAAGTTGTTGCGGGGTTGCGGTTCGCAATTATCCGAAGTGTTATGCGGCCGTGTCGATCCGCTCGATTTGCTCTTCCCTGGTGGATCGATGGAGGTCGCCGAAGCCGTCTACGCCGGTTCGCCTATTGCGAAGTTTTACAACGGGCTCGTCGCCGCCGCGCTACGCGAACTGGTTAACCCCATCGGCGTAACTCCGCTGCGACTCATTGAAATTGGCGCCGGCACCGGAGGCACCGCGGCTTCCTTATTGCCAATCGCCCAACAGGCCGGCTGCCATTATCTCTACACCGATCTCTCCGACGCCTTTTTGAATCGCGCACGCAGCCGCTTCGGTCAGATGGAAAACGTGCAGTTTCAGCAGTTCAACCTCGAGCGGCATCCCGCCGATCAGGGCATCTCGTGCGGTCAGTTCGATGTTGTGATTGCCGCGAATGTTGTGCATGCCACGGCGAACTTGACGGAAAGTCTCAAACATATTCGCAGTCTACTGGCTCCCGGGGGCTATCTGTTGCTGCTCGAGGCCACCCGGGGCGAAGCCTGGGTCGATCTCACTTTCGGGCTGACCGAAGGCTGGTGGTGCTTCGAGGATCAGGAACTTCGCGTCGATTCGCCGCTACTTTCTCGCGATGCCTGGCTACAGTTGTTCCAGCAGCTTGGCTTCGACTCCATGCACGCCTTCCCCGATCCTACGCCGCCCTTACAAGAGATCGGCCAGCAACTCTTCGTGGCCCGGCTCGAGCGAACCGGCGTGCGGTCATCGGGTGAGTTTCGGCAAGCGGCTTCGTCCGTCGATCGATCTGAAATGCAGGGCCAGCCGCGACAGCGAGTGTCGCCGGTCGGTAATGTCGAAGCAGAGCCACGACCTCAATACGGAATTATCGAATCGAAAATTCGCCAGGAGTTGGCCAATGTTTTACGCGTTGGTGAAGGCGAGATTGATCGTAAGGAGAGCTTCCAAGATCAGGGTTTGGATTCTTTGTTGGCGTTGGAGTTGGTGGGTGGTTTGAAGGGGGCTTTGGGGTTGGGTCGGCTGGGTCCGGCGGTGTTGTTCGAGCATCCGAGCGTGGCGGAATTGGCCGTTTATCTGGCCAGCCAAGGGGCGCGGGTGACGGGGCCGGCGGGCGTTGGGCCATCGGCGGATGAAACGATAGACGTAGGTCAGGCTGTGCCTGACGTGGGGCGAGGGCCAGGGATTGCGCGACGGCCAGAGATGGCCCGACCGCGGCAGCTTCGACGTCAGGCACAGCCTGACCTACGGCGTTCGGCGGCGGAGC
>CAZNXE010000211.1:0-9986 GCA_964576465.1 uncultured Planctomycetaceae bacterium
GACTCCACCTACATCGACAACGCCGCCGAAGCACACATCTTGGCCGTCGATCAACTTCACACCAGCGCCGCATGTGCGGGCAAAGCCTACTTCATCAGCAACGGCGAACCGCTTCCGATGGCCGATCTCATCAACCAGATTCTGGCCGCGGCCCATCTTCCCAGTGAAACCAAGACGCTCTCCCCACGTGCCGCCTACATCGCGGGGACAATATTCGAATGGAGCTATCGCCTATTCGGCCGTACCAACGAGCCGCCGCTAACGCGTTTCGTCGCCAAGCAGCTTGCGACAGCGCATTGGTATAATCTGTCGGCCGCGAAACGTGACCTGAATTACGAACCGACCGTTTCAATCGAAGAAGGCATGCGGCGGTTGGAAGCGGACTTGGCAAAGTAGGTCATCGCACCCCGTGCGTGACAATAAACTGGGTTGGACGGTTTGCAATACCCGCCTGTCATGCCGGAATGGCATGGGGCAAGTTGGTTGTCACGCACGGGGGTGCGATGACCTACGGAAACTCACTTTGAATGTGTTGCCGTGTTGATTGCTGGTAGGATTGGCCAACGGCACGCAATCGTTCCCTTGGCGCAATCCTCCACCGCTTAAATTCACGTCTGCCTTAATGCACCGTCGCTCTTCATCTTCCCGGAAATCTGATTCGCCGTCAGTCGAAGTGACTCAACAGAGTCGATCTACCACGATCGTTGTAGGCCTGTTGTTGATCGTTGCCACGGTCATCGTCTTCGGGCAAGTTGCTGGTTTTGGGTTGCTTGCTTGGGATGACAGCCAGCATTTAGTGGACAACCCTCATTTTGATCCGCTGTCGTGGAGCGGCATCGGCAAGTTGTGGATTGAGCCTTACTTCGGCGAGTACGTTCCGCTGACGTATACCTATTACGCCGCGCTGGCCTGGCTGTCGGCCGCTCCACTGGCCGCTTGGACCTCGGGAACCTTCGATCCGGCGATCTTTCATCTTGGCAATCTTGTCTTGCACATCGGCTGCACGTTGGCAGTCTTCGGGCTGCTTCATCAGTTGATTCGCGATCCGCTGGCTGCCGGCTGTGGTGCGGCGCTGTTTGCCCTGCACCCAATGCAAGTGGAGTCGGTCGCCTGGGTCTCCGAAGCTCGAGGTCTGCTGTGCGGTTTGTTAGGGCTAACGGCCGTGTGGATACTTGTGACGACGGTTCCTGCTGAGGAGGACAATCGTCGCCGCAAGAGACAATCTCCGCCGGTTGCGTGGCGGCGTTTGGCCGTGGCAACGTTGGTGTTCGCCGGAGCTTTGCTGGCCAAGCCTTCAGCGGTTGCCGCACCTTTAATCGCCGCCGCACTGTTGATCGGCTGGCACGGTCGCCTGAATCGCCCCCTGGCCGTGACACTGGGTGTCTGGCTTGCGATGGCCATGGGGCTGATTGTCATTACCCAGGCGCAACAACCACTGGCCGCGCTGGAGTTCGTCCCTAGCCCTGCCGAACGAGTGATCGTGGCGGGGCACACCCTGGCTTTCTATGCTGCGAAGATCGTTTGGCCGTTCGGCTTGGCGGCGATCTATGATTACACGCCTCAACGCGTTGTGATGATTCCCGGCGCCGCACTGTTTGCGATCATTCCGTTTGCAGCCGTGGGACTGTTGTGGTTCGCATGGCGTCCAACGAGATGGCGACCGTTGGCCGTGGCAGGTGGCATTTGGCTGGCGGCCATCGCGCCTGTGTTAGGGCTGGTGTCGTTCAACTTTCAGAACATCTCGACCGTGGCCGATCGCTATCTCTACTTGGCGATGTTAGGGCCGGCGCTGGCCGTGGCGTGGTTCATAGCTCAACGAGATACGTGGCGGGCCGGGGTTCGTAGCGCGGTCTTCTGTGGGTGCGGGCTGCTGTTGCTCGCCTTGTCAATTCTTGCACATCGGCAATGCACACATTGGCGCGACGACGTCGCCCTGTGGACGCACACGCTTGAGGTCAACCAAGGGAGTATCATCGCGCACGGCCACCTTGGAAGCGCGCTGGCTTTACGGGGCGACACCGAAGCCGCCCTGGCACACTTTGAAGTATTCCTGAGACACAAGTCGACTCCCCGGGCAATCAACAACGTGGCCTGGATTCTGGCCACGGCCGCCGAGCCTCGATTTCGTAACGGTGCCCGGGCAATTGAGTTGGCCGAGGTGCTCTGCGCGCCGCCCCGCGATCATGAACCCTCCTTTATCGACACTCTCGCGGCGGCGTATGCCGAGGCCGGTCGCTACGAAGACGCGGTTCTCGCGGCCCGTCGCGCGGTTGAATTGGCCATTGCCGCCGGACGACCAAGCCTGGCCGCCGGATTACAATCGCGATTGGAGTTGTACGAGCAGCAACAGCCCTATCACGAAACTCCCGGCAAGCCGTGACCTATCAGTAAACTGGTGCGTCCGCGCTTCGCTTGACGTCACCCTACCTTGGGTCTTTACGGAGGATAAGGGACGCCATGCCGGAGGATTGGTGGCGTTGTATTCGACCGTCTTGTTTCACGACGATGATTGCTTCGGCCTTATCGGTCTGTTCGATCAGCTGTAGGCCGCTCTCTGGTCCTAACACGCTTACGGCTGATGCAAGACTATCGGCCATCATGCCGTCGGCGGCAACTACGGTGACTGTGCTGGGGGTTGTGAGACCGAGCCCAGTTCTGGTGTCGACGATATGGGAATAGCGTTGGCCATCGATTTCGACGAACTGATAGACATCGCCTGAGGTGGCTACGCCGCAATTTGAGAGTGAGAGCCTTGGCTTGGGTTGATCGGACTCTTCGTCGCGTGAGGCGATCGCGATCTTCCAACCCTCAGCACCCGGTGGTGGGTCGCCGATCGACAAGTCGCCACTTCCGTCGACCATGGCACGGGGGCAGCCTGAGGCGCGCAATGCAAGCAGGGCTTCGTCGGTCGCAAACCCCTTGGCGATGGCTCCCAAATCGAGCCGCATCTTGCTGCGTGATAGCACGACTGCCTGCCGGTCGGGATAGAACCTGATGTGCTGATGCCCGAGGGCCGCCAAGGCATCATTGATGCGCTGTTTAGATGGCAGTTCGTGCTGGCGTCGCGCTCTGCGCCAGAGTCTTACGAGCGGGCCCACCGTGACGTCGAAGGCCCCTTCGGTTCGCACGGAGAGTTGTTCGGCGGCGACGAGCACGCGCCATAGATCATCGCTAAGGGGAATCTCACGGCCACTGCCAGCGGTGCGCGAGAGTTTCGACAGTTCGCTGTCGGGGTTGTAATCGCTTAGCGTCGAATCAAGATCGGCAATGCGTTGAAACGCGGCTTCTGCCGCCAGATTTGCGGCTTGTTGGTCGGCAGCATAGAATATGAGCGTAAAGTCAACGCCCATATGGACCTGCTGAAATCGAAAGCGTTCCAGCGGCTCAGTGGCTTGGCTGTGAGCATCGCCCGCACCGAATAGTACGCTCAGGATGAGCCCCACCAAGAAGCACCGCCGCATTCGGTTGTTTTCGCCAACGACTTTCAGTCGCGCCCGTTGCCGGGCAGCGGTTGCTTGTGCGGCCTGTATTGTCTTCATGAATCACTGTCGTTACTGAGGAACACTTGTTTGCAACTCCCAGCCATATTCAGCGTATTCCGAAATTCAACTTCGTACCACTACAAGCCAAGCCAGATGGCCCGATCCGCAGCGAGGGCCCTTCACGTTTGTCTAACTGGTTTGATTTTCTTCGCGCTGGCACAGGCAAATAGCAGTGCTCCGGCGGCCGAACCCGAGTACGCGCCATTGCCGGAAGTGCCAGATGCGTTGGCCGCCAGTGAAGAGGAGATGAAGCCGTATACGGAGATGCTTTCCGGGACGGACATCTCCTTCGGTATGGTTCCCATCCCCGGCGGAGAGGTGCTGTTGGGCAGCCCCGCGGAGGAAGAGGACCGCAAAGAAGATGAGGGGCCACAGGTCAACGTGGCGATAGAACCGTTCTGGATGGGCAAGCATGAAGTTACCTGGGACGAATTCGAGATTTGGATGTTCAAGCTGGATGTCCAACGACGCGAGGTCATTGGCCTTGCACCGACGCGACTTGATCTCGAAGCCGACGGCCTCACGCGGTGTACCAAGCCCTATACGGACATGACCTTCGGCATGGGCAAGCTAGATTATCCCGCCATCTGCATGACACAATTGGCCGCCAAAACGTATTGTCGCTGGCTGAGCGAAAAGACAGGGCGATTCTATCGCCTGCCGACCGAGGCCGAATGGGAATACGCCTGTCGCGCAGGCACCACCACCGCGTATTCTTTTGGTGATGATGTTGCCGACTTAGACGACTACGCGTGGCACTACGAGAACAGCGACGACACCTATCATCGGGTTGGCAAGAAGAAGCCGAACCCTTGGGGCCTGTACGACATGCACGGCAATGTGAGCGAATGGGTGCTCGATCAATACGTCGAGGACGCTTACGCCAAGATGCCCAAAGATAAGCCAGCCGCCGATGCGTGGGTTGTCCCAACCAAGTTATACTCGCGCATCGTTCGTGGTGGCTCGTGGGACGATGATCCCGACGCCTTGCGGAGTGCGGCCAGGCGGGGTTCTGATAGGTCGTGGAAAGACCAAGATCCACAAATACCACAGAGCGTTTGGTATCATACCGACGCGCTGTTCGTTGGTTTTCGCGTTGTTCGACCGCTGGAAGAACCGAGCGAAGAGAAGAAGCTGCTTTACTGGGGAGTCGCCGAAGTGCCTGAGCAAGATCGCCAATAACTGGCCGATCCCTTTGGGTGCTTCATTCGATTCGCACGCGGCGATAGAAGGATATTGCAGACGTCTACCAATCAATGCCCTACTGGCCTGTTAATGGAGAGAAACAGATGAACGACCAGAAGCAAGAAACTGCCGGTCGGATCACGTCGCGGCGTCAATTCGTTCAAGGCACAACTGCCTCGATCGTCGGAGCCTCGGTGTTGAGTGGATTTGGAGTCCCGCGCGCCGCTCATGCGGCGGGTGATGACACGATCCGCATCGGCCTCATTGGTTGTGGTGGTCGCGGCACGGGTGCTACAAGTCAGGCCTTGCGAGCAGACAAGAGCGTCAAACTTGTCGCGATGGCCGACGCTTTTGAAGACAACCTAGAAGACAAGCTTAAGCAACTGCAAAAAGACGATGAGATCAAAGCCACGATCGACGTTCCCAAGGAGAAACGATTCGTTGGTTTCGATGCCTATCAGAAACTGATCGACTCCGACGTCGACTTGGTCATCTTGGCCACGCCCCCTGGATTCCGTCCCATTCATTTGGCCGCGGCGGTGGCGGCTGGCAAGCATATCTTCATGGAGAAACCAGTCGCCGTTGATGGCCCTGGCATTCGGTCCGTGCTTGCTTCGACCGCCGAGGCGAAAAAGAAAGGGCTGGCACTGGGTGTTGGTCTACAGCGTCATCATCAGAAGCCCTATATCGAGACAATCAAGCGTCTTAAAGACGGGGCGATTGGCGACATCGTCGCATCGCGCGTCTACTGGAATGGGGCCGGGGTCTGGGTGCGGGCTCGCAAAGAAGGCCAGACCGAGATGGAGTATCAGATGCGCAACTGGTACTACTTCAACTGGCTGTGCGGTGACCATATTGTCGAGCAACACATCCATAACCTAGACGTGATCAACTGGCTCAAGGGTTCCCATCCCGTAAGCTGCCAGGGCATGGGCGGGCGACAAGTTCGTACAGGCAAGGACCATGGAGAGATCTTCGATCATCACGCCGTCGAATATGAATACGCCGACGGATCGAGGATGTTCAGTTGTTGCCGCCACATCCCCAACTGCTGGAGCAGTGTCAGCGAGCACGTCCACGGCAGCAAGGGAACGGCCGACATCAGCGGCGCGAAGATCAGCGAGAACGGTAGCTCGCGTTGGCGCTATCGTGGTGACAACCCGAACCCCTATCAAGAAGAGCATAACGCGCTGTTCGCCAGCATCCGCTCCGGCGAGCCGTATAACGAAGGAGAATACGGGGCCCATAGCACCATGACTTCGATCATGGGCCGCATGGCCACCTACTCTGGCAAAGAGATTACCTGGGACCAAGCCCTGAACTCCGAGATCGATCTCTCGCCAAACAAGTATGCCTGGGACGCGGCACCACCAGAACCAGCGGTCGCCGTTCCTGGTGTGACGATAACCGTCTGAACAACAAATACTTCCGCTGATAAGGCGAGCGGCAGATAGAAAACTACCGCAGCATGGGACCCCGTCCCGTGTACTCCGTGGGTTCTATACGGGACGAGGTTCCATGCTACGGTAAAAACATTTCTGCCCTCGCCTAACAATCAAACATGGGCTGGTTGCTCTCCAGGGGCAGCCAGCCCATGTTCGTTTCTTCCGGGGAGAAAAATTGGGGCACGATGATCGGCGCGGCAAGTTTTCATCGACTTCAACGACGGCGTTGTTTCTCGGGCGAACGCCGCGCCGCTTGCTTTTCCTGCACGATTGCTCGATATTCGTCACTCAACTATAAGCATCTCCATCACGGGCGGCGACGATCGACCGCACTTGTTGGCCACAGGAGTGATTGAATATGAGACGTTGGGCTCTGACCATCGTAGTTCTGTGCATTGCTGGCTGCGGACCTGCGGTCGATACGACACCGCCGCAAGGCGGTCCCGAGGTGACGGTCGCCAACCCCATACGCATGGAAACCGCTGACTATGCCGACTACACGGGTTCGCTTGCCGCTGTTGAGTCCGTTGAGATCCGAGCCAGGGTCCAGGGGTTTCTGGAAAAAATTCACTTCAGACCAAGCTCGAAAGTCGAAAAAGGGCAACTGCTGTTCGACATCGAACAGGCTCCCTTTCAGACAAAACTCGACTTTGCCACCGCGCAGATTGCCTCGCGTAAGGCCGATCTAGCGCTGACCGAAGCGCAACTTGGCCGTCGCGAAGCGCTCGTCCAGCGGGGCGCCATTACGCAAGAAGAATTGGATGAAGCCCGGGCAGAGCGAGAAGTGGCCGCCGCCTCATTGCTAGAAGCTGAAGCCGCGGTGCATCAGGCCGAGATTGATTTGGCGTACACGAAAATTCATGCACCGATCAGCGGCACCATCGGCCGTAATTTGGTCGACGTGGGCAACTTGGTGGGTGCCTCCGAGCAAACCTTGCTGACATCGATTGTCGACACCGAACACGTCTACGCCTACTTCGAGATCAGTGAACGCGACGCGCTAGAATATCTGCGTGATGCCCTTGGCAAGGGACAAGGACGAACCAAAGAGCGAAACTACCCCGTGCGGCTGGGCCTGCTGGATGAAAAAGGCTTTCCGCACGAGGGGACGATCGACTATGTCGACAATTCTTTCTCGACACAAACGGGAACGATTGAAGTTCGCGGGCTCTTCAAAAACTCCGTCGGCGTTTTCCAGCCGGGAATGTTCGTCCGCGTGCGAATCGAGGGAGAGAAACAAGAACGCTTGCTGGTGAAAGAACGAGCACTCGCGGCAGACCTGGGAGGGCGATACGTGCTTGTCGTGAACGACGACAATATCGTCGAGGTCAAACATGTAGAGACCGGT
The DNA here is from genome assembly GCA_964576465.1 of uncultured Planctomycetaceae bacterium. Taxonomy (GTDB): domain Bacteria; phylum Planctomycetota; class Planctomycetia; order Pirellulales; family JAEUIK01; genus CAZNXE01. The sequence continues at coordinate 7,521 of CAZNXE010000211.1, forward strand.
CAAATCGTCGACGACATGCGGGTAGTTCTACCGGATGATTCTGACGGAGCTGACGGGCAAGATGATCTCACGGGTGACGATCGATACATTGTGACGGGCTTGCAGCGAGCCCGACCAGGCCTTCCGGTTACTCCCAAGCAAGCCACGACGTCGCAATCGCCCCCCCCAACCCAACCCGCGGCACAGGCGCCTTCGGACGATGCTTCCGCTTCAGACGGTACCCAGCAGTAGCTCTAGAACCCTTTCTAATACCACCGAGCATCCCGCATGCTTTCTCGCTTTTTTATTTACCGGCCAGTGTTTGCCGGCGTGATTTCGATCGTGATCGTTCTGGCTGGTTTAATCACCGTCAGTCTGCTTCCGATTGAGAAGACTCCCGATATCACGCCGCCAACCGTCAAAGTGTCGGCGACCTACCCAGGGGCGAGCGCTGCGGTCATCGCGGACACCGTTGCCACGCCGATCGAACAACAGGTCAACGGTGTCGAGGACATGATCTATATGTCCTCGAAGAGTTCCGACGACGGCAAGATGGAGTTGACCGTCACCTTTGAAGTTGGCACCGACATCGACATGGCCACCGTGCTTGTGCAAAACCGCGTGTCGATTGCCGAGCCGCAATTGCCCGAGGAAGTTCGCCGGCAGGGTATTACGGTCAAGAAGCAATCCACCAACATTACGTTGTTGGTCAATCTAGTCTCGCCCGAGGGCAGCCACGATGAGCTGTACCTTAGCAACTACATCAACCTCAATATCAAAGATGTGTTAAGCCGCGTTTCAGGGGTAGGCGAAATTGTTGTCTTCGGGGCCAAAGATTTCGGCATGCGCATCTGGCTCGACCCCAACCGCCTTGCTGCCCGAAACTTGACCACCAACGACATCGTGGCCGCCTTGCAAGACCAAAACGTACAGGTCGCCGCGGGTCAAATTGGCGCGCCGCCGGCTCCCGATGGCCAAAACTTTCAGTACACGGTCAACACGCAAGGTCGGTTGTCTGATACAGAGCAATTTGAAGATATCGTCATCAAGACCAGCGACGACGGGCATGTGCTGCGTCTTAAAGATGTCGCCCGAGTTGAGCTGGGGGCGCAGGCATACAACATGTATGTCGAACTTAACGGCGCGCCCTCGATCGCCTTGGGTGTCTATCAATTGCCGGGCGCCAACGCCTTGACGGTGGCCGAAGGCATTAAGGCGGAAATGGAAACGCTTGCGGAAGTATTTCCCAAGGGCGTTGAATATCAGATCGTATTCGACACAACCCTGTTCGTGACTTCTTCGATCAACGAAGTGGTGGTCACGCTGGTCGTTGCCGGCATTCTCGTCGTACTTACCGTCTACGTCTTCTTACAAGATCTCCGCATTACGCTGATTCCCACATTGACGATCCCCGTTTCGCTCATCGGCACCCTGGCGGTGATGATGCCGCTGGACATGTCGATCAACACATTGTCGCTGTTCGGGCTGGTGTTGGCCATCGGCATCGTGGTCGACGACTCGATCCTGGTGGTCGAAAACACGATGCGGATAATCGATACCGAAGGGTTGCCTGCAAAAGAAGCAACCGAAAAGGCAATGCTCGAGATTACCGGCCCGGTGATCGCCACCACACTGGTGTTGCTGGCCGTTTTCATACCGAGTGCCATGATTAGCGGAATTACGGGGCGACTCTATCAACAATTTGCCTTAACGATTGCCACCGCCACGGTCTTTTCTTCGATCAACGCGCTGACGTTGAGCCCTGCTTTGTGCGGCATGCTGTTGCGACCCACAGCAACGAAACGCGGTGTGTTCTTTACGGCATTCAATAAGATCTTCGATCGCACCACCAAAGGATACTCGTATTTCGTCGGGGTCATGCTTCGCAAAACGGCAATCGTGGGGCTGGTGTTGATTGGCTTTTATGCCGCCACGGTCTGGAGTTTTAGCGAAGTGCCGGGGGGATTCATCCCTGATGAAGATCAGGGCTACTTCTTCGTCAATGTTCAACTCCCAGATGGTGCCACGCTCGAACGTACCACGGAGGTGCTGGACCGCGTGAACGAGATTCTCGCCGACACCGACGGAGTTGCCGACACGATTACGATCGGCGGATACTCGATTCTCGACAGCCTGTTCCGCGCCAACGGTGGCTGTTGTTTTGTGGTGCTCGATCCTTGGGACGAACGAACCACGCGAGAGAAACAGATCACTGCGATCCTGCAGTCGGTCTATATGCGTACCGCCGAGATCGAAGAAGCATTCACGCTCGCCTTCATGCCGCCGCCGATCGACGGGTTAGGAAATGCCGGCGGATTCGAGCTGCAACTGCAAGACCGAGCGGCCGCTGGAATAATCCAACTCGATACCATCGCCTCCGACATGGTCGCTGCAGGCTACGCGAATCCAGGTCTAGCGAGAATGAATAGCAACCTGCAGACGAACGTTCCTCAATTGTTTCTCGATATCGACCGCACCAAGACCACG
>CAZNXE010000212.1:0-9964 GCA_964576465.1 uncultured Planctomycetaceae bacterium
GCACGAGCAGGAGCAACATTTCTTTCACGACTTCTCGGGCGATGTCCCGTGGGTGCCACCGAAACAATATCCCCCTGCGATGAAGTTTGGCAGCCTGTCGGTCGATCTGGCGCGAATCAAGGACGGGATATCGTCGGACCCGAGTTTGAGGCCCGAGGTAACCCATGCCGTGCTTCCTGCCGTGGTGCCGTTCCCCGAGAGCCCGTCGCTGTTGTTTCTCTGTCACGACCGGGGGCGCGACGATGCCATCTCGGCGATGCAGGCGATGATGCTTCGCTTGCTCACGTCGCTGCCGCCGGCTCAGTTGCGATTCACGGTGATCGACCCGGTTGGCTTGGGCGACAATTTTTCCGCGTTCATGCATCTGGCCGATTTCGATGAGAAGCTGATCACCAGTAATATTTGGGTTGAAGCCGCGCACATCGAGCAACGTTTGGCCGATCTGACGGACCATATTTCCAGCGTGATTCAGAAATATCTGCGGAGCGAGTTTCGCTCGATTCAACAATACAACGAGCAAGCCGGCGAGGTTGCCGAGCCCTATCGTGTGGTGGTGGTTGCGAATTTCCCGGCGCATTTCACGGAGTCGTCGGCGCGACGTTTGGTGAGTATCGCCAACAGCGGAGCCCGTTGCGGTGTCTTCACGTTGGTAAGCGTCGATACCAATCAGCAGATGCCGCACAACTTCAATCTCGAAGACCTCAAGTCGCAAGCTACCTGTCTGACTTGGGACGGGAAGCAGTTTGTGTGGCCGCAGCCTGTGCTCAAGACGCTGCCGCTGGAGCTTGACGCTCCGCCACAGCCCGAGGCAATGGTCAAGCTGATCCGAACGGTGGGAGAAGTCGCCGAGCGAGCGGGCCGTGTTGAAGTTCCGTTCGACGTCGTGGTGCCACCAGACGATCAGTTGTGGACGCTCGATGCACGTGCTGGGATTGATGTCCCACTGGGGCGCGCGGGCGCGGCGAAGCTTCAGCACTTGAAACTTGGGCAAGGCACATCGCAACATGTGCTGGTCGCTGGCAAAACGGGTTCGGGTAAGTCGACGTTCTTGCACGCTCTGATCACCAATGCGGCCCTGTACTACAGCCCCGACGAAGTTGAGTTTTACCTGGTCGACTTCAAGAAGGGGGTCGAGTTCAAGGCCTACGCCACGTGGCGGCTGCCGCATGCCCGGGTGATTGCGATTGAGAGCGAGCGCGAGTTTGGCCTTAGCGTTTTGCAAAGGCTTGATGCGGAACTGCAGCAGCGTGGTGACCGATTCCGCGACTTGGGCGTGCAAGATCTAAAGGCCTTTCGCGCCGCCCGACCCGATGACCGCATGCCTCGCACGTTGTTGATCATCGATGAATTTCAAGAGCTGTTCGTCGAGGACGATCGGCTTGCTCAAGAGTCGTCACTCTTGCTCGACCGGCTCGTGCGACAAGGTAGGGCGTTTGGAATTCATGTCTTGCTAGGGTCACAGACGCTCGCCGGAGCCTACTCGCTGGCTCGAAGTACGCTGGGGCAAATGGCCGTGCGCGTTGCGTTGCAATGCAGCGATGCCGACGCTCATCTGATTCTTAGCGAGGACAATACGGCCGCGCGATTGCTCAGCCGGCCGGGCGAAGCGATCTATAACGACGCCAACGGGCTGTTCGAGGGGAACCACCCGTTCCAGGTTGTGTGGCTGTCGGACGAACGCCGCGATCATTACCTCGGTCGCATCCGCGAGATGGCCGAGAAGCAGTCTCGCGACGATGATCGGGTGGTGATATTTGAAGGGAATGTGCCGGCTGATATTACGCAAAATGCCCAGCTAAAATCGGCACTCGCTTCAGGCCGTGCGTCGCTTTCACCAACTGCCTGGTTGGGGGATGCCGTGGCGATTAAGGATCCCACCGCGGTCGAGTTTTCGCGACAAGGTGGTACCAATCTGCTCATGGTTGGGCAGCAACCCGAGGCTGCGCTGGGGATGATCACCGCGGCAATCGTCTCGCTGTCCGCAGGGCAGCCGCCTGAAACGTCCGACGACCAGTGCTCGCCCCAATTCTACATCTTCGACGGCGCCCGACCTGATACGGCGGCGTCATCCGACATGTGGCGAGAGTTTGCGGAAGCCTATCCCCACAAAGCGACCGTTCATACGCCCCGCGCGTGTCAGAGTGCCCTGGTCGAGGTTTCCGATGCCCTGAAGAGCCGGCAGCAATCTGGTGATGAGAACACGCCGTCGATCTATGTCGTGATATACGACTTGGCCCGCTTTCGAGATCTGCGGCGGGAAGAGGATGAGTTCAGTTTTTCAGCGATCGATGAAGACAAGCCGCCCAGTGCATCGAAGCAATTCGCCGAGATCCTCCGCGAAGGGGCGCCGCTGGGAATCCACGTCTTGGCGTGGTGCGATTCGTACAACAACCTATCGCGCTGGCTTGATCGATCGGCGCTGCGTGAGTTTGAATTCCTGGTTGCCTTGCAGATGAGCGCGAATGATTCAAGCAGCCTGATCGACACACCCGCTGCCAGCAAGTTGGGTCTGCATCGTGGGCTGTTGGCCGACCTGAGCCAGGGTCGCTTGGAAAAGTTTCGTCCCTACGGCGTGCCAACCCTCCAGTGGCTGGCGACTTGCACGGGAAGACGCGACGTTGGGCGCGAGCAAGCAACTGACTGAGCAGGGCTCGCCCGGTCACACTGACTTACCGCTGACGGGATGGGCCGTGATGCGATTCTGACTCGTCAGGACGAGATTCTTCGAGTTCTTCGTCCTTGAGCTTGGTCACGAGCCGGGTCATGGTGTTGGCATGAACTCCCAACAAGTGCGAGGCGCGACCCATGTGGCCACCCGTTGCCACGAGCGCCTGTCTCACCGCTTCGTTGCGAAGACGATTGAGGTTCAAATGTGGCAGTGCCGTCCGCTGAAAACGCGCTCGCCTGCGGTCGGGCAGGCTGGGCTCGCAGTCGAGGATGTATGACTGCTCGATTAGATGGGCCAACTCGCGAATGTTACCGGGCCAAGGATATTCGCAAAACTGCGCCAGAATATCGGGATCGGGACGCCAGATTTCGCTCTCGTACTGACGTGCGTACATCTCGGAGAAGAACGTAATGAACTCGGCAATGTCTTCCACGCGCTCACGCAACGGCGGGATGACGAACTCGACCATGCTAAGCCGGTAGTACAAGTCTTCGCGGAAGCGGCCTTCAGCAACTTCCTCTTCGAGATCGCGATTCGTGGCCGCGACCACCTGAACGTCGACACTTACCGGATGCGAAGAGCCAACGGGGGTCACTTCGTGCTCTTGCAACACGCGAAGCAATTTGGGCTGCAATTCCAGCGGCATCTCGCCGATTTCGTCGAGAAACACAATCCCTTTCTCGGCCGCGCGAAACACGCCAAGCGAACTGCCCGCGGCGCCGGTAAACGCGCCTTTCTCATGGCCAAACAACTGGCTCTCGGCCAAGCTAACTGAAAGTGCGGCGCAGTTAACAGGAATCAGCGGCCCAGACTTTCGGGTGCCGCAACTGTGCACCATTCGCGCCCAGACTTCTTTACCGGTACCCGTTTCGCCAGAAACGAGCACGGTACATGGGAATTCAGCAACGCGTCGAACGTGTGACGCGATTCGACGAATGGCAGGGCTGTTCCCAAGCACCCAGCTACCGGGCATGTCCGGTGGACAGGACAGCCCTTGATCGGGCTGCTGCGTTGCGCGGCGCACCTGGGAGCGGTGCGTTTGATCGGTTGTTGACATAGATCGGGCCTCTGTACGTCGAACGATGCAGCCCCAAATAACGGCACCGTCGTCCTTCTCTGTTCACGCGATCGTGATGCGCCTTCTGGCCCACGCATCCCTATCGCAGATGTCCACTCACTAGCAGTGTTTCTCTCACTTGTATTCGAGGAAACCGTTTCCTCTTTGCGACTTGCCGTGGTGCCTCGGCCACGCCTTGTCGCTGTACGATGAATGTTGGCCCGACGCCGATTCATTGCACGCGTCAAACTTTTTTCTGCTTGGAACTCCGTCGCTTCGATGCGGTTCCCAACCGCGTAAAGCACATCCGAAACGATTGCCGAAGCTTTCATGCCGCCAAACTTAACGCAGTGGTTAAAGTCGGGCAGTGTTCTGCCGGGCAACCGATCCGAACAACCAAATGCCTCGAACAAGCCGAATACAGCCTTTGCAATCGACTCGTCATGTAAGACCTATCGTAAACCAGCCCTACAACCAAGGCAATCGAGATGTGCGCTGTAATTGACAGCAATCTCCCACCTTCGAGGTATCGCAAGTGGTTACTGCACGATTACTTACGACACATGAACTAAGCGCGCTAAGTAACCATTTTTGACGATGATTCCGGATTGAAGGACTTTTTCAAACAGTCGGGCTAGAGGGGCAGAATGCGTTGAAATGCGAGTGAGATTGCTCACAGAAATGGTAAACGCAACTAACGTCTTAGCGTGCGAAAACGTCACGATATTTGGCGTCTAGGTGGGCAAGCCGTGTTGTTCCTGATCTTGTAATCGATCGAAAATAATCACAAGAATTTATTGATTTTAAGCGGACCGACGGGTCCGTCTTAATATCTACTAGACCATTGTGTCGAGTTTTGCTCTGGCCCGATCATGCCAAGTGAACTCGACGCCGTGAAAAACATGGCTTTAGCTAGAAGCAGTATCATCCGTGGCGACTAGTTCGCGGCATCGTCGATAGAAAAGAACATGACATGTTGCCACGGCAGCGCGTCGTATTGCTCGACGAGATGGAATCCGTTGGGAAGAAACTCTTTGAGCATCTGCTTCTTGCTCATCTTGTGCAGCGGCTTGATCGGGACCAACGGATCTTCCTCGCGATATTCGACCAGCGCAATGCGACCCTTGGGTTTAAGACTCCTTCGCAGTGCTTGCAGCATCTGCTCAGGATGGGAAAACTCGTGGTAGACGTCGACCAACAAGATCAGGTCAACGCTTTGGGGAGGCAAATCCGGATCGATTGCGGTTGAGAGGATCGGCTTGATGTTCGTCACGTCTTCCGATTTGGCGCGTGCATTGAGCAGCGTCAGCATCTCGGGCTGGATGTCAACCGCGAAAACCTGGCCATCGTTTCCAACCAGTTCGGCGAGTTTGAGCGTATAGAAACCATTGCCACATCCGATGTCACAGGCAACTTGCCCTGGCTGGATGTTGAGCGCCTTTAACAACTCGCGGCACGATTCTTCCTTCTCTCGCGTGGCACGTATGAGCCACGGTGCCCCGCGGTAACTCATCGTGGGCGCGATCCGCCGCCCTTTGTATTCCGTCAACGGTGGCGGAATCGTATCGGTCTCGCCGCTCGCTGAGTCCGTCGTCGTATCGACTGGGGCAGCCCCAATCACATCGCCGGTAAACCAGCCGAGCGATACGACTAGCAGGAACATGCAGAACAGTTGTGGCATCCTCCGCGCGATCGGTCCAACTTCGTACTTCGACGATTTCAGCGAGCGAACGTTGGTCATGGTTCGGCGTGCGATTGATTCATTCCAACGGAAATCCATAGCTAGGATCCTCATCGACGGGTGAATGTGCTTCTTCGCGAACAAGGGTGGTGTTACAGCTCGAACGTCGCCCGCAATCGTTCGTCGAGGCTATCCAGCATCGCCAACAGTGGAGCCTGGGCTTTCTCAGTCTTGCCGTCACCCGTTCTGAACTCGTAGCGCCGACCATTGCGCGTCGCAAAAAGCGATTTCAGGATGAGCCTCGCTTCATCGCGCGTCAGCTCCAAGGCAGCAGTTGCGTTGTCTGCCGTGTCATTTTGAGTTGCCATAAACCACACCATTCCTTCCGACTGTGATTGCAGCGTTTCGATACCGCCAGCAGAGCGTGTTATTAGTTCGATTGCACGCATCGCGGTCGCGTGCCAGCGAAGCATTCAGGATTATTTTCATAATGATAGCCGACAAGTATTCGTCGGCCAATTGCGTGGTAGTGACACCGGGCGGGACATTGAGCCAGTCGAAACCTGGATTTACTGTTGGACGGCGGGGCTGAGAGACCGATCGAGGTTTCGTTAAGCAGCCTCGGCGGCGTCCCGATCGCTGGAGTTGACCTCGTCGTGGAGTGCGACGATGGAAATGCGATGCCGCTGGGCGAATTCGACAACGCTTGGCTCGTCGACGATGATCGTTCGCCCCGCTTCGATTGCCAGCACGCGACCCCCTGCTTCTGCAATCGCCCGCATGGTTCCCATGCCGATCGTCGGGACGTCAAATCGCATATCTTGTTGCGGTTTTGCGACCTTGACGACCGTGAAGCCACCCGCTTGGCAGAGCTGACCGGCCCGAAGAATGCACTGGTCGGTTCCCTCGATGGCTTCGACCGCGATGACGGTGCGACCTTTAATGACAACGCTTTGCCCGATGTCCAAGCGGCCCATTTCCTTGGCAAGCTGCCAGCCAAATTCAACATCCTTCCGCTGGTTGGACGATGGTCCGCGGCGCGTTAGCGTTCCCCACTTCACGAGCAACTCCGGAACAAAATCGGTGGGTGGTTCAAAATGAATGCCGTCGATGGCAAACTCGGCGATGACTTCGTTTAGCAACGTATCGTCGCGACGGTCTTTGCGGTTGAACAGAAACATGGCATGGAAGCGTCGAACGGCTCGCCAGTCGGGAAGATGTTTGAACCACACCCAGGGTTGGTACAGAAGTACCTTGTGAACCTTGCCCGCCATGGTGACCTGTTGGACGCCCCGCTGCCTGAAGAAACGAATCGCGTGGCCAAGCTTGGCCAACCCGACCCACTGAAAGTCGGTACACAGGTCTGCCAGCGCGACGTCGGCATGGTCTTTAATTCCCAGTCCATACACGTCGTATCCCTGCTTACGCAACGCGGCGGCGAGGACCAGCGGATATTCACCCCAGCCTGCAAGAATGCCGATCTTGGGCTTGGGCGCGTCGTCGGAGTTTGTCGCAACGGTTGCCCGTGCGGTGGGGTCGTTCACGTTCAGTGCCAATCGATTGTTCGGTCTAGCTTCCGCTCTTGGTGCCACGGGCTCGCGGTTGCCACGCTCATGCGGCCGCATCGCGACCGGTGTTTTCTTCGTTGTCTTCATCTAGCCACTCGGGTGGCAGCGTCGATTGTTGGGCGTTTTGCATAAGCTGTTCAACTTGTTTGCAGAGCTTTCTGAATTGGCGACGCATCTCCGGTAGTTTCGACAAGGAGGCTAGCTGTCGCTTTTGGGCTCCCTCGAGGCACGCCGGAAGCCCAAACATTCGACTTCCATCAGGAACGTTATTGATGAGGCCCGCCATGGCACCGATCGTCGACTGGGAGCCGACGTGGATGTGGTCGCGAACGCCAACTTGACCTCCCATGACGACGTAGTCTCCCGTGGTTGTACTGCCGGCAATTCCAACTTGCGAACAAAGAAGATTGTGCCGCCCGATGCGGCAGTTGTGGCCAATTTGCACTTGGTTGTCGAGCTTGGTGCCCGCACCAATCACCGTCGCGCCGTAGGTGCCGCGGTCGATCGTGGTGTTGGCGCCGATCTCCACATCTTCTTCAATCCGTACGTATCCCAACTGCGGGGTCGCGATGTGCTGGCCTTCTCGATGATCGTAACCAAAACCGTTTGCGCCGAGCACCGCTCCGCCATGAATGATTGTTCTGGAACCAATCTGGGTGTCTTCGTAGAGCACGACGCCGGGATAGATCGTTACGTCATCACCGATCACACACCCGGCCATGATAAGGGCTCCGGAGTGGATCGTGGCCCGATCGCCGATGGTGACCTCATCGCCGATCACCGCGGTGGCATGCACCGCGACGTCGCATCCGAACTGTGCAGTGGAACTGACCACGGCGGACGCATGAATTCCGATCTCGGATGTTGTTCGGCGGGGACGAAAATGCAGCACCAAGGCCGTAAAGGCGGCATGGACGTCGTCAACCTCGATTGCCGGCCGTTCGCCACTGGAAATGTTTGGTGAAACAACTGCGGCCGTAGCCGACGACTCGGCAAGCAGTTGGGTCTTGTTTTCATGGTCGATGAACGTGATGTCACCGGAGTTCGCTTCGTAGAGCGGAGCGGCTCCGTGGATCTTCGTGTCACCGTCGCCTCGCAGGCGACCGCCAATCAATGACGCTAATTCTGCCAGCCGGATTGGCATGGGTTGCAGTCCTTTGCACTTCGTCGAGTTGAATTCGCGGATCGATGAGCGGAATGGTATTTCAAAACACGTTCTAACCGTAGTGACATTTTTCAGGCAAGATCAGAGCAGCTTGAATCATGAATCTTTGCGACGCTCAGACGTCCAATAGTTCGAGCACATCGATCAAGCGGGCGATGCACGGCTGAGCCGTTGAGTCCCTAATAACGGGTGTCGCGGCAGCTCCGCGGTCGTCGCGATGCAGCAAAATCGCTTGCCAGCCAGCGCGTTTAGCGCCATGAAAGTCATTCGTCAGGTCATCGCCGATCATCATCAACCTTGGTGCAGGCACTGACAGCGTTGCTTCTATTTCCTCGAAAAACCTTCGCCGGGGTTTTCGCCAGCCGAGTGCCGACGAGATGAACAACCGACATTCGTCCAGCGGCGGATGCGAATCGGCAATCGTCCGCAATCGCACATCGAAGTTCGACGCCACGCCAACCATGCGACCCGAGTTACGAATCCGTTGGATAACTTCCGCTGCATCGGCGTCGAGTCGCCACGCCTTGGCTTCGCCGAAGTAGTCCCAAAGTTCGTCGAATAGCGTTTCGAGGTGGTCTGTGCGATCGAAAACGTCGGCCACGATATCGCGCCATCGCTGACGTTCGCGCAGTTCGCTCGTGCGTCCATCTTCCCATGGCGTGTCAAGCTGTTCCTGACGGGCGAAGGCCTTGCGAAATCGTAGATTGATTTCGCTCACGCTCAGCTCGATGCCGTGCTGGCGACCGACTTCCGCATAGATCTCGGCAACCGGTGTTGCAGGACGGATCAACGTGCCGACGGCGTCGAAGAGTACCGCCTCGACATCGCCGAACGATTCCGATCCTTGCATGTCTTCACTCATGACTTGCGATGACCGGCAGTTTGAGGTGGTGGTCGCACCCCGGTTGGTCAAAACCGTGGAATGAGCCCGAAATCCAGTGCGAGAACAAATGCCATCAGTCCCACGATGAACAGAAAGCCAGCGGTTTGGAATGAGACGAGCACTCGCTCGCCGACTGGCTTGCCGCGGATGCCTTCGAGCGTCAAGAAGACCATGTGGCCGCCGTCGAGTACGGGGATCGGCAGGAAGTTGATCACCGCCAAGTTCGCGCTGAGCATCGCCGTGAAGATGAGCAGATGGGACAATCCGGCCTCGGCTGCTTGATTGGCCACTTTGAAGATGGTGACGGGGCCGCCCAACATGCGGGGGGAGATCTGACTTCCTATTTTCTGCAGGAAGCTGAAGACCATTAGCAAGGCACCCTTGGTTTCGCCCGCACCCAGTTCGAGCGCCTGGGCGATGGTTTCGGCTTGCAGCTTGCCTTTCATTTGCTGAGTATCCAACACACGGTCAGGATTGAACCAATCCGCGGCCGTTTGCGATGCGATGGTCACGGTCTTTGCTTCGCTGTTCTCTTCTCCGTCGCTCAATTGCAGCTCGACCTTCGAATCGACGGGATACTCCTGCACGGCGGCCAGCAGCGTGGGAAAGTTCGCCTGTTCTTTCTTGTTGACGAACTCGAATTCGATCTCTTTGAATCGCCCTTCCGGCTGCGCATCTTTCGGCGGAATGATCTTGGCCCCCACAATCATCTGCCCCGGCGTCACTTCGCCGGATGCGGGTCCGTCGGACATGACCGATTCAACGCGGTTGAGCACCTGATAGGCAACACCGAGCGCCGGCACAACGACCGGTTGACCGTCGAGGATCGAGAGATTTAGCAACTGGCTAAGGCTTGCTAATTCTGTCGTGGGACGAAGCTCGACATTCTCAATCGTCAGCAGTTCCTCTTCGCCTACTCGTTTAATTCTCAGCGATACGGTT
>CAZNXE010000213.1:0-8734 GCA_964576465.1 uncultured Planctomycetaceae bacterium
GTGAATGAGAAAATACCAACCCGACGCGTGAGCAAGGGACCAACCGGTAATACACGGCGTTCCCTCGCTTACGCGTCGGGTTGTGATTGGTACGTTCTTATCTGCCGCACGCCTTGAGCCGCCGCCGTCGATCCTCTAAAATTCGCGACTCGATCGCTTTATCATTTCACATTCGAGTCCCGGAGTTCAACGGCCATGGAGCGTACGCTCGTCATTCTCAAACCCGACTGTATCGAGCGCCGCCTTACGGGCCGCATTATCACGCGCTTCGAGGACAAAGGTCTCAAGTTCGTGGCGATGAAGCTGATGCGCATCACGCCTGAGCTGGCCGGAAAGCACTATGCTGAGCATGTGAAGAAGCCGTTTTACCCTTCACTCGAAGCGTTCATCACCGGCGCTCCGGTTGTGGTGGCGATCATCGAAGGGCTCGAAGCCATCCGTGTGGTGCGCGACATGCTTGGGGCCACCAGTGGCCTCAAAGCCGCTGCCGGCACGATTCGCGGCGACTTCAGTTCCAGCCAGCAGATGAATCTCGTCCATGCGTCCGATGGCCCCGAGGCCTCGAAGCGGGAGTGCGAGCTATATTTCGCCGCCAACGAAATCTGCGAGTACGAACCGACCCTGACTCCCTGGCTTCGAGCAGGCGACGAAAACTAACTCGCAAGATTAGTTGCTGCCTGACAACTTGCCGACAGTGGTTTCGGTTCGCAGTTCGTCGATCATGTCCTGAGTCGCCGCCGCGACCGCATCTTGCCAGCGAGCTTCGCCGTAACGCTCTGCGTAAGGTGCTCGGCTGTGCGCGAAAATGATTCCTCGGGAACTGTTGATCACCGCGCCAAGACCCTGGTTGTCGAAGGCGCCCGCGACATCCTTTGCCGTGCCACCCTGGCTTCCATAGCCGGGCACCAACAACCAGCTATGCGGCATCATGTCCCGTAGCTTTACCAGCTCCGCCGGGTATGTTGCTCCCACCACCGCGCCAATCGAACTATAGCAACTGGCACCGAAACGCGCGGCGGCGAGCTGTTCAATATCTTCGGCAACCTGTTCATAGAGGAGTGTGCCGTCGCTGGTCGCGCGGTCCTGGTAACGTTTGCCTCCAGGGTTGGAAGTCTTCACCAGCACGAACAGCCCCGCGTTGCGCTGGTGGGCGACGTCGACAAACGGTGTCAAACTATCGTCGCCCAGATAGGGGTTCACTGTCAGCGCGTCGGCACCCCACGCGCTGTCAGCCCCCAACCATCCATCGGCATAAGCAGCCGCGGTCGAGCCAATGTCTCCCCGTTTGGCATCCATCACCACCAGTAAACCTGCTTGACGGGCGTGCCGAATGACCGCGGCCAAAATCGACATGCCATGAGGGCCAAGTTGCTCGAAGAACGCCACCTGCGGCTTCACCACCGGCACCAGCGGCGCGACGACATCAATCACCTCCATGCAAAACCGACCATAGATGGCCGCATCCTGCCCTGGCTTAAGCCCTTCAGGCGCAATGTTCTTAAGGCTTTGGGGAATTTCACTCAACCGAGGGTCAAGCCCCACCATCACCGGATTCCCACACCGCTGCACCGCCGCCGCAAGTCGATCACCAAACGGTTCCAAAACGATCAATCTCCTCTCGAAGTGAATCTATCGCCCTTCATCTGACCAAGAACCGTTCCACCGAACGCCATGATGCGTTCCAGGTTCCGTGCGGTACGCTTCGCTACGAACGGTCTCTCGACGCAACACGGTTCGCCACCACAATGGGCCAAGGAACTGGACACAATGTGGCGAAGCCGGTAGAGTTTGACAAGTCGCAAGCGGCACGTCGGCAGAATTTCCCATGACGTGTCGTGAGTCGAGCGAAGCGAACGCACCGTTCGCAGAACAATCATCTCGGGGCGTGGCGCAGCCTGGTTAGCGCGTCGGTCTGGGGGACCGAAGGTCGAAGGTTCAAATCCTTTCGCCCCGATTGGAGGTGGTGTTATGCAGATTCAGATTCCGGATGACACTCAGCAGTTATCGTTAGCGGCGGGATTTGCCAACGTCGATCAATTCGTAAACAGCTTACTTCGCAAGGAACGCGAACGCCTAGCCATTCAAGAAGGCATTGACGCCATGGATGCTGGGCAGGTCACAGACTTCTCCGAATTCGATCGTGAATTCCGAGAGTTGAACGGATTGACGTCACGCTAAATGCCAAGGATTCAGATTACCGAACCTGCTAAGGCTGATATTCAGGAAGCTTTTGCTTGGTGGGCGAAAAACCGGTCGGCGGATCAAGGAGCGAAATGGTATGAGCGAATCTTCGAGACAATCGCAACGTTGGAACGCATGCCAGAACGGTGTCCACTAGTGCCGGAAGCTGGTCTTTCTCACTCAGGCGTACGTCAGCTTTTATTTGGCATCGGCGCCCATCCAACCCATCGAATTGTCTTTCAATTTGATGTTGACGCAGGCATCGTTACAATCCTGAGAATCAGGCACCACGCCCAGAACGAGCTTTAGTTGTCGCGTTGAATCAAGCCGTTTGCCGCGACGGAACACAGAGGACTGTGGCTCATCTGGGAATCGTCGCGACTGATTTGGCGACTACGCCTACGGACATCGCGCGAACGCTATGAGAAAAAAATTCAATAGCCGTCTTGTCGCTCCGATTCGCGTTAGGACAATTTTGAAAGGGTACTGTACTCAATCAACCTTGCAGCGATCTATTTGGCTGTGGGATCGCATTTATATGTAGAATCGGCATTCTCAAGCGAAGCGTTTACCGCACGGCTTCGTTTAGCATCTTGGTGTTGGGGATGCTGTGTCGGTGCAAGAGCCCGTCTTCTTCGGTCTCGATGATCGTGGCCACGGGGCCTACTTCGCGAACCGTTCCATGTAGATCGGCCACGTGAACCTGATCGCCCGCATGGAGCCGCTGTCGAGTGTAATAGCCGGCCAGAATTCCCGCCATCACATCACGCCCGCCCAAGCCGAAGGCCAGACAGAACCCAAGGGCCATTGCTGCGAAGGCGATGAGGATAATCTCTTTGAGCAGTGAGAACTCGATTCCCAACTGGTCGAAGGCGGCCATGAACGTCATCAGGGCCAACACGTAGTAGCATCCGTTGGCCAGATGCTCGGCGTACGATAGCCCCACGCGATCGGCACTCGTGGCCACCAAGCCCCGCAGAAACGAAGCCACCAGCAAGCCGACCACGACCACCACCGTGGCCACCAGCAGTTTGGGGATGTAGGCCACGATTTGGGACATTGCGTCGGAGAGCGCATCGAGCCCCAGAATGTTGAACCCCGTCGTCAAGAAAACGCACATTGTAAGCCAAAAGACAATCTGCCCCACAATGTCGGCCACGCCCCGATTGATACCGACCTGCTTCATCGAGTCGGCAAGTCCACTGCGCTGGGTGGCCGCTGGAAGGCCGATCGCATCGCACAAGGCAGCGGTCGCGCGGGCCAGCACCTTGGCGACCACAAAACCTATCACAAGCACGACCAGCATGGCGACCGTGTTGGGAATGATCGCCCCTAGTTCACCAATCGCCTGTGAAAAGCTGTTGACAAATGCTTGCTTCCAATCGGCGACGGAATCCAAGTTGGCCAGCGGATTGGTCGTCGGCGTGGGAGCGGTTTCTGCGATAAGTGTGAACATGATTGGACCTCCGGTGTTTACTAAAAACCCGACGATCGAGAGGGCGTGACGAATTGACGACGTACTCTCGCTCGGGGCTATCGATTGTTGCCTCACTCAAGATAAGTATTTCTGCTGCTTGGCTGGGAGTTGCCAAGTAGATTGCTTCGAGCAAAGTCTTTCTGGATGCCTCGGTTATTTTCGCCGCTTGGGGCGTTCGTCTTGCAGGTGTCCACTCAGTGTGAATCCGAGCAAATCGATCACCGCCTGAGCAAAGATGCCCATCGCCCAGGGAGTGGCCCTCAGCCCGAGATCGAACAGATCACGCGTCAACAACGTGCGATTCACACGAGCGTGCAACTGCTCGTCGAATTCCTCGGGCACGGGCGGAATCTCACGGCTCCCAAGTTGTTCCAACAGGTTGTCTGACATCTCACGAACATCCTTTTGTTTTCCCTGCGATGGGTCTAAAACCCTCGCCTTCAGGCGAAACTCTTAGGTTTTACATATTTTGTAGGGTGGGTAGTTCTGCTGGCGGATGGTACGTCGCCATTGCACAATCTCAATTCGCCAGCAGGTTTACCCACCTTGTTTGGGCGGACCGAAAGGTGGGTGAACCTGTCGGCGGCGAAGCAAATCGAAGTGGTTCGCTTGCTGTTCCGACAGAACCTCCCACCCTACAATTCTTCGCGGCCTACGGTTTCCTGGCAGGTCATCACAAGCATTCAGAAGTCTTTTCCGAACCGCTGGCGTAGCGCTTCTCGTGCTCGGCTGACACGCATCTTGCATGCGCTCACGGATCGTTCAAAAATGTCGGCCAATTCTTCGTAGGTGTTGCCCTCGGCATATTTCAAGATCAACATTGCCCGGTCCTCGTCGTTGAGGATATCGAGCATTTCCATCACGTCGCATCCAGCCATCGTTGCTGGAGAAGTCGAATCTCCCCGTCGTGTCGCTTCCTCGGCGGCGGCCTGTTCGTATCGTTGCCTTCGTCCACGACCACGGCGAATAGAAAGACACGTCCGGACCGCCATCCCGTGCAGCCAAGTTGTAAATTTGGATCGCCCGGCAAACTTCGCTCGATGAACGAATAACCTCACGAACACTTCCTGCGCGGCGTCAGCGGCATCATGCTCGTTGTTGAGCAGCCTAAAGCAAATGCTCCACACGCGCTGCTGATGGCGAGAGACCAACTCCACGAACGCCGGACCATCGGAATCCTCACGTGCCGCCTCGGCGATGAGTCTTTCGTCGGTCGATTCGGTTTCGTCCACGACGGCCTTCACCTTAGTTCTCCAGTCTGCGCCGTCACCACTGGGCTTCGTAAACTTTGTAGCCGCCCAGGACCGAGCGGTCACAAAAATCAGCCCCTAGTGGGCAATCGGCGCAATGTGGCGTTCGTAACATGCTGATAAATAATAGGTTACGAAGATGTTGTTGGCCGGCAATCACGTTTTCAAAGCGGGCCTAAACGGGGGCCAATGTACATCGGGTGAGCTATCTTTTCCTTGGGCTCCCGTGTGGGATGGAAGCGGTCGATCGGCCGCATCCGCGATCGTGGGAGCTGCCAAACAAGTCAACGGCCAATATCTCGGTTACAAAAAAGAGAGACGCGGCGATGAGCCAATCGATCCAGCAAAAACTTCAACTCGTGGTGATCGACGACGACCCGGCGATCGTACGGATTGTAACCCGAGTCGTGAATCAAGCGCTAGGCGACATCATCGATACGGTTGATTTTACCGATCCGCATGATGCGCGGCAGTGGATAGACCAACAGTGCTGTGACGTGTTGATCACCGATCTGCAAATGCCCGACATCGACGGTCTGGAGTTGTTGCGATTCTCCAAGGCACGCAACCCCTGGACTCAGGTCATTTTTCTCACGGGGCATTCTTCGCTACAGGCCATCTCCGAGGCAATTGAACTCGGAGCCAGCGATTACTTGGTGAAGCCGCTCGACCAGTTCGAGATGGTTGACGTGTTGCGACAATCGCACTCGAGGTTCATTCGCTGGCGGAATGCGTTGGGCCAAACGTTCCACAAGCCGGCCACGGTTTAACCACTTGTCGCAGAGCGGCTTTGACCGCGAAACAGGCCGGTTGTAGCTGCAATGTGCAACAGGCTGTCAAGCCAGGCGGTCGCCGTACTAGACAGCGATATTCGTGGCTCTAAATCGCGACTTCCACAAGCGGCGCGAGCCGCACTACTTGGCTGCTGACAACGCAGCATCGGCCAAATCGATCTCAAGAGCGGGTGCTTCGTTGAGCACCTGATCGACGGTGCGTGGCGTCGATTCGTCGATGGATTGGAGCCAGTTGACGTAACGAATCATCATCTCCCAAGACGACGCAACATCGTTCGACGTGCTGACCACATCAAGCAATCCTTCCGCGAGGTGCGTGGTTTGGGAAATCGGATCGATCGGGACGACCATCGCGGCAGCTTTAATCGTGTGCAGTCGACGTGCCAAATCCTGAATGGTCGCTTCTGCCGGCGCTTCTCCATCGGAGATTCCCACGAGCTGTTGCAAGTTCGGCAGATGATCGTGAAGCTCGCCGCGGAACGAACTCCACAGTTCCGGGTCGATTGCTCTCGCTGAAGTACTACTGGCAGAGTTCACATCACGAGAGGGCTTTTGCGACGTTTTCGCGGCCACTGAGGTATCGGCAGCGGAATTCTTTTTTGCTTCGGTACTCACATTGCTGGGCGTCGCCGCGGCTTGCACTCCCAACTTGGATGACGAAATCAACTCATCCGCAATCTCGACGATTCGGTCCAGTTCAGGTTTGGCGATTTGCGCGTCCGCGCCGACGGCTTTTCCCTTCTTGTCGTTGTCGGGAGTTACGATCGATGAGAACAGCAGCACGGGCAGGGAGCCAAGAATAGGGTGTTGCTTGATCTTCTTGGTGAGATGAAAACCATCCATCCGTGGCATCTCGATATCGCTAATGAGTAGGTCGGCGATGTCGTGGACTTGATCGGTCTGTCGGGCTTGTTGTTCGAGCCACTCCCAGGCGTCGCCACCGTTTTCAAAGTAACGCAGTTGTGTGTAACCGCTGGCTGCCAAGATCTTGGTCACACTCTTGCGCACCGTGGGCGAGTCGTCTGCCAGCACGATTTTCAATTCGTTCCGTGGGATGTTGGTTGGATTCTCGATGGCGGTGACCTCGACGGGGGCTCCCGTCACTTGATCGATGATCATTTCGAAGTCCAGCAATACAACTAAGCGATCGTCGACACGAGCCACCGCGGTGACGGGGATATTGTTGAGCGACATCAACGACGGAACGGGGAGAATTTGCTCCCAACTTAGACGATGGATTCGCTCTACTCCATCGACTAGAAACGCCGTTTGTTGGCGATTGAAGTCGGTGAGAATCATCGTCGATTCGGCCTTGTCGCCGACTTCTCCAAGTTGCAGATGTTCGTACAGAGAAACACAGGGCACAACAAGATCGCGAAGCTTGAAAACACCGCGCACCGATCGATGTGCTCGTGGTAGATTCGTGATCGGCTGAAGCTGCAACACCTCGCGAACTTTGGCCACATTGATGCCAAACGTGTAGTCGGCAACCGTGAAGACAAGCACTTCCAGTTCGTTGGTGCCGCTCTCCAACAGAATTTCTTTGTCTAGCAGAATATTGCCGACGTTGGACATGGCCCGTTGCTCCACGCGAAGTGTTGACGGATGTGAATCGAATCGCGCACGCAGCGCGTCATTGATTCTCTATCGGGTATTGGTGCGGCGGAGGTGATAAACTCATCTCCACCTTGCCTAGGACGCGCTGTCGGTATGACCGCCCCATCGGTCAACACGCGCACTTTCCAAATACCTCGTACGGGAATGGCTGATTGCCCGAGAGCAGGGACAACAATTTTTCCGCTTTGCGAGATCAGCGCGATTGTAACGGCCAAACAACGGCGGATGCCCCCAAATGGCGGGGGCCATGCCGCGGGCAGCCCCGAACTCGTTTTTCCCATTGTTCGCGCGTATAGTGGACTCATCGGCAGGGGGTGGCTTCGATTTTTGGCGGGGGGGGCGCATTCACGATGCGGGTTACTTGCCGCGGCATCGCCGTCGCGCAACCCGACAGATTCAGATTTCACTGCTCGCTCACAAGACACGGAGATCGCTTTCATGTCGCGAAAAATTGCCTGCACGGCTGGTGCATGGTTGTTCATGGGTACATTGGCTCAGCCCGCCTGGGCACACCCGGGCCATGTCGGACATCATCTCATCGACGGCCTCGTCCATCCGCTGGGTTGGGATCACCTGTTGGCGATGGTTGCCGTGGGACTTCTCGCCGTACAGCTTGGTCGCCGTGCTGCGATTGTGATGCCATCGGTATTCGTCGCCGCGATGATCGTGGGCGGGCTACTGGCCCAGACGGGGATAACGCTGCCATTGGTCGAGCCGGTGATTGCCGCCTCGGTGTTGGTGCTTGGCCTGTTGATCGCTACATCGTTTCGCATGTCGGCAACCGTGGCCGCCGTTGTGGTGGGGGCCTTCGCTTTGTTCCACGGCTACGCCCATGTGCTTGAAGGTGGCTGGGGCACCTACGCGATTGGTTTCGTCGCGGCAACAGCCATGCTGCACGCCTTTGGCATTGTCTTGGGGCTGGCCATGATTCGATTGTCACAGAACACAGCCCTACGCTGGGTTGGCGGAGCAATAAGCGTTGCCAGTATTCCGCTGCTCGCCGCGGTGCTAACCACGATGTAGGTCGAACCAGCGGCACTCGTGCCAAATGTCTTGAACACTTGAACAGCCAATAGAATTCCCCCACAGAGACGATGTCTTGGTGGGGGAATTTTTTTACGCGGACCTGAATTCGGAATAGAAGACTCTTAATACTGCCGAGATTCATGTGCGGCAATCGATGTCGCGCACGGGGCTTCATCGACAGGAACGAACGAACTCGGACGCAAGAAGCTCAGCGGCAGCCGATGCGGCGAACTAGGTTTCGACCAAGCAAGCACGCGAGCCCCAGTAGCGCCAGGAGGAATGCCCCTGGTTCGGGAACGACAGCGGTCGATTCGCCCTGCTGGCCGTATTCATACACTTCTTGCTCTAAGAACGAGTCGTTGCTGCAAGGAATGAGAGCTGGGCCAATA
>CAZNXE010000213.1:8744-9930 GCA_964576465.1 uncultured Planctomycetaceae bacterium
TTCCGCATGCAAAAAATTGGGCAACATCCCTTCAAGGGTCGTACCATCGGAAAAGGAAGTACGAATCGTGGCATTGTTCGTCACTTCCGGAAGCTCCGGACTGCCCAACTGAAAGAACACATTTCGGAAGTCGGGAATCCCCATTACCCCCGGGTCGTCTGGTGCCAGTGTGATGCGGCCAATAACCGACTGGCCAGGAGTCAAGCCCTCGAAGTTCATCGATAGCAGATTGGCGGATGGCGTGGCCAGGGGAAGCGTCTCTTGCAACGTCGCCTGTACTGAGGAAGCGCCAAGCCCAGAAGTTGGCGCGTCAAGAATCTCGATATTCTGGAAATTGTTTTCGACTTGTCCGATGCTGAACTCCCAATTGTCCAGCGATGCTTCTTCTGATGTGTTGATCAGTTCAAAGTACGGCATCCTCCGTTCGATCATGCGGTCGTACTTCGTCTTCTTCGAGACCAGCATCCGAACATTCGGATTGTTTGGCGCGAGCAGCAAACGCTTGTCGCTAGCCATTCGCAGTTGATACCCGACCATGGGGGCGGCGACTGCCTGCGATGCCATCCACGCTAGGAGGATCGCAAGCATGGTCAGCTTGTTTGCACGTCTTGTCGTAAGGATCTGAATAAATTGGTGCATCGTTCGCACATCTCCGATGACGAAATGATCAAGCCACAGTCCGCCGTTTCCGTGTGCGCCAGCAACCGCGCAGCACAATTCGCGGTTGGCACAGGGCAACGGGGGATTACTGCCCGGGGATCGATTGCAAGAAGGCGAGGAGAAGTCGATCCGGCGATGAATGCGGCAAATCGGGCGATGGTGCCCGGGAGCGCATTGCGGAGAGGAAACGGAGCAAGGAATGCGCCAAGGCGAAGAAAGTCAGCAGCCAAAGAGTTGGCTACTCTGATGCCAAGAGGCGAAAACCCGAATGCCGTATCCGTGCATTATTCCGCAGCGGAGACTCTCACTCGGATTTCATTGGCATCGGTTTAGAAGTTGGTCTCTAGGGGGCTTTCCCACCGCCGCACGATGCGCGGAGCAAACCCGCTTACTTATCTATCAGCGATCATTGATGGATTCGACGATTCTGTCAAGTAAAAAACTTCTCGCTTTTTGGAATCGTTGAATTTTACCAGCCTCGATCGTCGCATCTTTGACCACCTAAAGTGTTCTAACTATCTTTCAG
>CAZNXE010000214.1:0-9911 GCA_964576465.1 uncultured Planctomycetaceae bacterium
CGGACATAGGCGTTTAGCCTGTCTTGAGAATCTTCCGCAAGACGGCCTGGAGGATTCCGCCGTTGCGATAGTAGTCAAGCTCGACCGGCGTATCGATGCGGACGGTGACCTCGAACTGCTTTGAAGTTCCGTCGGCGGATTTCGCTTCGACGGTCAGCGCACTACGTGGTTTCAGCGAGTCGTCAAGGCCGTGGATGGTGAAGGTCTCCTCGCCGGTTAGCCCGAGCGATTGCCACGTTTGGCCGGCTGGTAGTTCCAGAGGCAGTACGCCCATGCCGACTAAGTTGCTGCGGTGGATGCGTTCGTAGCTCGATGCGATCACGGCGCGAACGCCCAGTAAGAAGGTTCCCTTCGCGGCCCAATCACGACTGCTCCCGGTGCCATACTCGGCTCCCGCCAAAACGACCAGCGGTACCTTCTCCTGTTGGTACTTCAGGGCCGCATCGTACACAGACATTTGCTCGCCATCGGGAAGATGTCGCGTTACGCCGCCTTCGGTACCTGGGGCCAACTGATTGCGGATGCGGATGTTGGCGAATGTTCCGCGTGTCATCACACGATCGTTGCCACGTCGAGAGCCGAAGCTGTTGAAGTCCTTTTGCTCCACGCCATGTTCCATTAGGAAATGGCCAGCAGGACCATCCTTGGCGATCGCGCCGGCGGGCGAAATGTGATCGGTTGTCACGGAATCTCCCAGCGCAATGAGCACGCGTGCATCACGCAGCGGTTGAATCTCACCCGGTTCGGGGCCAATGTCCTGGAGAAACGGGGGTTCTTGAATGTAGGTGCTCTTTTCCTCCCAGGGGTACAAATCGCTACTGGCGGTGTCGATCGCGTTCCACTTTTCGTTGGAAGCGAAAACGTTCGCGTAGCGTGTCGCGAACATCTCGGGGGTGACCGCCTGTTCGACAGTCTGGTTCACTTCTTCGGAGCTGGGCCAAATATCCTTCAAGTAGACATCTTTACCGTCGTTTCCTTTGCCGAGCGGTTCGGTTTTCAAATCGCGATCGGTCGTTCCAGCCAAGGCATAGGCTACGACCAACGGTGGGCTGGCCAAGTAATTTGCCTTGACCAACGGACTGATCCGCCCTTCAAAATTGCGATTTCCGCTAATTACCGAAGACGCCACGAGATCGGCCGATGTGATTGCCTTGGCGACCGGCGGCGGCAGTGGTCCGCTGTTGCCGATGCATGTTGTGCAACCGTAGCCAACCGTTTGGAACCCGAGCTTGTCCAGGGGTACGTCAAGCCCGGCGCGGGCCAGATAATCGGTGACGACGCGAGACCCCGGGGCCAAACTTGTTTTGACGTGCGGCTGAACGGTTAGCCCACGTTCGACCGCGTTCTTTGCTAACAAACCAGCGGCAATCATCACCGACGGGTTGCTGGTATTCGTGCAACTCGTAATCGCGGCGATGACGACGGCGCCGTGTCCAATGGAACTCGATTCGCCGTTTTGATCGAGGGTGGCTGTTGTTGTCAGGTCATCGCCCTGCAGCGCAAAGCCACGTTGATTGACCGGCGCGGTCAACGATTTCGCGAATTGTTCTTTCATGTCCGAAAGCAGAATTCGGTCTTGTGGCCGCTTGGGGCCCGCCAAGCAGCTTTGGACCGTTCCCATGTCCAGTGACAAAGTTTGGCTGTATTGCGGAACGGCAGCATCATCGGTACGGAACATTCCCTGCTCCTTTGTATACCGCTCGACCAGATCAATCTCGGCGTCTGTACGTCCCGTTGTGTGGAGGTATCGCAGGGTCTCGCCATCGACGGGAAAGAAGCCCATCGTCGCGCCATATTCTGGCGCCATGTTGCTGATCGTCGCGCGATCGGCCAATCGCAACTGCGACACTCCGGAACCGTAGAACTCGACAAACTTGCCAACGACCCCCTGGTTTCGCAGGGCTTCGGTAACCGTGAGCACCAAGTCCGTCGCGGTCGTCCCGGCGGGCAACTCGCCTGTGAGTTCAAACCCGACG
Organism: uncultured Planctomycetaceae bacterium; assembly: GCA_964576465.1. Lineage (GTDB taxonomy): Bacteria > Planctomycetota > Planctomycetia > Pirellulales > JAEUIK01 > CAZNXE01. The sequence continues at coordinate 1,977 of CAZNXE010000214.1, forward strand.
ACCTCGGGCAGCAGCATATAGATCGGTTGACCGAGCATCACGGCTTCGGCTTCGATCCCGCCCACGCCCCAACCCAGCACGCCGAGTCCGTTGATCATCGTGGTGTGGCTGTCGGTGCCCACCAACGTGTCTGGGACGGCGACCGGACCGATGTGATCTTCTCGGAGAAAGACACCTTTGGCCAGGAACTCAAGATTGACTTGATGGACGATCCCGACCGATGGCGGAACGACACGGAAATTGTCGAACGCCTCTTGGCCCCATCGCAAGAATTCATAGCGTTCGCGGTTGCGCGAAAACTCAAGCTCGACGTTCAGTTGCAGGGCATCGCCTGTCCCGAAGCGATCGACCTGAACCGAATGGTCAATCACCAGATCGACAGGAATCAAGGGGTTGATCTTCTTGGGATCGCCACCAAGGCGCTTCATGGCGCTTCGCATGGCGGCCAGATCAACAACACAGGGAACCCCGGTGAAGTCTTGTAGGACGACCCGCGCTGGCTTGAAAGGAATCTCGACGGCGCCCAGATCCGTCGGCGACCATCCCGCCACGTTGCGAACATCGTCCTCGGTCACTTCGTATCCATCGCAACTTCGCAACGCCGCTTCGAGTAACAGGCGGATGCAATAGGGCAACTCACTGACGCGACAGATCCCGTCTTCTTCAAGCCGCGATAGGCGGTAGATGCCAACCGGTCCTGATTTGGTATCGAGCGTTCCACGCGCGCCAAATGGATCTTGTTTACGTCCTTCAGAGCTCATTGGTTGGTCCCCGTTCCTGTCTTTTTCAAAGATTGCTGGATGATCGTTCGGTAAGGCGTGCGGCAAATAAGAACGTACCAATCACAACCCGACGCGTGAGCGAGGGAACGCAGTGTATTGCCGATCGTTCCCTCGCTTACGCGTCGGTATATTCTCATTCGCCGCTCGCCTAAGATGACGCCTGCCGCGGCGTATTGCCGCCATGGCCCAAGCGTCTGCTGCGGTCTTTGGCCCCGGATTATCTAATTCACCGGTATATCTGGCAGCAGCCCACTGTCTCAAGTGTGAAGCTCGACCAGCATCCGACAGTCGCCGATGCTCCACAATCCTCAAGCAGGCGCGTCCTAAGCCTCACTTTCCATGGGCTTTTCGTCGTGATTCGCACAGCGACACCCACGGCCCTATTGGGTTAGCCGGATTCTAGCGAATCGGGTGGCCCTTGTCTGGTCATCCAATCGAGGATTCCCCCCTACGCGATCATTCTCTTCCGTCGGCTTGGGCGGCGATTTCTTCGCCATCCATCGGCCAAAAACGTAGAGTTTCGATGCTGTCTGGAAATATTGAGCAAGACACCCGTGGTATTTGCACCCCGAGAATAGGTAAACGAATTCCATGTCTGATTCGTCACGTGACAACTTGTTATCGCGTTTGTTCCGCTCAAATAGCGAGTCTGAAGAGGCTTGGTCCGACATCTCGACGACCGAACCGGAGCACGATGCTAATGAGCCGACCGCGACAGTCACGGCTGAAGAATCAGACATTGCTAGTGAAAATAATGAAGTCACCACGTCGCCAGCGATCGATCGCGATGACCTGAATCGGGACATCACGTCGCTGGCGACACCGGACACCCCCGAGCTGGAGCAGTTGCTCGATCGCATTTCCAACGCCACCGGCGATCATAGCATTGTTCGCCACCGCGAATCGCCCGTCGAGGAGCAGACGGAAGAGGTGGACGAGGAGGAGTTTGTCTCCGACGAATGGTATCCCGTCGAGCCAGATTCTTTTGAGAAAGCACAACTCTCGGAAAGCGAGATCGAGTCGCTGCTGTTGAAGTGCTTGATGGCCCGAGGGGCACTGACAGGTCGGGTGCTGGCCTCGCAGGTTCAACTACCCTTCAAGATGATCGATTACCTGCTCCGAATCATGAAGGACCATCAATACGTTTTTTATCGGGGCACGGCTCCGATGAACGATTACGAATACGAGCTTACCGAATTGGGACAAGAACGAGCACGCCGAATGTGGGTCCACTGCACCTACTTTGGTTCCGCTCCGGTTTCGATCCAAGACTATGTGGCCAGCGTTGAAGCCCAATCGCTGGCCGAACAGCACCCGACGGAAGCCGATCTACGCCATGCTTTCAGCGATTTGCTACTGAACGAGCGGATGTTTGCGCGACTCGGGCCTGCCATCAACTCCGGGCGTGGATTGTTTCTCTACGGGGCACCAGGCAATGGCAAGACGAGCATCGCCGAACGGGTCACGTTGGCATTTGGTCAAGCGATTTGGGTTCCACGCGCTCTGGGAGTCGACGGTGAGATTATCCGTGTGTATGACCCGATCAATCCCGAAGAAATGCCGTTGGAAGCCCACGCCGGACTGATTGATAAACGGCGGATCGACAAACGATGGATTCGTATCCGTCGTCCGACGATTGTGGTCGGTGGCGAACTAACGATGGAAAGCCTCGAGGTGTCTAACAGCGAAGCGACCGGAATCAGCGAGGCCCCGTTGCAGCTCAAGAGCAACTGTGGCACGCTGGTGATCGACGACTTTGGTCGACAGCGAATGACCACCGACGTGTTGCTCAATCGGTGGATCGTACCACTGGAGAAGCGATACGACTTCCTCAACTTGGCCAACGGCAAGAAAGTACAGGTTCCGTTCGATCAGTTGATCGTTTTCTCCACGAACCTCGAGCCAAAAGACCTTGTCGACGACGCGTTCCTACGTCGTATCCCTTACAAAATCGATGTTGTCGACCCAACCGAAGAAGAGTTCCGCGAACTGTTCAAAATTATGTGCCCCAAGATGGGTTTCGAGTATTCCGACGGGCCGATCGACTATCTGCTTGAAACGCACTACCGCGCCACCAAACGCCCCCTGCGTTGTTGCCATCCTCGCGATCTGCTGCTGCAGATTCACAACCACTGCCTGTACGCAGAACTGCCCGCAGAATTGACGCCGGAGAACTTCGACTTCGCCGTCGAAAACTACTTCGCGGTGATGTAAGGCGTGCTGGTACGAACTACTCGTGCGAACGTTCGTATCCGAAATCGAGCGTTAGCTGATCGTTCTCTTCCGTGGGGTTGAGTTCCTGGAAGAGAAGGCTTGGCTGAATGTCGCGATTGTGCTGATACTTGCTGGCATACTCGGTGTATTCGCCCTGAATTTCGTGATAGAAGATCTGGCAGATGGGCACACCAGCATAGATTCTCACGGGCTGAACGGCAAACATCTCGAGCGTCCAATACCCGCGAAAGCCAACATCACCAAACCCCGCGGTCACATGGACGAATAGCCCTAGCCTGCCGACGGACGAACGTCCCTCGATCATGGGGACAAGATTGCGCGTCTCGGTTCGCTCGACCGTTCGACCCAGGTAGAGCTGGTTCGGGCTGAGCACCAACCCCTCGGCTGGAATCTCGATCCGCCGCACGCGGTTGGCGCGTTTCATATCGAGCACGACCTCTTCATAGACCATCAATTCGTGGTGCAGGCAGAGGTTGTAGCTATTCGGATTGATGTGCGCCTCATCGAAGGGGTCGATGACAATCTCATCGCCGATCCGCTTCTGAATCTCGTGCCCGGATAGGATCATGGTTTCAATCCCTTGATGTGATCGAGTGAAATCTTCCGCACCGAACGTAATCCATCTGCTTGGGTCGACAGGGCCCAATGAAACCCACCACGGCGAGCAGGCATGTGTCGGGTCCGTCTTGGTGTCATCCGTCTTACTGCCCCACGGACTCAACGCCCACTCTAGGACAAAACTTGTTCATCGAACATGTGTCGCAACGAGGATTTCTAGCTTTGCACACATTGCGACCATGTTGAATCATTCGATGGCTATACACAACCCATTCGCGCTGCGGCAAAACCTTCATCAAGTCACTCTCCGCTTTTTCGGCCGTCTTCCCTTCGGTGAGCCCCAATCGTCGGCTAATGCGACCGACATGGGTATCGACAACTACGCCCGAGGCAACGTTGAACACGGTGCCCAACACCACGTTCGCCGTCTTTCTGCCAACGCCCGCCAGGCTGACCAAATCATCCATTTCGCCAGGCACATGGCCGTCGAATCGCTCGACCAACGCTTGGCAACATGCCTGGATGTTCTTCGACTTGTTGCGAAAAAAGCCGGTGCTTTGGATTGCCTTCTCCAAGTCCGCAAGGGGTGCCTTCGCATAGTGTGCGGCCGTTGGGAACTTGCGAAACAACGCAGGGGTGACTTTGTTCACCCGCTCGTCGGTACATTGTGCCGAGAGAATCGTGGCCACCAGCAACTCCAGTGGGGTACTGAAGTTCAGTGAGCAATGCGCATCAGGATAGTCGGTCCGCAACCGGCGGACGACCTTCGCGGCGTATCGCTTCGCTTCGACAGTGGCGACCATCCAAAGGCTTACGACGCAGAAGGATCGGGCAGGGGGGAACAGACAACGACGCCCCGAATTCTCAGCCGAGCCTTGGTATATGTCAAGCAGGTGATTGGCGAGCGTGCGTTAGCAGGCCGTTGAAAAAGGGTGCCACTGGCTCCGCCAGTGCCGATTGCTGCTGAATCCGTCTTGATCCATAGCACTGGCGAAGCCAGTGGCACACAACAATCGCGTCTCCATGTTTTTCTAACGGACTGTTAGAGACCCTGAGTTACGCCCCAACGTCGACCGTATCTGTCCACGGGATCGCTCGATCACCTTGCTTTCGTGTCGATTGCAGCCGATGCTGGGCATTGAAAGATGTGATTTGTTGAAGGATGTGTCTAACTACGGTCGAGCGGGGCCATCGCATCACTGAATTTCAGGCTGAAGGCCGGCAGTGGAATATTCTCGAGCACCCGAAAGATCCACATTTCGGTGAGCAGAAGTTTCTCATTCGGTTCCACGTGCCGTATGAAACCCTAGACGACAAAGTTTCGTACGTTGCGACCGACGCTTTCGAAGATTGAGCCATCATGGTCTATGTTCACGAACAACTTCGGGCCGGCGGCTGGGTCGCGCCGTGGTTGCGGTTTCAGAATCAGGCCCGGTACGAGTGGGCGGCTGGCTTCGTGGAAGGCTGTCGCGTTGCCGAAGTCGGCTGTGGCGGAGGGCATGGAACGGCGCAATTGTCAGCCGCCGGGGCGACACATGTCGATGGCTTCGACATCGATGCGGTGGCCGTCTCGCACGCCCAATCAACCCACGGCAGCGATCGACTCGCGTTCCACGCCGCGCCTGCTGATGCGCTGCCGGTCGAAGACGATTCTTACGACTTGGTCGTCTCGTTGGAAACGATCGAGCACATCGAAGACGATCTTGGCTACATACGAGAAGTTAGCCGAATGATTCGTGCCGGCGGAACGCTGCTCTGCTCCACGCCCAACCGCTTGGTGACCAACCCTGGCAAAACGATTCACGACAAGCCGTTCAACGCCCACCACATCCGGGAATACACCGCCGAGGAACTCCGCAAGCAATTGTCGCAGTGCTTTTCAAGCGTCGAACTGCTTGGACAATCGCCTTATCGAAGCACGTACGTAAAACGGCTCGAAGGATTAGGCCATCGCCTGCCAGGAGTTGCCGTCAAGGTCCATCAACTCCGCAAGCTACTCGGTATTCCCTGGGAGTCGATTGAACGTCACCGGCCAAATGTTGTCCCACAAGCACACGAGCCGGAAGTGCTCGTCGCGATTTGCAAGCGGTGACGGTGATTGAAGTACCCGTAGGGCAGGGATTGCCTGACGTACGAAGCGACCTTCTTGATAATCAAGCTGTTCGTAACAGCTCACGCCACCGCCACTCCAAGCACGCCAAGCAACCGACAAACAGCGCCTCTCCAACCAAATGGGCGAAGCCGAATAGCGTGATCGTCTCACGGTAGGTGATGGCTAAGATCAGACAAACCGTGGTCCACGTCAGATTCGCGATCACCAACAACAGGATGAGCTTTGCCGGGCGAGCGGAGCGTGCTGCCAATGAGATTGAATTCGCTGCATAGGCTACATTTACCAAACCAATGAACAGCAACAACTCTCGAGGCAATCCGTACCATTCACTTAACCACCCACTGATGAGGAGTACCACTGCCCCAGCAATCAAAGCGGCCAATCCATCAATCCACAACAACCTTCGGCGTATATCCATCGAGAGATTACCTCAAACCCAAGACCCTACTGCTGACGAGCATCATTTACCGTCTGCGGATTCACCCCGGTCGGCCATAAGGCATATACCGCATACGTCTGATTTGCATACACCACCGACAGATCAGATTCGTCGCTGACTTCAGATACCACGTACGTCGCACCGTACGCATCGCCGGCTTCCCGCAATCGTTCAGCCCCTAACCATAGGAGCGACTCGCGCCCCACTCGGGCGCGACGTTCTTCAAGTGGCAGACGTAGCTGGCTCAGGCGTTTGTCCCACTCGATGATGCCTTCCGCGTCTTGGGGCAGGTCTTTCCAGGTGGCGACTTCCGCGCGGCTAGTGTGCCATTTGAATGTTTGGTTGTAGCGAGGGGTGATGAGCATCGCGTCGCTTGGCGTGTTCTGTTCGATCCAGTGGCAGACGTCACGCCAGTCGTCGACGCTGATCGCCCGTTCCGCACGTGGGACACGGTGTTGCAATCGCCAGGAGCCATCGTATTCCAACAGGTGGACCGCCGCCGCGATGCAAAGACCGCTGAGAAGCGCTCGCCTGAGGCGTGGTCGATCTTCAAAGAACCGCCTAACAACGGCAACGGCTCCCAAGGCGACGCCTAGCGGCAGTATCGCGTCGCTTGTGCGAAACCAATAGAACCGCAACAGCGAGGCCCTGAGATTGTCATCGAATCGTGTGATGAGATCGATGGCACCCCCGGCGAAGGCAATCAACACCGCGCCCCACACGAATCCACGAAGCCGGCGCCAGGTGTCGGTCTTCGGCGTCCACCAGGCGATCGCGATCCACGCGGCGAACAACAACGTGTGGCGAATCACGTGCCATGTTGCAAAGGCCTCGGGCAACAGATGATGTCGTAGTCGTCCGAAGACATAGATCGCGTGCGCCGCGGCGCGAGTCGTAGCGTCAGAGGTCATGTCCATCGAAAGTGCGGGCACCACGCCGATTGCCGCAACAAGCCCGCCTGTCAGGATCGCTGGCATGAGTGACACGACGCTTGGTCGTTCTCGCCCGGCGAGTGCCCAGCTTGATGCCAAGCATACGCCGCACCATAGCCCGACGACCGGGTGCAAAGCCGAGGCCACGCCTGTCCACAGCAGCGAATGCTTCCACCGCTCGCGGATCAACGACGCCACCGCGGCGAACACACACGCGTACGCGAACCCCTTGGCTTCAACACCGCCGACGACCCATTCTCCGGCCAACTGAAAACGCTCGTTGAGCGCGACGTAGAGCGCGGCAGTTAGTACGGCGACTCCGCGACCGGGCAGAAGAGCCGTGCATAAATGGTGCCATCCCCACGCCAGGCAGATCCACGTGGCCAGTCGTCCAATCACTGCCGCGGTGGTTAGCGATGCACTGAGTGTGACCCAGCCGAAGAGTGCGTAGAATACCCAGTGTGCGTCGGCCGATTCGAGAAAGAGATCGCCACCGGCCCAATGCGGATCCCAAAAGTGACGTGCCTTGCCCAAGTAGTTGGGTTCATTGGTCTCGGGAGGGGCACTGGGAACGTGCAGGTAGAACACCAGCACGATCAGAGCAATTTCGGCCACCGCCCACCAGCGAAATCGCCGGGCAACATCGATCGTCGATCGTTCGTCCAATCGAGGCAACACATCTTTGGGGGGAAGGAAGTTCGCAAGAATGCAGCCTAGCAGCCCTCAGTTACGTTGTCAGCCTACTCTTCTAATCGCGGTTCGGCCAGGGCGTCCTTGTGGCCCCTTGCCGAAGCTTCGCGCTGCGGGAGTGGCCCTTGCGAAGGAGGGAAACGAGCCCCTATATTCGAGCATTGCATTGAGATTGCCGTAACGGCG
>CAZNXE010000215.1:0-9858 GCA_964576465.1 uncultured Planctomycetaceae bacterium
ATCGTTCGCACGCCCAACAATTTTGGTTTCACCGGCGAACCTCCCACGCATCCCGAGTTGTTGGACTTCTTGGCCGACGAGTTGATACGCAACGATTGGAAGCTTAAACCGCTGCACAAAATGTTGATGCTCTCGTCGACGTATCGGCAGGCATCGCAACATCCGAAACAGGAATCTCTCGAGCAGAGTGATTCTTCAAATCGGCTCTTCTGGCGATTCAATCGTCGCCGTCTGGAGGCTGAAGCCATCCGCGACACGATGCTTGTCGCTAGTGGATTATTGAATAAGAAGATTGGCGGGCCGAGTTTTCATCCCCACATTAGTCCTGCCGCACTCGAAGGACTCTCTCAAAAAGACGCCGCTTGGGAGGAATCTCCGCTTGAGGAGCGTCGTCGGCGGAGCGTCTACATGTTTACCAAACGGGCGCTGCTGCCGCCGCTGATGACCACATTCGATTTCTGCGATACCACGCAACCTTGTGGCAAACGCGACGTGACAACCGTTCCCACGCAGGCACTCGCTTTGTTGAACAACGCCTTCGTACACGAGATGAGCGATGCATTGGCGCAACGCGTGATTCGAGAAGTGGAGAACGATGTTGGACAGCAGGTAGACCATGCGTGGAGGTTAGCCTTGGGGCGATTCCCTTCGTCAAACGAACGCAATGCGGCACTGGAGCATCTTGAGACGCAAGCAAAACACTTTTTGGGCGTGGACGAAGGAAAGCCAGATGGGGCGACATCTGAGTTCTTGGCGTTCGCTTCGCTGTGCCATGTCTTGCTGAATACCAACGAGTTTGTTTACATCGACTGAACACTTGGTGAGAGCACCGGATCGCGACCATGACGAAGAACAACGCCACACAACAGTTTCCCTGCGGCCTTACGCGACGCGAATGCGTATGGCAGATGGGTGCCGGATTCGTCGGCCTGGCATTGGCCGATCTGCTTGGTCGCGACGGATTTTTTGATCGGCAAGCCAGTGCAGAGGATGTCCCAACGCGTGTCGATCCGCTGGCGCCGAAGGATCCACATTTTGCGGCCACGGCAAAGAGCGTCATTTTCCTACTGATGAACGGTGCCCCCAGTCAGGTCGATACGTTTGACTACAAGCCGGAACTCGAAAAATACGCCGGAAAGCCGCTACCGGAAGACAAGAAGTACATCAACTCTGGCGGACGAAAGGTCGGCTTCCTAACGCCGGCCTTCCGTAAGTTTCGACCGGGTGGCGAAAGCGGGTTGTTGATATCCGACTACTTTCCGCATATCCGAGAGCACGCCGACAAGCTGGCCGTCATTCGGTCTTGCCACGCCGATAGCCACGCGCACGGCTCGGCGCTGGTGCAAATCAACACAGGCAGTACGTTCATCGGGCGGCCTTCGCTCGGAAGCTGGTGCTCCTATGGCTTGGGAACCGAGAACCAAGACCTGCCTGCCTACGTGACGATCCTCGACAATCGCGGCGGCCCGATTGGCGGACAACCGAACTGGTCCAGTGGCTTCATGCCGGCCACGTACCAAGGCACGCTGTTTCGTCCGGTTGGCGATCCCATTCTAGATCTGCGTGGCCCCCAACATATTGATCGCGTGGCACAACGCGAACAACTCGACTTGCTTGCGCGGATCAACGAAGAACATCTGCGAGAACGAAAAGGGGGCAGCGAGCTTGCCGCCCGGATCAACAGTTACGAGCTGGCGTATCGCATGCAGGCCAAAGCCCCTGAAGCGGTGGACTTGGCCAGTGAGGATCAAAAGACGCTGGACGCCTATGGCGTCGGCATTCAGCCGACCGACGAGTTCGGTCGCAACTGCATCGTGGCCCGACGTCTTGTCGAACGTGGCGTTCGCTTTGTGCAGTTGTATTCCGGTGGCGGCCACTTGGAGGACACGTGGGACGCGCACAAGAGCATCGAAGCCAACCACGGTCAGCATGCGGGCGAAACCGACCAGCCCATCGCTGCGCTGCTGGCCGATCTGGAACAACGTGGTCTGTTAGACAGCACGTTGGTGGTGTGGGGTGGGGAATTCGGACGCATGCCATTCAGCGAAGGTCAGGGAGAGCCGGGACGAAATCACAATCCCTATGGGTTTTCGATGTGGATGGCCGGGGGCGGTGTTCGCGGTGGCATGGCCTATGGTGAAACCGACGAATTTGGTTTCGAGGCGATCAAAGATAAGGCTCATGTCCACGATATTCACGCCACGATTCTTCATCTGCTGGGCATCGATCACGAACGATTGACCTACTTTCACCAAGGACGAAATGAAAGCCTGACTGATGTCCATGGTCGCGTGCTGACAGACATCATTGCCTAGAACTGGTCAACCATTGAAGAAGAGCCCCCGATGACGGTACATGTTCGGCCTGCATTGTTGCGCAAGATGAATGAGCGGAGGGTCCTTGAGATCCTCCGTGAAAACGGGCCGGCCTCACGGGCCGATCTCACGCGAGTTACCGGCATCAGCGCCCCCACAATTTCAAAGGCGGTGGCGAAACTCATCAAAGTCGGGCTCCTCGAGGAAAGCGATCGCGATGTGCGCGACGGAACCCTTGGCCGTCCTGGCAAGACCCTGCAATTGTCGACCCATACGGGTCAAGTGCTGGGCATCGTTATCGACACCCAGAAATGTTGGATCGTTTCCTCGGGGATCGATGGGCAGTTGTCGCCGCGGCGGATGCAATCATTGGCGACACCCGAGGACTACGAACGCTTGATCGACGCGCTTGCCGATGGTGTGACAGCGTTCTCTGGCGATGCACTCGTCAAGACACGAGGCATCGGAATTAGTGTTCCGGGACAGATCAACCGTCGCGAACAGCGTGTGGTTTTTTCTCCCAACCTGCATTCCACCGACGGGCGTAGCCCCGCGCGCGATCTTGCCGAGCGACTGGGTGTTGAGACGCTGATGGTGCAGGAATCCCACGCCTTGTGCTTGGCCGAGTCGATGTATGGCGAGGCCAGGGGGATGGAAGATTTCGCCATGCTCGACCTGAGTGCCGGGATGGGGCTCGGCGTGATGAGTGGCGGTCGCATCCTCGGCGGTCACAGCGGGCTGGGCGGAGAATTGGGACATATTACCGTCGTGCCTGACGGGAAACGGTGTGGCTGCGGAAATCGTGGCTGTCTCGAGACCGTCGCCACGGACACGGCCTTGGCCACGGCGGTTTCCAAATCGTTAGGCCGCGACGTCAACATCGAAGAAGTGATCTCTCTGGCCGAGACCGCTGGGCTTGAGATCGATGAAGAGCTTTCACGCACGTTGGAATATCTTGCGATTGGAGTCGCGACCGTCATCAACCTCTTCAACCCTGCGTCGCTGTTCGTCCATGGGCGATTGTTCGACGTGCAAGCTGGATTGTTCGATCGACTGATCGAGCTGACCCATCGACGCGCGCTCGGCCCGTCGCTGGCCGATTGCCGCATCACCCGCGCCCGCGGCAGCAAACGACAAGGAGCCGTGGCAGCCATCATTTCCCACTTAACAAACTCGCTGGGACCCGCGCTCGAATAAGCGATTTGATGCGTGGCGTCGTCAATCACCGGCTTGTGTCGTGGCGACAGCCGTCTCTTGTCCTGGGTGATAGACGCGGGTCGCCCCGGCGACGACGTCGTCCCAGTAGAACAGTTGCTTGCGGAACGTTCGTTTGGAAAGGAACTCGGCTTGATCGATGAAGTGTGGTGAGTCGGGATTGCCGCTGGAGCCGTATTGCAGTTGGCTGCCGGCTTGAATGCGATCACCAAACTCGATGGTCGACACATAGCTACAGCCCACCACGGCGTAATGCTTCTTCATTCTGCGGATCAGCGGGATTTCGATTGAAGGGGTGAAGTACATGGTAAACGCCGACCCCAGTGCCCCGGTTACGCCGGCGGCAGGGATGCTGGGCAGGTTGTCGTCAAAGGGGATCTTGAACATGTCGGCCACATCGGCATGACGTTGAATGCGATTGACGTCACCGTACGGAATCTTCCAGTCGCCGAACGTTTTCTCGATGTTCTTGGCCCCTTTGACTAGTGCGTCGAAATGTTTGTCGGGGTTCTCGATGTACTCCCGTTTCATCCGCTCCGAACGGTAAATGTCTCCGTACAGCTCTTCGTACCAGGCAAAGCAAAGCGTGGCCTCAGTCGAATCGATCGAGCACGTACAGTCCCAATCCAGCAGATGTTCGATATACGGCGCCACGCGATTGGCGGCCTCGGGATCTGTCTTTTTCAGTTTTTCGAACTGACGCTTGTACTTGGGCAACTCGGTTAGTGGCCAATACATCGTGGTGTCGAATGCGGCCCGTTGCCAGTCGTCGAAGGTCACATCGTCCATGTCGCGCAACAGCATGCGAGACACCTTGGCCCGTCGTTTGTCGTCGTGCTTTTCACCCACCATGTAGGCTGGAAAATCCTTCAGCGAGGGGTTTCCGACGTCGGTGGTGGTGAACGGCGACTGATTGCAATTCTGCACGAAGTTCGACGGAGGATTGATCGTCTTCGGCAAATCGGCGATCGGGTGAATTCCCTGCCAGTCAGTCTTGGGATTGCTGCCGTCGACCGGTTTATCCCAGTCGAAACTGGTGTCGCGTTTCGGAATGATGCCGTTGTAGAGGTACATGATGTTGCCGTCGCGATCGGCATAGACGGTGTTGAAGATGTGCAACTCAAGCATCGACATGGCATCGAGAAATTCGTCGAGATTCCGCGCGCGGACCATCTTCAAGCTCTGGCGGCTTAAGAAGGCATCGTAGAACTTGCCAATATTCGCGGCCAAATACTCGGTGTCGCTCACCTTTTTCACAATCGGGCCATGGTGCGTCTTGCGAAAAGTGACCTCCTTCGTCTCAAACGTGCGTCGCTTTTTGACCTTGATCGTGTCGGTCCACTCGACGGCTTCGCGATAACCTCCGTCGTAGCGATAGTTCAAAGGATTCCCAGGATCGTCGAAGGTGACGCTCCAGGCATTGCCGATCTTCGGTTCGTTCACGGTGAACGACCAGCCCAGGTGTTCGTTGTGGCCGATCGTCGGAATGGGGCTACCAAAGAATGTTGCCCCCGCGAAATTCCAGCCCTCGCCACTACGCAGATGGACCTCGTAAAACTGCCCGAACCCGTAATAGGGTTGATGCGGATTGCAGAACAACATGGCGTTGCCCGAGGCAGTCTTCGCCGGCGCGATGGCCCAGGCGTTGGATCCCTTCGAGGCGGCAATGTTTTCGTAGGCCGTGGGTACGTCGTTTCGTGCGACACCGGTCTTGCCCCAGCCCATTTCCAATACCACCTGTCGACCAAACGCCAGCATATGCCACGGTTCGAATCGCTCGATCAACCGCGGTTTCACTTCGGGGTGTGTGTCGAGATAGTGATTCACGCCTGCGGTGAATGCTTCAATGAGCGAGCGCGTTTCGGGATCGAGTTGCGCCGCGTCTTCCTTTGAACGTTGAGGGATCTCGAAGGCACGGTTGATCAGGTCGTTCTTTAGCCCCACTTCACCGTAAATCTCGGCATAGCGTCCCATGCCCATGATGTAGGAGTCTTCGAGTTGCCAGAAGTAATCTTCCGCCTGACAGTAGGCAAATCCGAAGACGACGCTCTCGTCGGTCGGGCCGTCGATGTGCGGCGATCCGTACGCGTCGCGGTAGATCGTCACACTGCTGGCCAAGGCTTCGACATCGATGGCGTCGCTCGAAGCTCCCTGTTCTTCCGCCGCGACTTGCGAGCCAATTAACAAAACTACGTACAACATGTGGAGTACCAGCTTGCCACGGCAGCACATCGAACTACGCACCATGAGAGACTCACCTTCAAAAAAAGAAATTGTACGAAAAGAAGCAATCGCGTGGTGAACAAGCTTCCATGAAACGTCCCAGCCGCCCGCACCATGGTACGCTCCTCCGGAACGCACGTGCAAGCGCCGTGAGACCAGGCCGAGAACTGAATTCGGACAACTTCCGAGGTTGTCCCGGGCGTGGCTTGAGACGATGGAACCGAAGGACAAGGCTGGGCAACAGGCAACGTCTCACGGTGTGATGATAACTTTACCTTTGGAGTGTTTGTCTCCGAGACGCCTGAGCGCTTCCCCTGCCTCACAGAGCGGGTAGCACCCATCGATGACGGGCACCACTTTGCCGGCCTCGAATAGCTCCTTCATGTGTGTCAAATCCTCTCTGCTCGACTCCGCCAAAAGGAAAGCGACCCTCCTGCCCCCAGCCCTCGAAATCAACGGCCCCAGGAACATCGATTGCCACATGGCCGTCCCAGACCCTCCGGCCATCAGATAGATACCACCCGGAGTCAACGAGCGCCTATTCTTAAAAACCGTACGGTATGCCGCCAGATCGAGAATGACATCGTACCGCTGCCCATTTTGAGTAAAGTCTTCTTGGTTGTAGTCGATGACGTGGTCAGCACCGATCGATCGCAGCATCTCCAGCTTGTTCGGTCCGTCCACGCCCGTCACTTCAGCGCCGTACAGCTTGGCAATCTGGACTGCAAACGTCCCCGCACCACCCCCCGCGCCGTTTATCAGAACCTTCTGCCCTGGTTGAACTTGTGCTTTATCGCGAAGCCCTTGCAGAGCGATAAACGCCGCCTGTGGCACTGCGGCCGCTTGCTCGAACGTCATGCTGTCCGGCTTTGACACCAAGGCATCTTTTTCGGAAACACACACATACTCGGCAAAGGCACCGAACCCGACACAGTCTCCGAAGACCTCATCACCCGGCTGAAACTGCGTCACGTTTCTGCCCACCGTTTCCACCCGCCCCGCGATATCCGTGCCGAGGATTTTGTACCGGGGTTTGAAGAACCTGCCCCGTCGCACGGAATCGCCCTCGTCGTTTGACGAGACCACTTTGTGTCGTGGTTTCGGACCGAAGATCTGGACGAGCACGGTGATGTAGAGTGGGTCCGCCGTCAGGAGTTCCCAGTCGCCCAAGTTGACGGACGCCGCAAGGACTCGTACCAAGAGTTCATCGTCCGCGGGTGTCGGCGTTCGGACCTCTTCAACGTTCAGGACTTCCGGGGGGCCGTATTCGTGGCGGACGGCTGCTTTCATGGTGGGGACTCAAATGAGTGAGATAGGGGGCCAAAACACGGCACTCGGATAAGCAACTAGAATGGACAAGTCCATGGATTGACACAGCAGGCGAATTGCTTTGACTCAGAGAATACCCAAAAACCCAACATAAGACCTGGCTATACTTAGCCCCATCCCACCCAAAGGCCAATCGCCGGTTATCTAGTCGAAACTACATTTCGGATC
Source organism: uncultured Planctomycetaceae bacterium (assembly GCA_964576465.1). Lineage (GTDB taxonomy): Bacteria > Planctomycetota > Planctomycetia > Pirellulales > JAEUIK01 > CAZNXE01. The sequence goes on from CAZNXE010000215.1 coordinate 7,251, forward strand.
GCATGTGAAAGGCTTGCCTAGGGTGCGGGTAGACGTTTCTGGGTGGCTCGCTCACAATAGGCGGAACCGGCATGATGCGGAACACTGCCGGTCGTCCCACCGCCACGACATTCCCACGGCGTTTGCCATGCCCATCAGGTCGATACACGGATGACGGATTGGCTGGCTGAGAGCTTTGGTAGACATCGCCTGCTCGTCGCGTTGCTAATCGCCGCGATCACCGCGGTTGCCGCTTGGGGCAATCATTTCCCCCACTCCGGCGTGGCGATCACGAAACGTAAATCCAGCAAAGAAGCCCAGTTCAAGAATCAGATCGAGCAACAGTTCGGGTCGGGCTCAAGCGGCATTCTGTTGGTTCTCGATTCCGACACACTATTCACACCCCCGACGATGGCAGCCGTGCGACGCGTTTCCGCGGCCGTGGCCGAACTTGAGAGTGTCGCCGGAGTTGTCGACCTGGACGATGTGCCGGTGCTCAAGACCTTCCCTGTGGTCGAACGCTTGGTGCCGGAGAACGACGCCTCGCAGGCAGCGTTTACCGAGGCCCGAGCGCGTGCTTTGGACCATCCGCTGGTTGTCGGCCAACTGCTTTCGCCCGACGGCAAGACGTTGCTGATCCCAGTGGTTGCCTCAATTGCGAGCATGGCCGTCGACGTCAACCTGGGGGATGTGATTGACGAAATCACGGAGACAGCCGTTGCCGCGGCAGCCGGTTCCGATCTGAGCGTTAGGCTCACCGGCATCCTGCCGCTACGGCGCGAGCAAACCGAGGCGTTTGAGAGTGAGCATGTTCGATTTCAGATCATCGCCTACACCATGGTATTCGTGCTGGCGGTTATCATGTTTCGCGGTGTGTCCGCCGTACTCATCGTCGCCGGGGCACCCTCACTGGGGCTCTACTGGACCCTGGGGTTCATGAAATTCCTCGACCAGGGAGTCAATCCCCTGGTGCAGATCATCTTGCCGGTGTTGGTCGTAATGATCGGCTTCACCAACGGCGTCCATCTAATGGTCGATATCCGCCGCTCCAGGGCCCACGGAATCGATCCACTCGAGTCCTCGAAAGGTGCCATCCGGCATCTTGCCGTGGCCTGTTCCCTGACTACGTTAACCACGGCCATCGGCTTCGGGTCGTTGGCCGTTGCGAGTACGGAAATCATTCGCGACTTCGGTCTCGACTGCATGATCGGGGTCGCCTTGGTCTTTGTCGCCGTGATGACGGTGATTCCCCTGTTGAGCAGCACATGGATGGGACTGAGAGTCCACACAGGCCACGAGCACGACATCATTAACAAGAACCTGACATTCTTCGAGGGGCGAATCAACTTCATCATCCGACACGCCCGGGCAATCACGGCCATCTCGATCGTGGCGACCATCACGATGGTCGGCCTGGGGCTGACGCTGCGTCCAGATAGCACGCTGGAAAATGATTTTCCCCGCAATAGCAAAGCCTATGCAGCGTTGCGACATTGCGATGAGGCCTTCGGCGGCGTCGAGTTGGTGCAGGTTGCCGTCGACTGGCCGGATCGCGTCAAACTGGGCTCGGGCGAGTTGAAGCAGACGCTTCGCGAGGTCGTCGCGGCAATTGACGCAGAGCCGCTGGTCAGCCACCCGCTCTCGATTCTGAATATCGCTGACGCCCTGCCAGAGTCGGCCAGTGATCTGGGGACCGTGTCCTTCTTTGCCGGAACGGTTCCCGAGGCGCGGGGCTTTATCCACCGTGTATTGCGAGCCGATTTGAATCGGGCCGTCGTGATCGCCCGTATCCGAGACTATGGAAGCGCTCGTTATGTGGGGGTGTTTGAAGATTTGGAGGCGCGGTTCCGGGAAATCGAACAACAACACGAGGGCTTCCGGCTGCGGCTCACCGGAGATCCCGTGGTGCGTGGACGCGCTTTGCACGAAATTATCTACGATTTGGCCAGCAGTTTGAGCGTGGCGGCGGGGATCATACTGGTCGTGATGGGCCTGGCGTATCGTTCGCTACGCATCGGGCTAATTTCCGTCATCCCGAACCTATTCCCGCTGGCGGTCACCGCTTCGCTGCTGGTGCTGTTGGGCCGTCCGTTGGAGATTACCAGTGTCTGTGCCTTTACGATCTGCCTGGGCATCGCGGTGGACGACACGATCCATTTTCTCTCACGTTTTCGCTACGAGTTGGCCGTTGACGGTGATGTGAATGCGGCGATTCAACGGAGTTTCGTCCGTGTCGGCACGGCCCTGATTCTGTCCTCGGTGGTGCTGGTTTCAGGGTTCGGAACCGTGTTGACGAGCCAAATGCCGGGACATCAAGTCTTCGCCGGCATGGCCTGTGCGACCATCGCCGCGGCCTTGGTCGGCGATCTGGTTATCTTGCCCGCCATTCTGGCTTGTTTCACCCCCCGTGGGACGACACTGAGCCGTGAGTCACACGACGACCCAGCATATCAGATGCCCCCCGACGCCAAGTCTCCCCAGACGGCGACGACGAGCGGCGAGCGTTGATCGCGCGTTTGGAATCAACCCGATGTTTCTCTTCATGCCATGACAAGTCGCGTATTCGGCGCGTGGTTGCTCTTGTATCGCTGGAAAAGCACCGCTAGTTTTTACAATGCTCGACCTACAC
>CAZNXE010000216.1:0-556 GCA_964576465.1 uncultured Planctomycetaceae bacterium
ATACGATATTTTGCCCACCATCGCCCCGGGACTGGTTGGCTTGCTGTTAGCCTCGTTGCTGGCCGCCATGATGAGCACCTGCGATGCGCAGATGATTGTCGGTTCCGGGTTATTTACCGAACACATCTACAAGAGGCTATTCAGCCGAAAGGTCTCCGAACGCCACTATGTTTGGGTGGGGCGATTCTCCGGCTTGGCCATCGTGCTGGCGGCGCTCGTTCTGCAAACAATGTTTACCGACGTCATTCATGCCCTACGGGTCATCCTTAAAACCCCGGCCATGATCGGCATCAGCCTGTGGGTCGGATTGGTGTGGCGCGGTTGGACCCCGATGGCCGTGTGGATTTCAAGCATTGCGGCGACCGTTGTGTGGGCCATTTGCGACTTCGCGCCAGAACTGATCGAAGACGCCGGCTTCTTGGGCTTCATGCTGCGTGGATCGGGCGATACGGTTCGCGTGGCCGACGTGTGGACGATGGTCGCATTCATGAGCGCCGGGATTGTTTCAGGCTTTGTCGTGAGTTTCTTAACCCCACGCACATCGCAAGCAAAGCTC
>CAZNXE010000216.1:581-9856 GCA_964576465.1 uncultured Planctomycetaceae bacterium
TCCGCTTGATGCGTACCCCGGTCCGCGAAGGTGAGGTGGTTCTCGAACCCTGCACCCTGCCAGAAGATGCCGCGGAGCCCATTCCGAAGCTGTTCAATCATCCCGACATCGAAATCCCCCGGCCCACGATGCTCGACATGGGAGGCTTCGCCGCGGCGTGGGTTCTCGTGGGGCTCATCATCTGGTTCACCTACTGGCTCTCCCAACCGAGCTAGCCCGAATGATTCGTCAATTGCTTTGGACCTGAAGCGCGTCTTTCCAACTTTCTGAAAGTTGTGGAAGTGACGCCAGCAGCGATTTCTCCTCACGCGATACCTTTTTGAAGCGAACACGATTTGCTTCGCTGATTGTCCATTTGGGGTGCGGTCTGTCTTGCAATGAAATGGCTGACGATGGTTGGATAGACCCTTCTTGCAACACGCGGAAATACCAGCCGGTTTTGCCATGTCTCAGGACGAGCTTTGGCAACATCGGTTCGTTCCATCGCCGGGCCAGCTTCCAGCAGGGCTGGCGAGGCTGAGAGACTTCAAGCAGCGTTTCATCAATCTGCCAAATGTCTCCGATGCAAACGTCTTCTTCGGAGATCTTCCCAAGCGTGAGGTTCTCTCCGAAGGAGCCGGCAATCCAATCGTGATTCGGGAGCGTCTCTTGCCAAAATGGAAAGTGGTCGCCGGAATATACGCAGACGGCCTTGTCGGGGCCGCCGTGGACGGTGAGGTCGGCTTGTTCGTCACCTTCCAGGTTAGTGCGTGAGACAAAAACCCGGCCGGTGACTGGTTGCTTGAAGATGGACGATGTCCATGCTTCTTCTCCAGGTTTGCTGCCGGGGATGGTTTTCGGACGACCGATTTGAATCGAGACGATGTGTGACATTTCGCTTCTCGCGAAAAAGAGACAACAGATATTTGGCCACAGATAGCTGGCCAACGCCGTTCCGACAAGTTGCGTGCCGGAACGGCGCATGCCAAGGTTACCCTGACATCATCGCATCAAGCCTTGAGTGCCGACAAGTCGGCTCCCCTGAGCGAATCGCCGTGAAGCTGACTTTCGCTAGCGATCAGGTTATAGTCGTAACATTCATCGACACGTGAGCAAACACATTCACCGTCACCACATTTGCCCGATCACATCCCTTGGCAGGAAAAAACCCATGCGACGACACGGACCACACGATTGGCTGAAACTCTGCATGACAACTCTGGTTGGCGTGCTCACCGTGACATCAAGCTCGTTTGCAGACGACACACTCGATGAGCAGTCGGGGATGGTCCTCCGCGAGTTCATCTATAAGCAAGGTCCACCACCGCGTTGTCACGCTTCGACACTTGCGGAGTCTGGCGATGTGCTGGTGGCCGCATGGTTTGGCGGTACCGACGAGGGACATAAGGATGTCGGCATTTGGGTTGCTCGTAAGAATGGCAAGCAATGGTCCAAGTCGGTCGAAGTTGCCAACGGAGTACAGCATGCCGAGAAGCGTTACCCGTGCTGGAATCCGGTGTTGTTTCAACCGCAAGACGGGCCGCTGCTGTTGTTCTACAAGGTGGGCCCGAACCCGCGTGAGTGGTGGGGCATGTTGATGACGTCGTCCGATCATGGGGCGACGTGGAGCGTTCCGTGTCGGCTTCCGGAGGACATCGCCGGGCCGATCAAGAACAAGCCGGTCGAACTTGCCGGCGGCGTGCTACTTTGCCCATCGAGTACTGAAGACCAAGGCTGGCGGCTACATTTTGAATTGACCGCCGACAATGGCCGCACGTGGCGCCGTGTTGGGCCCATCAACGACGGCAAGACATTCGGTGCGATCCAATCTACTGTCTTGGTTCATAGCGACGGTCGCTTGCAAGCCTTGTGTCGCACGCGACAACGCACAATCGGGCAAACTTTTTCCAGCGATGGCGGGTTGCATTGGGAATCGATGACGACCACATCACTGCCGAACAACAATTCCGGCCTCGACGCCGTGACGTTGGCCGACGGACGTCATCTGCTGATCTATAATCACACAGTCCGCGGTCGCAGCCCGTTGAATCTGGCGATCTCCAGCGACGGCATTCATTGGAAGGCCGCGCTGGTGTTGGAAAACCAACCCGGCGAATACTCCTACCCGGCCATCGTGCAAACCTCCGATGGTCTCGTGCATGCAACGTACACCTGGAAACGTGACTTGGTTCGCCACGCGGTGATCGATCCCAAGAAGCTGAAACCGCGAGAGATGCCCGAGGGCAAATGGCCGGTTGACTGAATACGAAAACAGCCGACGATTGTGCATGCGTGAATGTCAGATTCGTCGTGTTTATGCGAAAGGATGTGTCGAGCATGATCAGTCTGGTCGACCAAGGGCCGAATTTCGTGCCGGGGCAACTCGTGCAGCATGTGCGATACGGATATCGGGCGGTCGTGGTTGCCGTCGACCCCTATTGCCGGGCAGATGAGGGATGGTATCAATCGAACCAAACTCAACCAAAGCGGAATCAGCCCTGGTATCACCTGCTGGTCCACGATACCGATGCGACCACCTACTCGGCCCAAAGCTCGTTGGCACCCGACCCGTATGACGACCCGATCGCACACCCGTTGCTAGCGATGTTCTTCGGCGACTTTACCGCCGGGTGCTACGAACGAAACGATCGAACGTGGGGCATGTAGATGAGTGGTTTCAGAAGACACCGGAGCATTTCATTGCGTCGTGATTCCGTCCCAAGTAGTCTATTTTCTAGAGCGTGAATCCAATTCTGTCGGCACGTCGAACTGTCTGTGAAGAGGAACCCAACGTGAATGCGATGAAGTTATCTTCGGTAAAAGCCCGCGCCTTCGTGGCGATCGTGATCATTGCTACTCTCTCACCGCTGGCGGCCAATCGCTTATCGCGGGCTGAGGACTTGAAGTTCGACAAGCAACTGTTGTTATTGAGCCCGAACGAGGGCTGCTGTCTGGCTGATGTGAATAACGATGGTCGACAGGACATTGTGGCCGGCACGCATTGGTTTGCCGCGCCCGACTTCAGTCCCCGACCACTACGGAATATCAACGAATTCCAGAACGACTTCTTAGCCAACAACGGCGATCATGCATTCGATGTGAACGACGATGGTTGGATCGATGTCATCTCCGGCGAATGGCTGGGCGATGAAATCTATTGGTTCGAGAACCCCAAGACCGAGGGCCTTCGCAAGGGCCTGCGATGGAAGCCGCACTTATTGAAGAAGACGCGAGGCGAGAATGAGGCACTTTTTCTCCGCGATCTCGACGGCGACGATGTGCCGGAGATCATCGTCGACAGTTGGGTCGACGACGCCCCACTGGTGTGCTGGAAGTTGGTCCGCGATGAGGGTGCCGAACCGACTCTAGATCGGGTCGAACTTGGACGTCGGGGATGCGGACATGGAATGGCCTTTGGCGACGTGAATGGTGATGGGCGCGAAGATATTCTGGTGAAAGTCGGCTGGTACGAACGACCCGCCGGCGATCCGCTGAGTGCCGAGTGGACGCTGCATCGCGATTGGGATCTCGAACATGGTTCGACACCATTCTTGGTGGTCGATCTCAATGAAGATGGTCGTAACGATCTGATTTGGGGCACCGGACACAACTACGGTTTGTATTGGTTCGAGCAGCTTCCGCAAGATGGCGGTGTCACGCGGTGGCAGCGACATTTGATCGATCGCGACTACTCACAAACGCACACACTGGTGTGGATCGACCTCGACGGAGACGGGAATGAAGACTTGATCACCGGCAAACGCGTCCGTGGACATGGGGGAAATGACCCAGGAGGACGCGAAGCGGAGTGTCTGTATTACTACCGTTGGGATCCGAAGGCCCTCAAGTTCAGCCGGCACACGATCAGCCCGCCCGGTGGCGGAGTGGGCACGGGCATGCAGATCAACATCGCCGACTTGAACGGCGACGATCGTCCCGACATCGCGGTCGGCGGCAAGTCCGGCACATGGCTGCTGTTTAACCAAGGACATTAGGCGAAGGACCGTGTTGGACCGTCAATCGATCAACTTGATCTTGATGTCGCGAAAGTGAATGGTCGCGCCCTCGGATTGCAGGGCGATCTTGCCGGTCACTTCTTCGCAATCGGTGGCCCTGTTTTGCACCAAGCCGTTCACCTTCACCGTGATGGTGCCGTGGTCGACGATGATCTCGTATTGGTTCCACTCGCCGAGCGGCTTTTCGTTAGTCTCGTGAAGCTTCACGGTCCGTCGTCCCTTGGTGCGGTCGGCATCGACAGTCATCTTCACACCATCGATGTTCCAGAAGTCACCCGCATTGAGACTATGGAGCTGAGCTTCGATACTCTTGGGCCACACTTTGTCGGGCCCGACGGCGCGCAGCAAGACACCGCTGTTCCCTGGCCCTTTTTCGGGATCGAACCGCCACTGAAGCTTGAGGACGTAATTCTGGTAATCTTTTTTCGTGCGGATGTAACCGATCGGGTTCCCTTTGCAAACCAGCACGCCATCATTCACGCTCCACACGTCTTCCATCTTGGCGTCGGAATCGCGCAAGTGATACGTCCATCCGCTAAGGTCCTTTCCGTTGAACAGCGGCGTCCATTCGGGTGCATTGTCACCGCGCGCGGCGGTAGCCGACAGGATCACTCCAAACAGCAGTGCGATGATCGACGTGTGTGTTAGACGATTCATGGTGTTATCTCCCTGGTGGCGATGTTTGGTGTTTGAACGTGGTGCCGCGCTAGCACGGCTCTCGCGATGATAGGCCCCCGCAGGGCGACCGGCAAGTTGCGCGATGACCCGGTTAATAACATGCGGCGATTGCAGTTGTGAATACAGAGGAACAAGCAACTTGGGAGTCTGATATGTTGGTCTCCACGCAACCGGGTACCAAGATCGCGGCGCGGCCGTTTCTTACGGCGCGATGGTCGCATCTGTTGATGGCCAACTTTGTCGTCGACCCCGATCTTCTGCGAGCGTACGTGCCTCGCGGTATAGAGTTGGACGATCATCACGGACAATGTTTCGTCAGCATCGTCGGCTTTCTGTTTGAGCAGGCAAGCCTCTTCGGGTGGCGGATCCCGGGTTATCAGAAGTTTGAAGAAGTGAATCTACGATTCTACGTCCGTCGCCCTTTGCCGGACGGCGATCGCCGGGGCGTTGTGTTCGTCAAAGAGATCGTCCCCCATCGCGCCACCGCCGCAGTCGCCCGATGGTTCTACAACCAGAACTTCGTCACACTGCCGATGCGTTATCACGTTGACGACCTGCAACCATTCTCCCGGCGCGTGGAATACCGCTGGCTACAAAACGGCACATGGAACTCCATCTCCGCCAATCTTGAGGGCAAGCCTGCGGCAGCCGAAGCTGGTTCGGATACGGAGTTCATCGCCGAACACTATTGGGCTTACACGGCCATGCGAGACGGAGGATGCATGGAGTACGCCGTGGAACATCCCCCCTGGCGAGTCTGTACACCGACGGAATCAACCATCGATGTTGATGCTGCGTCGACCTATGGTCCTGCATGGACAGAAGTGCTTGGCAGTTCACCGCACTCAGTATTCGTGGCCGAAGGATCGCCTGTGAATGTATGCAAGGGCGTCCGCATCTAGCGGTTCAGACGTGGACGGTCAGTCCCTCGTAGGCAAACTGCATTTCGCAACCCTTGGCAGTCATTCCGCGATCGTCCAGCAATTGCCGGTGCAGGTCTTCCGCATAACATTCGATGCGGTGGAGGTCGTCGTCGTCCCGCCGTGGATCGTGATGCCCAAGATGGAGCTGCTTGACACGGGCCTCAACGGCGGTGGCAACGATCGCTTCGACGGAACTGTGCCCCCATCCCACACGTGAACTGGGGTCGTCGCCCATGATGCTCGCGCGACCTTCGTATTCTTCCGCAAGGAATTGTGCATCGGCATAGAGCAGGTCGGCGTCGGAGGCGAACTCCGCCAATTCAGTATCTGGAACGGCCCGATGCTCATGGTCGGTGGCGATGACGACCGCTTTGCCGCGATGTTCAAAACGATAGGCCAAACATCCGCCGGGATGGTTCAGTGCGTAGGTCCGCACTCGCGTCGCCCCCAGACTAAAAGTGTCTCCCGCGGTAATCGGTTCAGCCAAGGTCATGCCAGCGAACATCTCCAAGGTTTGCGGGAAAAGAACACCCTGATCCGGGGAACCGGTGGTGAAGATGTTTTCCAGACACTCCATCACCGGCTGCATCCCACGAATGTGAACCTTGTTCGCCGGGTCGTAAAGTACCTCGACGAAAGGGAGCGCTAACGAGTGATCGACGTGGCCGTGGGTCAGTAGCACGTGGGCAGCGCGATCGCCCTTGAAGCTGGGGTCACACCAGCGGCGCTGCAGATCGATTCCGAGGAGTCGGCTTCCACTCCCCAGGTCGACAATGATGTGTGCGTCGTCGGTTTGAACTTCGATGCAAGTGGTGTTCCCGCCATAGGTCGATCGTCGGTGGAAATCGACATGCTCGGCAAGTCGCTTTCGCACGATCTCCGCATCGTCGGCTTTGCCCGAGAGACCGGTCAACGCGCCGCGCTGTGCCAGTCGAAGTACGGCGGCGACAATCTTTTCGGTCACCTCGTTGCCAGAGAGTGGTGCCGGGATTGTTCCACGCGTACCCCAGTAGGTGACGACGAACGTTGAGACATCGTTCAGCATGGACGTGACCTCCAGGGCGGAGAAATCGCGCAGACAGCGGCCATGTCGCAAGATTGTCGCTTGGTGTGCGTCACACGGTTGTTCGTCAGCTTCATGTCACGAACCAAGATGCGTCCTCGATACTGGAACCAAACGGTGTAAGTGTATCTCAAGCGGGCCACGGATACCCACTGAATTGGTCCTTATAATTCACCCAGACTCCGCAGGCGGAGATTCCCGTTGTGCTTACCCGACACGTGCGACCCTTCGTTGGGTGGCCCGCAAACGCCGTCGTCGCAACGATCTGCCTCAGTCGGCTGACGTTCGGTCGCGGTGTAGGCCGAAACTTCTCTATATGCGTTTTGTCCCGCTTGGTCCGATTCAGACAGCTACGCCACGTCAAACACCACCGCCACGCCTATGAAACCTGTTGCTCTGGGGTTGTTGTTCACATTGCTAATGTTGGCAACTGTTGGCTGCAAAGGAAAGCCCATTCGCGTGCAGGCGGGCGGGCGCATTACGGCCGACATGCCAGCAACGCAGGTTTATGGACCGGTTGCTCCCATGGTCGTCGATGGGACAGCATGTGAAACCGATTGGCCGCGCGTGGCGGTGATCGACGTCGACGGCGTTCTGCTGAACATGGACATGACCGGCTTCTATTCGATGGGCGAAAACCCCGTCGGGCTATTCCGCGAGCGGCTTGACGCGGCAGCCGCCGATCCCCGGGTGCGTGCCGTGGTGGTGCGGATCAACAGCCCCGGCGGCGGAGTCACTGCCTGCGACATCATGTGGCGCGATTTGAACAACTTCAAAGCGCGAACCGGGCTGCCGGTGGTTGCCTGCCTGATGGACGTTGGGGCGGGTGGAGCCTACTACCTGGCGACTGCTACCGATCAGATCATGGCGCATCCCACCACAATCACCGGTGGTATCGGCGTTATTTTGAACTTGTACAACCTGCAAGACGCGATGGCACAATTCAATGTGCTGGGGCTGCCGGTTAAGTCGGGTGACAACATCGATCTCGGAACACCGATTAAAGCACAGCAAGAAGAATCGCGGGCGATTCTGCAAACGATGGCCGATGAGTTTCACGGGCGATTCAAGAACCTGGTTACCAACGCGCGGCCCAAAGTCGATGCGCGACAACCAGACCTCTACGACGGACGCGTCTTCACGGCGAATCAGGCACTCCAGCGTGGTTTGATTGATGAAATTGGCTACGTCGACGACGCCGTGCGGCTGGCACGAGAGATGGCAGGAACGCCCTGTGCGCAGGTGGTGTTCTATCACCGCTGTAACGATCGCGCTCGTTCGCCATACGCCATCACGCCGAATGTGCCGATCCAGACGGCAATCTTACCGCTGAGCATCCCGGGCTTGGAACGCAGCCGGCTGCCGACTTTTCTCTATCTTTGGCAGCCCGACCCGACACTGGAACGCTGGGGCGGACGGTAGCTCCGCATTCGGCCGGAGAAACGGGCAATTCGACCTGACGCGATTCTCGTGCAGAGCGTCGCGAGTCGATCATCAGACAGTCGTATTGTTGCCCCGCGCAGATCAGGGGTTTATTGTTGATGCACGCCACTTGCGCGTCATTCTGTAAATCCCACCTCCGGAGCAATCTTCCATGTTGTCTCGGTATCTATGCGTTTGCGTGTCGTTGCTGATGCTTTCTGCCACGGTTGGCCATGCGGCACAGCGGAATGTTGTGTTGATGGTGGTTGATGATCAGGGTCTAGACGCCGGCTGCTACGGAAACGACGTTATACAAACACCGCATCTTGATGCTTTGGCTGCCGAGGGAACTCGTTTCGATTACGCCTTCTGCACCACGGCAAGCTGCAGCGCGAGTCGGTCGGTGTTGCTCAGCGGTCTACACAACCATGCCAACGGGCAATTTGGCCATATGCATGGCTACAACAACTTTCACACGCAAGATTTCGTGCAAAGTCTTCCACGCCTGCTGACCGAAGCCGGCTATCGCACCTGCTCGATCGGAAAGTATCACGTGCAGCCAGAGAAGGTCTATCACTTCGAGAACTATGCCAACGAAGGCATCATGGGGGCTCGCAGTTCGGTGCGCATGGCCGAGAACGCGCGGGCGTTTATCGAACAAGACGATGACCGCCCTTTCTTTCTCTACTTCTGCACCAGCGATCCACATCGTTCTCGCGTCGGGTTTGCCAACGATCGTACGTATCCGAATGTCGAGGAGGTTGAATACGACCCAGACTCGATTCCCGTTCCACACTTCCTTCCCGATCGGCCAGAGGTCCGTCGCGAATTGGCCGAATACTATCAGGCCACGACGCGGGCCGATCAAGGCTTGGGAAGCCTGGTGAAGGTGCTCCACGAAACGGGGCATTGGGACGACACGCTGGTCATTTATCTTAGCGACAATGGGATTCCCTTCCCTGGGGCAAAGCCGAACCTTTACGACCCTGGGATGCGGCTACCCCTGGTGATTCGTTCGCCCGATGCCCGCCGCCGCGGAATCGCTTCGCAGGCGATGGTCAGTTTCGTCGACATCACTCCCACGGTGCTCGATTTCGCTGGTGCAAGCGGACCCGATTACAAGCTGCACGGTCGGTCGATCATGCCGGTGGTGGATAAGCCCAAGCCGGGGAACTGGGATGAGGTTTACGCGTC
>CAZNXE010000217.1:0-9836 GCA_964576465.1 uncultured Planctomycetaceae bacterium
CGAACTGATAGAAACCCTCGGCGTCGGTCGTCGTGGTCACGCCCGTCGGATTGCCCGCCGCATCCAATAGCTGTACCGTCACTCCGGCCAAAGGTTGTTCGCCCGCTTCGAAGAGACCGTTGTCGTTGTTGTCGACGTACACGTTGCCTGAAAGGCTGCCGGGCCGCAGTTCGCCGAAGTCGTAGTTCACGGCGTTCAGTCCTGGCGTGAGCACCGCGCCGGTAATGCGATCGCCAGGATTTAGTGCGGTTCCGCCGGCGCTTCCCGCGGCGTCGGTGCCATCGAAGAAACCTAGAGGTTGGACTTCAGATACACCGTAGGTTCCTTGCGGCAGGTTATCGAATTGGTAGAAACCCGCGGCATCGGTCGTCGTGGTGGTTCCCGTTGCGTTGCCACTGCCGTCCAACAGTGCCAACGTGACGCCCTGGATCGGTTGTTCGCCAGCGTCAAACACGCCGTTGTCGTTGTCGTCCGCAAAGACATTACCGGAAATGCTTGCCGGTGGAAGCTCGCAGAAGTTGTAGTTTTCAGCGTTCGTGCCAGATACCAGCAGAATGCTTGTCATCGTGTCGGGTAGAACCAACACGCCGCCAGCGGTGCCGATGCGGTCGCTTCCGTCGAAGTAACCCGCGGGCTGTTCCTCTTCGATGCCGTAGATGCCCGGCGCTAGCCCTTTGAATTCATAGCGACCTTGGCTGTCGGTCGTTGTCGAGTCAATGCGTGTACCATCGGAGTCCAGCAGGAAGATGGTAACTCCTTCCAGGGGAGTGTCGCCCGGGTCGAGGTCGCAGTTCCCGTCTTGGTCGGCATGCACGAATCCCGAGATGCTACTGGGCAGGATTTCGCCGAAATTGTATGCGATGCCTGCTTGTCCACTGGCCAGAAACACACCGCTGATCTCATCACCCGGTTGGACCAGTGCGGAACCGCCGGCGCTGCCCGGGGAATCCTTGCCATCGAGAAAGCCTGCCGGATGAATCTCCTTAACGAGGTAAGCCCCGGGTCGCAGTCCATCGACCGACCACGAACCATCGGCCAGGGTTTGCACTTCGATGGGCGCCTGGGGTGGCCCGCTCGTTGGCAAAAACTGAACCTGAATCGTCACACCACCGATTCCGTCTTCGCTGGGGTCGAACACGCCGTCGTCGTTGGCATCGTGATAGACATTGCCAGACAACGAGGCGGGCGCTGCTTCGGCAAAGTCGTTGTTGATGCTGTCTTGGCCGCCGAGTAACGCGATGTCAGCGATTATGTCTGGTGAAACCACGATGCCAACGGTTCCACCATTGATGGTTCCGGCCGTAGCCCCAACGCTGAAGAATGACGCTGGCTGTGTTTCGACAACGCGGTATAGTCCGGGCAATATATCGTCGAATGCGTAGTTCCCGTCACCGTCGGTGAGCGCCGTCTTTCCGGTCGAAACGTACGACGATCCGTCGAACTCTTCCAAGGACAAGGTGACATCGGCAATACCGAGATCGCCCAAGTCTTGCGTATTGTCGAGATCAATGTCTTCAAAGACCGTGCCGGAAATTGTGATCGGCAGCGGGATCAGCGGCGCGGAAAACTCCGCGCCAGCGGTGCGAAACTCTTGCGGCGTGGGGGAGATGGGAACATAGCTATCTGGCGGCAGGTCAAGCCCTGTGCCTGCAAGCGAGAAACTGTCTAGAAACACTGCCGTGCCGGTAAGTTCTTCGTAGTGGGGGGCGGTGAAGGTGCCGATTAACTTCGATCCCTCGAATTCGGATCCTTCGGTCACCGCGCTGGAGCTGCCTGGGAAAAAACCTTGCTCGTCGACGTCTACCCTGAAGATCAACTTGTCGCCGGGGTCGAATCCGACAAACGTAAACACGGCCTGCGTTCCGCCATCGGTGACGCTAAAGCTGACCGAGTCGATGCCATCTTGTTCGATGATGGTTAGACCTTGGGCATCGAACGCGCCTGCCCCACCGGGTTCGGTATCAAAGAAGGCGTCGGCAACACTCAGACCATCGCCGGCTTTGTCGGTGTCGATGATGACCTGAGTCAGTTGTGTTCCCTCGGGACCACCATTGAACGAAATGTGGATCCAGTCGCCCGCCGTGTCTTGACCACTGTCTTCTTCGTAGTAGACCGCGCCGATTTGGACATCGCCTGCCAGCAACTGACGCCGTTCGAGCGATTCCACTTCGCAGTGGCGTCCGTGCCGTTTGCGCAATGCTGGTTGAGGAATCGAAACATGCGCCGAATCTCGGCGGAAAAAATTTCGGAATCGAAACACGAGATCCCTCCGTATCGCGGTTTGCTCAACTGCACGCATTGCGAAATCCACTATCCGTGGTCGATTTCGCGTACGAATGTACGTACAAGTGCTTAGCGAGCTTGAACCCCTGGTGTGTGGTTTCTGGCAGTGTTGCCGGTCATTCCACCGTTGATGTCCCACAATCGAACCGTCGTATCGAAGCTGCCGGAAACCAGCAGCCCGGTTTCTTCTTGAAAGTCGACATCGGCGATGGTGCCTTGATGTCCCTCGAACTTGCCCACGGTCTGTCCGCTATCTAAATCCCAAAGTTCGATGATGTTGTCCGTCGTGCCGGCTGCGACCATCGAGGGAGTGCAGAACGCCAGACAGCGAATCATGCAAGGACGGTGCTCGATTTCGAGCAGCAGACTGCCGTCGGTGGTGCCATGCACGCGCAGTGATCGTCCGTCGCCAGCCGAGACAATGCGGCTGCCATCGTGTGAATAGGCCAGGGCACGCACGCGGCGCTTGTGGGCACTGATGTCCAGCATGTGCTCGCCGGTGGCAAGGTTCCACAGGCGGATATCGCCTCGTCGACCGGCGGCGGCCAACTGCGAACCGTCGGGTGAGATGGCCACGTCGCGTAGATCAACGCCGGGCCCTTCAAGTTTGTGCAGTAGCTGGCCCGTGTCGGTCATGTAGACTCGCACGGCAGCTTCAAATCCCACGCTGGCGATCATCGAACCATCGGCGTTGAAGCAGATGTCGTAAATCACCGCGTCATGTTTCTTGAGCGTTCGTATCGTATCGCCCGTTGATAAATCCCACAGGCGAATTTCTCGGTCGTCACCGGCGGTGGCGAGAATCGATCCGTCGGGACTGAACTGGATGGAGCGGATCCAATCGCGATGGCCACGCAGTGTTGAGAGCAATTGACCGGTTTGCAGCGACCACACGCGTACGAAATGGTCGTCACCGGCAGTGGCGATTTGTCCACCGCTGGGATGCAACGCAACGGCCGTCATCACCGGCGAAACATCTCGGTGCAACGCCGTCTGCAAGCGGATGATGCGGTGATTCGCGGGGTGGACAGGTGTTTGGGCCGTAGCTGGCGATGAACCGGCTAGTGTGCCTACTACCAATAAAAACGACGCGAGAGCGAGGGGTTTTTTTGACACGCGGTTCCGTCCTTTAGCATCAAAAGGTCCAGCGACCTTGAACGATGGTCCTCTGTCCTCTATCGGACGGTGCGTGCGAGACGCCGAAGAAGAATTGCGGCTCGAAGAAAATTCCGCGGTCGGGCGGCGGCATTACTGCTGGCACTGCACGCGGTCCACCAGCCGTAAACTTCTCGCAGATTTGCCAAGCCCCCAAATTGCGAGATGCGTAGCAGCATGCTCGCAAACAAAACAGAGGGGCTGTGAAGAAACGGCCCGCGCTGCAGGTTCCGTTACAAGTGCCCAGAGCGAGGCAAAATCAAAGCGAGCTGGACAGAATGCGCACCTGAAATCCTAGCGCGTGCGAGAGGGAGATCATCTCGCCTAGGATGTCGCCATAGCAGACGGCGATGTGGTTGCTCTGATAGTGAGCCATCACGGTTTCCATCGAACAGCCCAAGTCGGCGGCCATGAACGGCCACTGGCGCGTGGTGCCGTTCCACCAGGCGTCGCGGACTTTGGCGGGCAGTTTCGCGACGCGGCCTTTTCCGAGATCCATCCACATGCGATCGTCTTTGATATAGGCTCGCGACCAGGTAATGTCTCCCGGCAAGCTTTCGCCGGTAAACGAACCGCCGGGGATCGGGAAGTATCCTTTGGGCTGTCGGTAGCTATGGACGCCGCGCAACGTTGTGGGGTCGTGATTGAACGCGTAGGCTCCGCAAGAGCCGCTGTTGAGCAATACCCACAGCCAACGTTTCTTGTGCATCGCACCCCAGCGAACGTCGTGGAACATGACCGAAGGATCTAGCCCTCGCTGCATTAGGACCCGCTTCATCAGCTCCATGGGGATCAGGTTTCCTTGATCGGCCTCGGTCGCCGTGATGATTGGCAACCCGTTCCCCTCGGGACGGCAACTACTGTTGAGCAACCCCTCACAGAAGTCGCTCGGCGGTAACAGCGGAATCAGGCCGAGTTGATATTGCCATCCCAAGCAGTCGGCTTGAAACTCGTCGACCAGGTCGAGCACCGTCAGATACATCCGCAACTGTTCGCGCGTGGCATCGGGCGTAAAGTCATCGTCCCCGTTTTCGCCCCAGTGAAACTTTACGCCGCGGTCCTTGACGAATCGAAAGGCGTCGTCGATTCGTTGGTCGGTGATGAACTTACCGCGACTGAGAAGCCACGCCTGATCTACCTTATGCTCGGCAAACCCCAAGGGCGCCAGTCGGCGAGGTCCAAAGTAACCGTTAATCATGCCCATCGAGGTGTCGCCCAGCATGAGGGCTAGCACGCGGCGCTGGCGAATCTCTTGATAGACCTTGTCGCCTACCCGAGATGCCTCGGCAGAAATGGGCGCGCTGTAGTGCAGCTCATCCTCGGGATAGGCGATGCGTCCACTGGAGCACCACTCGTCAAGCCGCTCCATGAACTGGCGATCCTTCGTCCAATCGTTCGCGTCGGTCCAAATTCGCGAATGCGATCGGCCCACGCTTTCCAGGCAGGCGCTGGTGTTGAGCAACGCCACGAGCCCTGGCCATTGACCGGAAAAGTTTGACGCTAGGAGCAATGGACTGTCTTTGCCAACGACGCCATCGACCGTGTGTGGACCATAGGTCCAATGGCAAAAGACGCCGATGCTCGGTTCGTCGATCGGGCCAAGATTCTCAATAGCCTCGTGCGGCTTGCAGAGAAACTTTCGGATGACCCGGGGCTGCCGCCCCAGGCGTTTGAGGGCCTTGGTGAGTTGGGTTGTCGTTTCCCGCACCATTGGCCGCGCCAGCCGATTCGGTTCGGCGCGATAATCACCCGGCCAAAAGACCGTGACCGTCTTGCTCATAGCGAGTGGAGACCTTCAAAGCGATCAGCGTTTCGGCATGGGAACGAATTTGCGTTCGCCGAGCCCGTCATAGATCTGGCGGGGCCGACTGATCCGTTTGTTCTGCGAGCCGTGCATTTCCGTCCAGTGAGAGATCCAGCCCGGCAAACGCCCCATGGCGAACAGCACCGTAAACATCTGAATCGGAATGCCAATGGCCCGATAGATGACGCCGGAATAAAAGTCGACGTTCGGATAGAGCTTACGTTCGATGAAGAAGGAATCGGAAAGGGCCACTTCTTCAAGTTCTTGCGCAATGTCAAAAATAGGATCGGAGATTTGGAGCTTCTTGAGCAGCTTGTCGCAGCTTTTCTTGATGATGGTCGCACGTGGATCGAAGTTCTTGTATACGCGATGTCCGAAGCCCATTAGTCGGAATGAGTTGTGACGGTCTTTGGCCATGTCGACATACTTGCCGACATTTCCGCCATCCTCGGCAATCTGTTCCAACATTTCGACACACGCCTGATTTGCTCCGCCGTGCAACGGCCCCCACAAGGCTGAGATGCCCGCCGAGATGGACGCGAACAAATTGGCATCGCTAGAACCGACCATCCGCACGGTCGACGTGCTGCAGTTTTGCTCGTGGTCGGCATGCACGATCAACAGTAAGTTCAACGCCTCGACGAAATCGGGGTCGATCTCATAAGGTTGGCTGGGCACCGCGAACATCATCTGCAAGAAGTTCTCGCAATAGCTGAGCTTGTTCAGCGGATAGATGAACGGTTGGCCAATCGATTTCTTATAACTGAACGCCGCGATCGTCGGCAGCTTGGCCATCAGACGGTAGATCGAGATCTCAACCTGGTGCGGGTCGCTGGGATCGAGAAAGTCTTGATAGAATGTCGACAGCGCCCCAACGACCGATCCCAAGATCGCCATCGGATGGGCATCGCGCGGGAAACCGTTGTAGAACGATCGCATGTCTTCGTGAAGCATCGTGTGCCGTCGCAGGGCAGCACGAAAGTTGGCCAACTGCTCTTCACTTGGCAATTCGCCGTACAACAGTAAGTAGCTAATCTCGATGAAGCCGCAGTTTGCCGCCAAATCCTCGATCGGATAGCCGCGATAGCGAAGGATGCCTTTCTCACCATCGAGATAGGTGATATTGCTCTCCGTCGCGCCGGTATTCACATAACCTTCATCAAGCGTGATATATCCCGTCTGCGCCCGCAGGCTCGAAATATCAATGGCGTGCTCACCTTCGCTACCAACAATAATCGGCAGCTCGACCTCCTTGTCTCCCAGACTCAGCTTGGCAACCTCGCCCATCGAGGTCTCCTTTTCAACAACTGATGGCATATGATCACGCTCCCGCAGCGACGCATTGAAGAGAGTAGCAGTCTACCGGGCCACGCTTGGCGACACAAATGCCCGCTTGTTTTGCGGCAACCGCGTTGTGGCAGTCGTTTCAACCGCAATATCACCCACTCTAATAATAGGACGCTTCCTTCAGGCTGGCAGACCGCTTTTTGGCGGTTCCGCGCCCAGTAACTCAGAATACGACTGGGCCAGCATATCGTGGGGTTCGATTCCAAACTGGCCCAACAAGTATTCTACTTGGCGATGCCCAGCGTCCTCCGAATCGTCACGACCGAGAACAGCCTCAAACTCGAGAAACGTTCCCAAGTCGGTAACCGTATCCAGGTGAATCCGCACATTTTCCCAAAGAAACACTTCGCGATGTTTGTCAACCACGCAACGCACACCAAGGGCAGCAGTTAACGCCGCCTTAAGCGCCTTCGGGTCAGCCACATCGACGAGCTGATAGTGACTCGTTTTCGCATTGTGTTGGTCAACCCGATTGTACGAAATCAATTGAGCAGTCTCGCCACGCGTTTCGCGCAGCTTGAGTCGACCATGCGAGCAAAAAAAGTACGTGTCGACCTGATGCAGCTGAACAGCCGGTTCCAACGCAATCCCCGCCGCCACCTTCCGCGCCCCTTCAAGCCCCGACAACCGAGCCTTAATCTCAACATTGCGCCGGTTGTCCATGCAGTTCGTTCCCATCGTGCGAGCCCTCTATCAGCGAGATCTAGATCTCGCCTTGCAAAGCCAATTCACAGCGCAGCCGCACTAGCCGAGGCGCGTTCATGTTCAGTAGCCGCGCTGTCGCTCGACCAGCCGGCGTTCGTCCCACGATCCTGCCGTCTTTGACCGTGAAATGAGATTCCCAATCGTCCATTCTGGGATGAAAGATCGCCGCCTGCTCATTTGTCTCGGGATCGATGCTGACCAGGTTGGGGCCCTTGTGATAGTTGCACTCGCTGCATGCCCACGCTAGCCCCTGCGGATCGTCAGACACCTCGTCTAGGTGTTGTTTGGCAATGATGTGATCAACATGAAAGACAAGGTACGGGGCTGCACTCTCGCGAAAATGGCAATACTCACAACGCTGACCCGCTCTCAGTCGAACAAGTTTGCGAGTCCGTGCGTCCATGCTCTAGTCGTGCATGCTGGAATAAAGGCGCCTTGCTTTAGCCTGCATGAGGCTGATGACCTCCGCATCGTCAAGGTAGGTCCGATACTCGGCGTCCTCTTCCTCAGAAAGGGCCCCCAGATTGGCCTTGCGCCCCAGCGTTTCGATGCGTTTGCGGAGTTCATCGCTGACTTTCCAATCAACGAGTTTCTGCGCGGACTGAGGCGTCAGCCAACCGGCTGCAGGATCCAGGAACTGATCTAAGAAGCTGTGCATCGTCATACATAAAGCATAGCAGAGATTGGCAGCACATAGCAAAACTGCCAGGCGAATGATCGCAGGGTCCGAATGGGCATCGCCCCGTTCGGAAGTCACCTTGAGAGAAGGGAGTAGGGTCCGCTGTGCGGACCGCCGATGAACGTGCAAACCTATTCTCCGGCTTCTTTCACCAACCCCTTCTTGATCCATGCCCAATGCGTGGAATACCGGTCATCTCCCGGCGGCAGTGACCAAATCGCATGCAGAGGATCGGGCAACAACACCATGCCGGCGATACTGAACGGCCATCGCCCTTTGGCTTCGCGAAGGATGGTCCCAAGCAATCGCACAGCGGCGAGTTGTCCAAACACCGGCGCGTTCAGTTCGGTTTTCACCGTGGAAAAATACGCGCCGCCGGGAATGAAAGCGCGTCGATCATTGGGCATCCAGACATGGTACCCCGAAGGCATTGGTCCGCACAGCGGACCCTACTTGGCTATCATTCAGAGGCAAATTCAGTACAAATAGCGATTCATCCGAGCAGTTCGGTATCGTCTGCCGAGCTGTTGTTCCATCGCATCCAGTATATCGTTTTCGTTTCTTCGAGAAATGTTCCCTCGGAACGCGATAGCGTAACCAGTATCAATCTGGTCTACGGGATCAAACACCGAGTCACCCAGGGCTCGAACCAGCTTGGATTGCCGGAATTGGTGCGCGGATGACGCGAATTCGTTTAAATAGAGTACCAGTCCACGATCTGCAACGACTATAAGTCCATTGATTGATGTCAACACGTAAGAGGTGTTGAAATCAAAGTACAAACACATGCATCCGGGGTCATCACTATCGGCCGGAACTACCGGTACGACGCCGTAGAACGTATTTCGAGCGCGTGTGCCGCATAGTTTTGCGTCAATTCCATCACAACACAACCAAAGCAGGTTGTAAGTGTGGTCGCGGGATGGCGTTTCATGAATCTGCTTTGCAGCCCCTTTGAATATAGCATCCAGGCGATTCGACCGATCGAGTGGCGAGGTGCGGACGGTCAGATCGTCGTCACCAACCGAAAACGTTTCTGTTTGGGCTGCGATGGTCTCCGGGTCGTCCAGTTTGTCTTTGACCTCGACGATATACTCGAAGTCGCCATCGTGAGCACGGACGTCGGCCCGCTTTTCAGTTGACTCAGGAATCGCGTGGGCATCAAATCCCAAGGAGCAAAAGAACTCAATCGCGGTGTGCTTAGAACGGTCCATATTACCGCATAACTTGGTTATAGATAGTTTCTGCCTATCACCTGTAGGCCGCAGATGTGCAGCCTAACGCGCTGGCAGGTGAATTCCGTAAGTCGATTGTATTCGTTGGTTACTCGATTGTCACACCGTTCCCGGCGCGCTAGGCCGTTTCTCCCTAGCGCTCATTGGGCCGGCGAGCTAGCCCATCAGCCGAGTAGGGTCCGCTGTGCGGACCGCCGATGAACGTGCAAACCTATTCTCCGGCTTCTTTCACCAACTCCTTCTTGATCCATGCCCAGCGCGTGGAATACCGGTCATCTCCCGGCGGCAATGACCAAATCGCATGCAGATGATCGGGCAACAACACCATGCCGGCGAGATTGAACGGCCATCGCTGCTTGGCTTCGCAAAGGATGGTCCCAAGCAATCGCACGGCGGCGAGTTCTCCAAACACCGGCGCATTCAGTTCCGTTTTCACGGTGAAAAAGTACGTGCCGCAGAGTATGAAAGCGCGTCGATCGTCGGGCATCCAGACAGGGTACCCCGGAGCCATCGGTCCGCACAGCGGACGCTGCTTGGCTCGTGCAGCACGGGCATTGCTCAAGCCTTACCTTCGAAGCCCCTGACACAGAAAATCAAAGTTGGTAGAGACAATGCAGATTCCAGGATT
>CAZNXE010000218.1:0-2189 GCA_964576465.1 uncultured Planctomycetaceae bacterium
TTTTCCGTGGCAGGTGTGTCATGCGGCATCAAGGAAGACACGTCGAAGCTCGACTTGACGCTCATCGCGAGCGATCGGCCCGCGGTTGCGGCGGGCGTGTATACGCAGAATCGCGTCGTTTCTCCAACGGTCGTATTCAATCGGGCAAAAACTCCCTGTGATGATTTCCGCGCGGTGGTCATCAACTCCGGCAACGCCAACGCCTGCACGGGCGAGCGTGGCACTCGGGACGTAGCCCAGATGGCGCGACTTGCAGCCGAAGCGATCGACGCGCCGACAGACTCAACGCTGATCTTGTCGACTGGAGTGATCGGGGTTTTTCTGCCCATGGATAACGTCGCCTCGGGCATTCAGGCGGCTGCCGCGGAGTTGGCCAAAACCGAGAAGGCATTGGTCGCCGCAGCGCAGGGAATCTTGACGACCGATAGCCATCACAAGCTCGCGAGTCGCGAACTTACGCTAGGGCACCAGAAAATTCGCATCACAGGCATGGCCAAGGGCTCTGCGATGATCGGACCGAACATGGCCACGATGTTGGCCGTGGTGATGACGGATGCTTGCCTTACGAAAGACGATGCCCAGCGGATGCTCGGCGAAGCCGTCGACGACACCTTCAATTGCATTAGCGTTGAAGGCCACATGAGCACCAACGATAGCGTATTGCTGTTGGCCAGCGGAGCGGCTGGCGGCGGCGCGTCTGGCGGCGACGCGCTGAGAGACGACGATCTGGCTGCGTTTCGTCAAGCACTGCACGACGTCTGCACCGAACTCGCCATGGCGATTCCCGCCGATGGTGAAGGGGCAACGCATCTCGTGACCATCAATGTCCGCGGCTGTGGATCGCGAGACGACGCTCATGCGATTGCCAAAACCGTGGCAGAGAGTGCACTGGTGAAAACAGCCGTTGCGGGCGCCGATCCGAACTGGGGGCGCATCGTTTCGGCTGCCGGTTACGCGGGCGTGGCGTTCGATCCAGGCGGTGTTTCCCTGTCAGTCAATGGCTTTCAACTCTTCGATCACGGCTGTCCCGTCGAATTCGACGAGGCAACCGTAAGCACATCGATCCGCGAGCACCGCGAAACGCAAATCGAACTAACCTTCCAAGAAGGCCCCGAGGCCGTTCGATTCTGGACCACCGATCTAACCCAGGAATACGTCCGCCTCAACGCGGACTATCGGACTTGAGACCCTGGCGGCTAGCAGGCACTTGCTAGCAGGCGAATCCTTCTCAAACGCTCTTTTGTCGAGAGCAGCGTGTGGGTACACTCCCGCCGCGTTTCCATGGCTTGTTGCTACACGGGCAACATTATTTCGCGTGCGCCCGTGTCTCTTATACATATTGGCTGCCGCTTCGTGGCACAGGGAGGTTTCATGTCCGATCACCATCAAACACGGCAGCGACTTGCGGTCGCGCTCATCGTTCGCGACGAGCAACAGACGTTGGCCCCCACGTTGGCGAGCGTGCAAAGCATTGCCGATCAGATTGTCGTCGTCGACACCGGATCGACCGATCGCACACCGGAGGTCGCCCGAGAGTTTGGCGCCACCGTCGTCGACTTCCCGTGGGAAGACAGCTTCGCCGCGGCCCGAAACTGCGCGATGTCGACGATTCGCGCCGATTGGGTGTTGTGGATCGACGCCGGAGAGAAACTGACCACTGAAGATGCCGTATCACTACGAAACTTCGTCGACAACGCGTGCGACCGCAACACTTGCTATGCAATGTGGATCGAACTCCCAGCGGCAACCATCGACAGTTATGCCGAACGCGTGGCGCAGGTTCGCTTGATCCCGTCGTCGGCTGTCCTACGCTTTGAAGGCCGCGTCCGAGAATCGCTCTTGCCGGCGATCGAAGCCGCGAAGTTCAAAGTCGAGCGATGCGACATCCACTTGCACCGTTCTACCAGAGATCACGAACTGCAACGTAAGCACGATTTGGCGATCCGCGATCTCCCGCTGGTCGAGCAGGCCGTGATCGAAAACGGTCGACTGCCGAAGTGGCTGAACGCCGCGGGCGACGTCCATGTGAACCTCAACATCCCCGCGACAGCCATCGAGTGTTACCGCGAAGCGCTGAAAACCGCCGAGAAAGGCTCGACCGAACAGCTTGCAGCCTACTATGGTCTGCTCACCTGTTGCGGCACGGTCGCCGACTCGCAAGAGGGCCCGATGGAAGTTTGCATCGAGGC
>CAZNXE010000218.1:2216-9817 GCA_964576465.1 uncultured Planctomycetaceae bacterium
TTTCCGTTCGACGCTCAACTGCTGTGCGCGATGGGCAACTACATGCAAGCCATCGGGCAATCAGAGATGGCAACTAGGGCATTTGAACTGGCCATGAACTACGGCGAAGTAAATCCGCTGCTATGGCATGTGGCCGACGTTACCGAAATGGCCGCGATGTGCCTGAGCGCCATCTTACGAAACCAAAAAGAATACGACCGCGCGCAGACGGTTCTTAACGAGGCGCTTGAAGCTCGACCTGAATCGAAACGGCTGCACCGTGCGATGCTCGACTTGCATGTCCGACAAGGTCGACAACATGAAGCCCTGGCGGCGGTCGATGCAAGGCCGGGCGATCTTCCCCATCGTGAAGCACTACGTAGCGCGGTTCGTGGGGCATGCCTTGTGCAGGAGAAGAATTGGATTCCGGCGGTCGCCTACTTGCAATCCGCTTACTCGGCCGGTTGCCGTGATGTGGTTTGCTTACAGTGGTTGTCGGTTGCGCTAATCTCAACCGACTGTCTTGATGCCGCCGAGCCCGTGGTGAATGCCTGGCTTACCATCGAACCGCACAATGCGGAAGTTGGTCGGTACGTTGAATTGCTTAGCCAGCGAACGTCCGACGGAAGTGTGGTCGCCGCGGCTGGTCTCGGAACCTCTGACGCCGTGACGACGTTTTCGACGACCAGTTCGACCGACGACACCGCACCGGCTAGTCTCGTTGTGCCCTCGGAAGAACCGTCTGACATCGAACTGCCGACGACAGCTGGAAAATCACACAAGAAGCAGTTGGAGAAGCTGCGTATCGATGCGGTGTCGCAGCCGCGAGACAGCGAAGCGAACTTTCGCCTCGGAAGCGCGCTGGTTGACCAAGGGCAGGACGACGAAGCCGAAAAGGTGTGGCGATCCTATCTAAGCCACTCTCCCAAGGACTCAAAAATCACCACGGCATTGAGTGAATTGCTGGTCGCCACGCGCCGGGTGCAAGAGGGGCTGGATTTGGCCGCCCCCCTCATGAGCACCTCCGAGGTTGCCCCATCGTACCGGGAGTTTACCGCCGGGTTGCAGCATTTTGGTCACGGGCGTTGGGAAGAAGCCCTGCACCATTTTCAAGCAAGTCGCGATGCGGGATACGATCACCCTCGGCTGTTGGAGTATCACGCCCGATGTCTCAGCAATTTGGAACGCAACAGCGAAGCCGAACCACTGTGGCGCGAACTGCTGCTGCGTGAACCGACCAGCGCCACGGCGCACGACGAACTGGCCAAGCTGCTTGCCGCAACTGGACGCACGGGTGAGGCCGAATTGGTTCGCGATCAGCTCAAGAAACTTCGAAGTATTCCACCCTCGCTCGACATCCCAAGTGGCGGCTTACCTGGAACGACCACGATCACGACTTGAATCGTGTTTCAATTCCGTCTGAATAATCACAGGGCCTACACCACTCGGGCCCACACATGCCATTCAAACGCAGTCCCGAGGAGCAAGACCCCATGACCTCATCAAAGAACACCGTTGCGACATCGAAGGACACCGTTGCCAGCTTTTGGGACGAGAATGTCTGGCAATCGATTCCTCAGCGGTATTGGTCCTCGAATCCGATCATCGACGAATATATCAATCAGCAGATAATCGAACCGCGCAGCGTTAACTCGCACATCTCGTGGTGGATATCGAAGTATCATCCCAACGGCGTCAGCGACTGCCTACTTAGCTTGGCCTGTGGCGGCGGGCATGCTGAGCGCATCGCTCTGCGAGAAGGCTCGGCGTGTCGTACGGTTGGCTATGACGTTTCGCCCAAGTCGCTTGAAATCGCCCGCGTGACTGCCGAAGAGGAAGGGTTGGCTGGCCGTGTCGAGTATGAGTTGCGCGATCTGAACGACGGTACGTTGCCGCACGAACAATTTGACGCGGCGATTTCCTTTGGTTGCCTCCATCACATCGAGAACCTCGAGGGGTTGTACGCGGCCGTCTCGGCGTCGCTTCGTCCTGGCGGCATCTTCTATCTCAACGAATACGCCGGCCCGAATCGGTTTCAGTATTCCGATGCCCTGCTGCGCGAAGTGAACCAGGTCATTCGCACGTTGCCCACGGCCGCGGTTCAGACGCCGGAGTTGCGGCGCATTTCGCCCGAGGCGATCATCGTCACCGATCCGAGCGAGGCCGTACGCGCGACCGAGGTCGACGCGCTATTGCACGATTCGTTCGATGTGATCGATGGCCGCGGATATGGTGGCGGGCTGCTCTATACGTTGTGGGCTCAAGTGCTCGACCCCAACTACTTCATGCAACTCCACGATCCCAAGGTTCTGGAGCTGCTAGGTTGGCTCTGCCAGCTCGATTTCGAGTTGACGGCCAGCGGTGCCATCGAAAACCTGTTTATCTCCCACGTCTTGTGTCCTCGAGGGCAACAAGGCGACCGGCACGCAACCTACGATCCGACAGTGGCCATGAAGTGTCATGCCGCCTTTGTCGAGGCGCGGATCGAATCGCTCGGCAATCCTCAAGCCGGCTGATCCTTCTCCGGTTCCGGCAAATCAGATGCCTGGCAGGAAAGACCCGCGGATTCACGAGATTTCCGCGAGCCGCATCCCAGACCCTCGTCGCATGGATCGCCTCTCCAGCAGGTCCAAGGCTGTCGTATTCGGGCGGTCTTCGGCTCACTTCATCGCCGCAACGCTTGACAATTCACGTGGGCTTGACTACCACAGGACGCTTGCATTCTCATTGTGAGCGGGTGTTTCGAGGCGGTGGGTTTTCGAGTGCCGTGGACATGTCGAGTGAGGTAGCGTGATGGCGATTGGTATCCCCTTGTTCAACGATATTTCTTACGGATTTGTGTGCCCGGCGATGGTCCCCGGCGATGGCCTCCGCTGTGTCGAGTTAGAATCCTCCGGAAACTGCCTCGTCGCCGAGAATGATGGCGAAGAGGAAGAAAAGGTCGAGGTCGAGGTCGAGGTCGAGAAAGAGGTAGAGAAAACAGAAGAAGAAAGCGAAAGCATCGATTCAAGCGACGAAGATCTCGAAGACAACGAAAACTTCGACGAGGACTTTGACGAAGACTTCGAGCAGTCGGAATACGATCTCGAAGAGATGGAAGATGAAGATGTCGAGAAGCTCAACGGTAGGAGCTGCGGGATCAAGCTTGACGACTGAGCACGCTCGTCGCGGTGCGTTTTCTACATCAGCCGCTCGGTTGGCCTCCGTGGAGAAGCCGCTCACAAGCTTTTGGGGCCGAACTTTCTTCTCGACTCGCCCACCCACGACATATTGTGAGGAGTTTCTAATGCTCGACTTGGCCGGCCAAATCGAAGAAGCAACCGCGACGATTCGTAAGAAGTGGACCACACAGGCCCGCGCCGGCATCATTCTCGGAACGGGGCTGGGTGGGTTGGCTGAGCAGATCACCGTCGAGGCAACGCTTCCCTACGAGGCAATCCCACATTTTCCAGGCTCCACTTCGGTTGGCCATGCCGGACGGCTCGTGTTAGGGACGCTGCAAGGACATCCGATCGCCGCCATGGAAGGGCGATTTCACGCCTACGAAGGTTATACCCACCAACAGATTACCTTTCCGGTGCGCGTGATGAAGGCACTGGGGGCCGATGTGTTAGTGGTTTCCAACGCCGGCGGTGGGATGAATCCCCAGTATCGCTGTGGCGACATCATGGTCATCGACGACCATATCAATCTCATGGGCGACAATCCGCTGATTGGCGTCAACGATGATGCGCTCGGACCGCGGTTTCCCGACATGTGCTATCCCTACGATCAGAAGCTAACACAACAGGCGTTGGACGTTGCCCTGACCGAAGAGATTGTTGCCCATCGAGGTGTTTATGTCGCGGTCACCGGTCCGAATCTGGAAACTCGGGCAGAGTACCGATTTCTGCGTCTGATTGGGGCTGACGTTGTCGGCATGTCGACCGTGCCCGAAGTGGTTGTTGCCGTCCATGCAGGGTTGCGGGTATTGGGCCTGTCGATCGTCACCGACATGTGCCTGCCCGACGCACTGGAGCCGGCCAACATCGATAGCATTCTCGATATCGCTGGCGAGGCCGAGCCAAAGCTGCGAAAGATCGTCAACGGCGTGCTAGCCGCACTGTAGTCTCGGCTTCCCAGGGTAGAGTTGCACCCCAGTTCTTACAGCCTGTCCCAGAACGTCTGTACCATTCCGAGCGTAACGGTTTGGTCCCCGGAACGCCACAGAGGCGTTCCCTACAGGGATTTGGATAGGCACACGTGTTAAACGTGAAGGTCTTCCGTGTCATCTGATGCGAGTGCTTCTCGGTAACGGTCCCGAATGGGGCTCACCACGTCGGCAAGAAACTCGTCGACCTGTTGCGGTGCCCGACCGACGAACTTGCTGGGTTCGAGCGCGGCTTGTAGATCGATTCCGGCGAATGCCTCGTCGGTGGCAAGCCGCTCGAGAAGATCGTTTTCGCCACCTTCTTGCTTCACCACGGCTGCCGCATCTTGGGAGTGCTGACGGATGCGCTCATGCAGTTCTTGGCGGTCTCCGCCTCGGGTCACCGCGGCCATCAGAATGGTTTCGGTGGCCATGAACGGTAGCTCGGCCGCGAGCCGCTTGGCAATCACGCGAGGGTAGACCACCAATCCGTCGGCCACGTTGTCGTACAGTAGCAAGATCGCATCGACCGCCAAAAATCCTTGCGGCAAGGTTAGCCGGCGGTTCGCGCTGTCGTCCAGCGTACGCTCCATCCATTGCGTGGCGGCAGTTTGTGCGGCACTGCTCTGAAGGCTCATCACGAATCGCGACAACGCACAAATTCGTTCGCTCCGCATCGGGTTTCGCTTGTAGGCCATGGCCGAGGAGCCAATCTGATGCTTCTCGAAAGGTTCCTCGATCTCCTTGTTGGCCTGCAACAGCCGCAAGTCGTTGGCCGCCTTATGGGCACTTTGCGCAATGCCAGATAGGACATCCAACACCTGCGAGTCGATCTTGCGAGGATACGTTTGCCCGGTGACGGCCAACGTTGAGTCGAACCCTAGCTTCTTGGCAACAAGCTGTGTCAACTGCCGAACCTTGTCATGGTCCCCGTCGAACAATTCCAGAAAGCTGGCCTGCGTGCCGGTGGTGCCCATCGTGCTGCGAGCGCGAAGCCCGGCAAGGCGATGTTCAATCTCTTCAAGATCCAGCACGAGATCATATGCCCACAGACATGCCCGGCGGCCGACGGTGGTCGGTTGCGCCGGCTGCATATGGGTGTAAGCCAGCGTCGGCAAGTCGCGATATTCGGCGGCGAACGTGGCCAAACGATCAATCACGCGCACCAGCCGGTCGCGCACCAGGCCCAGGGCGTCTCGGATCAGCAGTAAGTCGGTGTTATCAGTAACAAAGCAGCTTGTCGCGCCCCAATGAATAATGTCGCGCGCCTCAGGACACGCATCCCCATAGGCATGCACATGCGCCATCACGTCATGCCGCAGCTTCCGCTCATATTCCCGCGCCGCATCAAAGTCGATGTCGTCAACATGTCGGGCCAGCAATTCAACCTGTTGTCGCGAGACGCGCAACCCCAGTTCATTTTCCGCCTCAGCCAGCGCCACCCAACACCGCCGCCAAGTCCCAAACTTCCGCTGAGGGCTCCACAAGCCACTCATCCTCGCGGAAGCATAACGTTCAATCAGCGGGTTTTGATACGTATCCAAAGCCATCGTTTTCTACCAAAGAAAAATTTCGTAGGTCACGCACCCCGTGCGTGACAATAAATGCCGTTACTCACCGTCCCCATTTCGACCAAAGAAACGGATGTTGCATCGCCGTCGTATCCGATTCGTTTTCACGCACGGGGTGCGTGACCTACCCTGCTACATCCCATCAATCAGCTTTTCCGACAATGAGTTGATCGCTTCTTCATTGGCACCAAGTGCATCAGCCAGCTCATCAAAATCACTCGATACGTCATCGCTATAGATCGACAATTCAGCATTGTCGTAGTCCCAATCGTCTTGGTTCTTCTGGAGAAGTTCCAGTATCTGAAGCATGTTGTTGCCATACGCAATATGCGTGCGCATGAGCGGTTCGAGGATCGGCTTTTGCAAAAGCAGCTTCTCCGTCGCTCCCTTAATGGCCTCTGTTGCAATTTCGTTTCCATCTCCTAACACACTCAGCCGTTTCTTCAGACGGGGAATATAGGTGGCAACAGACTCACTGTAGGCCGTAGATTGTTCGATATAGCTCCTCACAATCATGCTTTGGCGAGCGAACTCGTCGCCACTAACTAAGATCGATAAATCAAGAATGTCTGGAGATTGAACAGCACGGAATGCATCGTTCCAATTCTGTGTGGTAGTCTGCGCTTCGGTTACTATGTCTCGCATGATTATGTAAAACTTTTTTTCATCACCGCTACTTGTCTTCGACAGGCGGTCAAACGCATCTTTCCCAGACTGTACATACCCATTGAATGCAGCATCAATTTCCTCTGGATCATCCGTGGCCAATAATTCTTTCTTGAGTTCTTCTTTCTGGGTCTGAAGGCTCTCGAATTCTTGGTTCACGCGGCCCCGTTTTTCGAACTGTGCAAGTCTTCCGAACAGGATCAATGTTAGGACAAGGGTGAATGTTAGCCTTCCACCTTTTTCTCTCCTTCCGGTTACACCCCAGACAATCCAAGCCAATAATAGTGGGAATAGCAGACAGCTAAGTAGCTCTCCTGTGAGCTGTCCGACCTGGAAAGGTGTCTTCTCAGAGAATGCGATAAACAGGGCGAATGCGACTAGCGCAACGAATCCAATGTATGCCTTGTTGAATGTCGACAGCTTAAAGGGATGTGCCATTCGGAGTTCCTGCCAAGCTCTCGTGTAGGTCAGGGCTTGCCCTGACATGACGCTCATTGGTGCCGAAAACATCGTCAGGGCGAGCCCTGACCTACATCGGTTGCGGGCCGACGGTTCATTTTAGCGGGACATGTCGGCAGCCACTAGGACTGCCGTGTGGTGTGATGTGGTCATTGCGATGAACGGCCCTCTACATGTTCGTCACATCATCCACGCTGCCGGGGCGAAGTAGCTTGTCTAGGGCTGTGGCGATGTGGGCGTCGTGCTTGCTGGTTTCTGCGTAGACTCGGCAGATGCGGTAACTGAGCGGTAACCGCTTGAACAGGGCGCTGTCGGTTAGGGGTTTTACCTCGCCGGTGGTGGCGTCTTGGAAAAAATTTTGGCCTGGCGCGGGGCCGCGGGTGCCGGGGCGGTGGATGTGCCGGGGGAGATCGACGCGGAGCGGGAGGGCTTTTAGGTGCTTGGGGAGTTGCTCGCGAATGGCGGTTACTACGAACGATTCGTTACTGAAGATGCTGCCTTGTTCGGTCTCGTGGGGTTCAAAGTATCGCGTTCGTTCGCACACCATTCGCCACCGCAACTCACGCCGCAAGAGCTTCTGCCAACGATCGCCCCAAGTGCGTTTTTCGGCGTCGTCGCTCCGCGACCAGGTGGCGACGTCGTTCAGCAGCGTCCATTCGGTGAACCCTAGATACGCTTCAAGATGATCCAACGGGTTGCCGGGAAAAAGAAACGACTTGCTCCCCTCGAACAGCTCTTGTAGCGACAGATCGATGGCTCGGACGGCGCGATGAAAGTAGATCGTCTGGAATAACGCG
>CAZNXE010000219.1:0-9800 GCA_964576465.1 uncultured Planctomycetaceae bacterium
ACACGCGCAGTAAGAGGATTATCAGCCGACGCGATGCGTTTGGCCAAAAATACTCGACCGCTACCCTCCAGGGGATGCGTGGGCAACTGAAAGCCAAGACAATTTGGTACACCGCGAGGTGCGACATCGCCAAGATTGTTGGGCTGCCCGGAAATGTGAACGTGAATGTCTTGAGGAGCACTGTCGGAAGCGATCAATGCCGTGGCCGAAAAAGGAAAACCTAGTTCGAGTCGAGCAATGCGCCGACGAAGGTCAGACGACGTTTCACTGGAATCCCCCTCTGTCGTGGCTCCATCGGCTGGCGTCGAAAGGGGATTGTCGGGCCCGATCACGAATCGAAGCAGTTGCTCTTCGCCCTCGGAATCCAGCTTCCGAAGTCGCGGTTCCCGATCGAGGCGTTTGTGCCATTGATCGAGGACCGCCACCAGTGCATCTTCATAGCGTTGAGCGAGGTCTTCGGAGTTTTGTAATCCTGGCCGTTTGAGAAACGCGGCCACCACCGAGTTCGGTGGCGGGTCGGGCATTTGCGGCTCATCGTCGGAAAAGAAGATCCGATCAACAGCAATCCATCCGCCTTCGCCACGTACGTCGTCGACCAATTCGATGCGGGCCTCTCGACCAATCAGGTTGCGGACATCGAAGCTCACCAGTCTCATGCTTCCGGTGCCATCTCCCGTGGCGGTAAGTTCTGGCAACCGCTGACCAAAGACCATCACGTTCAAACAAGCGCGATGTGGAAAATCACCACCAGTGATGAGGAAATTGATGTATCGCTTCGAAACAACGAACGGATCGCTCAAGAGTCGACCCGTTAACCTATGACTTAGCTGGCCACTCGAGGCGTAGCTGGAACCATGCACCCTCATCAACTCTGGAGGAATATTCAGAACGGGTCCTCCCTGAAAAGCATGGCCAAGAGCCGTCCAGCCTTCGTAGCTGGTCTGCTCGAAATCATCGAACACCTCTTGTCCTGGCATTTCGCCAAGGATCTTCCGCGGAATATCGGTCAGGCTCTCACTCAACACCGCCGCCCGCCGGGCTAGGCGCTTCGGAGACTCTTCGTCCAGCCGCGTCCATGCATAGAAAACAGGATCGCGGTTGGTTGCGGCTTCCGAAAGAAACGCGGTCCAACGCTGCAACGTGCCTGCATCCAGCCCTCGATCGTGCGCAACCCGCTCAATCGCTTGCGATTCAGGTGAGTTGCCGTCATGTAGCAAGGGCGTCGTGGCCAATAAATACTCAGCCACCGTGCGTAGCGATTTACGTTGCACGGAAACTACCGCCGATTGGGTCAATTCGGACCAATTCCGTCGTAATTCCCGCAAGGCAGCGACACGTTGTTCGATTGCAGCCTCGCGATCGGGGGCGTTGATTGATCGATGGACGCGCTGCGAGCTGTAAATAAAGCCGGCTAGACCGTAATACTCCTCGGTCGATATCGGATCGAACTTGTGATCGTGACAACGTGCACAGGCGAGCGTGAGCCCAAGGAACGCTTTCCCAATCACGTCAATCTGTCGTTCCACCTGATTGGCCACCGCCAGGGCCTCATCAACGGGAACATTCTGTACATCGCCCAGCCAGTAAAACTCTGTCGCCACCGGAGTCGCCAACTGAGAGCCATCTAGATTCAGTCGCTGCCGCGCCAGCAGGTCTCCGGCCAGATGCTCGCGGAGAAACAGATCGTAAGGCAGATCGATATTGAGCGATTCGATGACGTAATCACGATAGCGAAAGGCATCGGGTTTATCCGGATCGTATTCGTGTCCGTCGGTCTCGGCGTAGCCCATCAGATCGAGCCAATGCCGTGCCCAACGTTCTCCGTAATGAGGACTACACAACAAACGATCGATCACCTTCGCAAACGCCCCGGGTGACGAATCGGCCAGAAAGGCTGCAACCTCCGCCGGGGTGGGCGGCAGGCCGATCAGATCGAACGTCACGCGACGAATGAGCGTGCGACGGTCTGCCGCAGGCGAGGATCGAAGCTGCTCGGCTTCAAGACGCTGAAAAATGAAACGGTCGATTGCGTTCTTCGCCCTGCCCTGGTCATTGACCTCTGGAACTGGAGGATCGCTGATCGGTTCAAACGCCCACTGTTCCGTGGCGTCTCCGTTGGCATCACTCACCACGATGGGTGCATCCGCCGGCCATGGCGCACCCTGGTCGATCCAGTGGGCCAAATCGTCGATCTCTTGCTCACTCAAACGATCGCGACCTCGGGGCATCTTGAGATCGACCTCGGGATCGTGTCGCACTGCCCTCAGCAACAAGCTCTGTTCCGCGTCTCCAGAAACAATCGCCGGACCACGATCGCCGCCCTGCAAGAGGCTCTGGCGAGAGTCGAACCGCAGCGACCCCTTTGGATCGGAGAGATCGGCCCCATGACATCGACTACAGTGCTCGATCAACACCGGTCGAACGCGGCGTTCAAAGAAATCCCACCCCGGCTGCTCCTCCTCTGCCAGGGGCGCGGCACATACGTTCATCGCCAAACAGACAAGCGCAACGGTTGCCACGCACAACAACCGTCTCGTTAAGCGATGAATTTCCGAGTGATACAAGGTCTGGCTACCGACGACAGAAGTGATGTGAGAGCCCTCGATTATAACACGGACCCTGATCGTCTAACGTGAGCGCATCTCGTGCCATGCGACAACAACATTAACATCGTTCTCAACTTAACGCGACGACTTTGAACGGCCGACCGACTGACGACTGCGGAGGATGAATACGCCAGCAGTCATCACAAAGACAGCGACCATCGCCAAGGGAATCCAGCGACGACGATCCGGCTTGGCGATTGGTACGGTTGTTTGATTCAGCAAGTCCTGGTCGGCTAGGGCCATGGCGAATATGCCAATCATCATCTCGTCGGTGGTTTGATCTCCCCAACGAACCGCGACCGAGGGATTGGGATTGGAAAGATTGTCTTCCGAATTATCAAACCAGCCGGTACACCGCATCTCTGTTCCGGCGGGGATTCGCTTGGGGGTGGCGAGCACATAATTGTCTTGCCAGTTGAAATCGAATTGCGGGACATCGAGCAGAATCTCTTCCGTGCCGTCGGGGTAAATCGCCTCATAACGAAACGCCTTCCCCCGCAAGTGCATGTGCGGTCGCATTACCAACAGCAGCGAGTCGGCGGGAAAATACCACGACTTCTTGACTTCATGATTGTCCGCACCCGGCGGGATCTCAAATTCCGTGTTGGCCGGCATCACGCACATGATCTCCTTGCGCACGGTCGCCGGATCGGCAAACTCCAGTCCAACGTAACTGCGGTCTTGCTGGGGAGAGCCGTTAGGCGTGTAGTGCATCTCAAACACGATCTCAGAGCCGGCTTGAATCTTCATGGCCATTCCTTCGGGGGCCCGCCAGGGACCGCCACCGGGATTGAAACCAGCCAACAGCGAGATGCGATCGTTCATTCGCAAGCTGAAGGGAACGTCGGGCGGCTTGATGTAAATCGTTACGTGATGAACCACATCGGGGGCTCCCGGCTTGGCTTCCGCCGCCTTGATCCACTTGTCCTCTGTAAAACCAGGGTCGACAAAATACCATTGGTAGTCGACGATCCCCTCGGCCGGCACATCAAATGGCTCGTCCGACATATGAACCACGGCGTCCGGTTCGGCGATGCGCCAATCAGAATGAAACGCGCGCGGCGACGGCGCGGCGGCCAAATCGCCTGCTGGTTGACCGGCGGCGACCCAGGCAAAGATCAACTCTTTTTCTTCGTCGCTGAGCCGCGCCTCGTTGGAAAAATCGCCATGCTTGGGATTTGCAAACCAAGGGGGCATGCGCTGCTGTTGGACCACTTCGGCGATCATCGGCCCCCAACCTAGCGTGTCCTCGTAGGCGATCAGTGGAAATGGACCAATTTCGCCAGGACGGTGACACTCCTGACAACGCCGCTGGAAGATGGCGGCAATCTGTTTCGACCAAGTTACGTCGGCCGTCTCGTCAACCGGCTTCACCCGTCCAATTATGCAACCAGGTGAATTCGTTCGCGGTACAGACACTTGTTGGCCGGCCAACAGTTCATCGAGCGCCACGGCCAGATCATTCCGTAACGACCCGGGGCGTTGAACCCCGACATCGTACTGGTCGTCGACCCGACCTCGATAGCGAACAACCCGCGAGCGGTCCAAGACGAACACCTCGGGAGTCCTCACGGCCCCAAACTGATCGGCCACGACATTGCCGACATCTCTTAGAACCGGAAACTCGAACCCATACTTTCGGGCGAAATGCTGAAGCTCTTCAAGCGAGTCTTGCTGATTGGAAAACACGGCTAGAAAAGCCACATCTCCAGCGTCGTGCCGTTGTGCGAGTTTAGTGAGCCGTCCGGCATATAACTTGGCCAAGGGACATTCGGTGCCCCAAAAGGCCACCACCACCAACTTCGACTCGGCAAAATCGTCCAACGTGTGAAGCTTGCCCCGAAAATCGCGCAATTGAAAATCGGCGATTGGCTCGGCTGCTTCGTCGAACGCCCCGACCTTGTTGGGCGCGATGATGCACACCGCACACACCGCACACACCGCGACACTCAGGCAGATCAACCAGCGGAGAGACATCATGGTTTCAGTGAACTCGCTCGCATGCGCCAACCAAACACCACCATCACCGTCGAGCTGCCCAACAGTGCAACCACAAGAGCAACCCAGCTTAGGGCGACTCGCCCAGGCTCTTCTGAATTCGATTTTACCAATTGCGGCTCGGGGGGCGCATTGGGGGTATCAACTTCGTCCTTCGACCGTGCCAAGTAGAGATATCCGATCATCATTTCGTCGGTGGTTTGATCCCCCCATCTCACTTCCACGTCGGGATTCGGGTTGGCCAGATTATCTTCTGAATTGTCAAATACCGCCGTGCATTCGACGATGGTGCCGGCCGGCAATCGCCGTGGTTCTCGAAGTACGAAACTGCTTTGCCAGTTAAAATCATAGCGCGGCACTTCCAGCAGAATCTCGCGTGTGTCGTCGATATGCAGCGCCTCGTAGCGGAACGATTTCCCTCGCAAGTGCATGTGCGGGATCAACGCGAAGAGGGTTGCCTCTGACTTGAATTCATACATCGACTTGACTTCGTAGTTCGCGGCACCAGGGGGGACGACGAATTCGGCATTAAACGCCAACGCCATCTCGACACTTTGTCGCACTTCGTCTTCGTCGGCGAAAATGACTCCCATGTAACTACGATCTTCTTGCGGCGTGCCCACCGGCGTGTAGTGCATCTGGAACACAAGTCGCGAACCGGCACGAACCCGATTGGCCATTCCCTCTGGCAGTGGCTCTGGACGGAACCCAGGCGAGTAGCCTTTGAGCAAGCGATTGGTCAACTGATCGCGCAGAAAAGAATCGTCCATCTCCGGCGGCAGAATGAAGACGTTGATGTGATGCACCACGGCGCGGTTACCGGGCCGGCATTCGCAAGCCCGTAGCCAGCGATCTTCCGTGAACCCGGGATCGACGATGAAATATTCGTAGTCCAACAG
The DNA here is from genome assembly GCA_964576465.1 of uncultured Planctomycetaceae bacterium. Taxonomy (GTDB): domain Bacteria; phylum Planctomycetota; class Planctomycetia; order Pirellulales; family JAEUIK01; genus CAZNXE01. The sequence goes on from CAZNXE010000219.1 coordinate 5,504, forward strand.
GCCTTCCGCAGGCACCTGAAAAGGCTCGTCGCGCATGTAATACACAACGTCAGGCTCACCGAACTGCCAGCCGTCTACAAATTCTCTAGGCTCGGGCAAGTCGTCTGGGTTGCCCTCGGGGGCACCATGATCGACCCAAACATCGATCAGTTCTTTTTCTTCATCCGACAACCGGCAGTCGTTCGCGAACTCGCCGTAGCGCTCATCGGCGTGCCACGGCGGCATCCGGTTCTGGTTGACGACTTCGCGGATCATGGCCTCCCAGCCGAGAACATCGTCGTATGTGAGAAGCGAAAACGGGGCAATCTCGCCTTCACGATGGCATTCCTGACAACTGCGCTGAAACAGACGCACGATCTGGTTCGACCAAGTCACCGGGCTGTTCGGATCAGGTTCTCGCGTTCGGGCAATCAAGCAACCGGGGGCGGCGGTGACCGGCTTGTCGATTGTTCTTCCGGCCAACAAAGCGACCAGTGAATCGACCAAGTCTTCCTGTCGCGCCTCCGGACGTTGATATCCGGTACCTCGGTCAAACCCGTATTGATCGTCGATCCGCCCTCGATAACGGATGGTTCGTTCGCGGTCGAGCACAAACACCTCGGGCGTACGACGTGCGTCGAATTGGTTGGCTACCTTGTGGTCGCGGTCGCGAAGTAGTGGAAAGGGAATCGCGTAAGTGCGGGCGAAGTGGCTTAACTCCTCGAGTGAGTCTTGCACGTTACTGTCGATGCCCACGAAGCCAACACCCTGCGGGCCATACTCCGCGGACAACTCGACAAGCCGCGAAGCATATTGCTTGGCCAACGGGCATTCGACTCCCACAAATGCAACGACTAACAACGAGTAGTCGTCGAAGTCACGCAATGAATAACGACGTCCATGAAAGTCCGACAGATCGAAGTCGTCGATCGGTTGACCAATCACCCGTGAGAGCGATTCATCGATGTCGCGCGCCACCACGACTGGCATGCAAAACGAAGACAACAACATGCCCCAGGCGCAAACCAACAGCAATCTGCTTCGTCGAACCGGGGCGGTAGTCTCGCTCATGAATTCGATCATCCGAAAGCAATGCCGCGAACGAATCAGTCTTCTGAGTACGACTCAAGGATGAAACCAGATGCGACAGACAGCTTCCTCCAGTCTACGCTGACACGTCGCCAACGTCGAACCTGCTGAGGAAGAACATCGGGCTAAATTAGCTTGCCGCAATCGAGACAACGACCACAATCACGCCATCGCTGCGGCGAATTGTCACGCTGGATCAACATGTGGCGCCCGAGATAGCACAGCAGCGATTCTCGGTCGTTCAACAATACATCCACTATGGTTTCGGGGCCTGGAAAAGGTCGTTGCCTTGTTCGTCGGTCATCCCGAGATAGGGCTGATCGCTGTGAACCGTCATCAACGTTCGCACGTTGCCGCGGCTATCAGTCAGTGTGATTCCGGGACCGGACTTGGGCACATCCATACGCAGTCTCGGCGTACCGGCCACATCTCTCAACTCGAACATGGTCTCATCGTTGGTGCCAATGCCGAGCACTGCCCGCTGGTTTCCCATCGCATCGAGCAAAATGAATCGCTCGGCATGCACGAATGTTGGCCCCTTGGGTTGCCGTGCCACACGGCGATGCTCGGCAAAACGCAGCACGGCCACAACTGCAACGCCGGCAGCCGCCAGGGTGAGGAACCACAGGAGGATCCTCAGACGGAAGTTCTGAACCTCTAACCGCCGGACCCGAGCTTCCAACTCCATGTTCATTCTCCAAAAGACACATTCTTGGGCGGGTGCTGATAGAAACCGACCGTAGCAAGGGCTCCAGTCCCGTGTACGATGCGGACTCTACACGGAACGGGGTTCCATGCTACGGTAAAAGCATTCCCACCGCTCGCCTTGGCTGCCATCACAACCGCTTCAATGACCTGCGTCGACGTGCGGCAACCACAACCACGGCAGCCACCGCGGCACCCGCGAAGCTGATGACTAGAATTTGCGACCGCGCGGTGTCCCGCGAAGCGAGCGGCTCTTCTTCGCTGAGGGCCACGTCGAAGTAACCGATCATCATTTCTTCCCAACTCTGCTCACCCCAGTGAACCTCCACCGAGGGATCGGGGTTCGATAGGTTGTCTTCGGAGTTGTCAAACGTAGCGATACACTCGATCACGGTGCCCGCGGGTATCATCAGCGGCTCGGTCAGCACATAGCGATTTTGCCACTTGAAATCGTAGTTGGGCACATCAAGCAATACGTCGTCGCTGCCGTCGGGATAGTGTGCGATGTAGCGGAACGATTTTCCACGCACGTGCATGTGCGGCAGAAACGACAGCAACAACGTATCGCGTTTGATCTTGTAGTCTAGCGTCACGACATGCTCGGCGGCGTGCGGTGGAATGGCAAACCAATTGTTCATCGCGGGCGTGGTCGTCACTTCGCGCCGCTCGGCACCCGGCGGGGCGAACACAATTCCCATCGAACTGCGGTCTTCTTGTACACTTCCGTTGGGTGTGTAGTGCAATTGAAAGACAAACTTGGATCCAGGAGCGACATATTTTGCCATCCCCGGGGGAAACTCCGCAGGCGGCATGCCGGGAACATAGCCACACAACATGTGATGCTGCAGTTCCCACATCTCTGCCAGGTCGTCACGCGTGAGTTGACCGGTATCCAACTCCGGCGGCAGCACGAACACATTGATGTGATGCACCACCGCATGATTACCCGGTCGACATTCGGCGGCGTCGACATAGCGCCCCTCGGTCAACTTCGGGTCGGCGACAAAGTATTGGTATTCGATCACCCCGTCGGAGGCTACGACAAAGGGGGCATCGCTCATCGGAATGATCACATCCGGATCTTGTGGCAAACGCCAGCCCGAGGGAAACTCCGCGGGCGGGGGCATCATCGTCGGGTCGCCTTCAGGGGCACCCGCGGCAACCCAAGCGACAATCTGCTCATACTCTTCATCACTCAGTCGGGCGTCGTTCACAAAGCTTCCATGTTCCGGGGCGGCGTACCACGGCGGCATGCGGCGTTGCGTGACCACCTCACCAATCATTTCAGCCCAACCGACCACTTCGTCGTAATCCAACAGGGAGAAGGGAGCAATCTCTCCCGGTCGGTGACAATTCTGACAACGCCGCTGAAAGATCCGTACGATATGCTCGGACCATGTGAACGGCGCTGTTTCATCCGCCTCGCGAATGCGTCCGATGATACAGCCCGGCGCGGGTGTTATCGGAACACTGACCTCTTCACCCAAGAGCAACTCTTCAATTGCCTCGAGCAAATCGAGACGTTTAGGCTCTGAACGATCGAAGCCCACGCCGTACTGATCGTCGACACGCCCCACATACCGCACGTTGCGATGTTCGTCCAAGATGTAAATCTCGGGCGTCCGCAGGGCCAGAAACTGATCGGCAACCGTGTTCCCTACGTCCTTCAGAAACGGAAACTCAACACCATGCACGCGGGCGAAGTGTTCCATTTCCTCGATCGAATCCTGTCGATTCGAGAAGACGCCCACGAAGGCCACACCTCGCGAGGCATATTGCTCGGAAAGCTTAGCCAGTCGTCCCGCATAAAGTCGTGCCAACGGGCATTCGGTTCCCATGAACGCAACCACGACAAGGGAACGATCGCCCCAACCGTCAAGCGAATGCTCCGCGCCACGGAAGTCGTGCAACGTAAAATCTTCTATGTGAAGCCCGATGCGAGAATCTTCGACCGTGATCTCTCCGGCTACAACTTCTCCCTCTCCTGAACTTGTGGCCAGAACCACAAGGAAGGCCAACACGAAAAAGCCTCGCCACACCCGACGCCCAATCCACACAAAGCCGATCATTCCGACTGCGAGTATTGGAAAGAACACGAAAGCCCAACGATAGGTACCATCGACCACCACCGGTTTACCGGTCTCATCTTTCAGGTTCTGGTCCAACGGGGCGATGGCGATCGTTCCGATCATCATCTCTTCCCAAGTCTGATCTCCCCAGCGAACCGTATCATCCGGGTTCGGATTCGCGATGTTGTCTTCCGAATTGTCAAAGGTTGCCGTGCAGTGCATCACGGTGCCACGGGGAATCTCCATCGGCTCGTTCAGCATATAGTCGAACTGCCAGTTAAAATCGAAGTGAGGAATGTCGAGCAAGATCTCGTCTCGCCCATCGGGGTAGTGCGCCTCGAAGCGAAACGTCTTACCCCGCAAATGCATATGGGGGCTGAACGAGTACAACAGCGAGTCTTCGTCGAATGTGTATCGTGACTCGACTACATGGTCCGCCGCGTGTGGCGGAATCT
>CAZNXE010000220.1:0-9646 GCA_964576465.1 uncultured Planctomycetaceae bacterium
TGCGTCCGTGGCCAAAATTCATTTCGCTGCCGGAAATCAGCTTCTTCGGCCACAGCTATCACGGACAGCGACCGGGCAATCGGTGTTGGCTGTACTTCAACCAGCCCCTTCGACATTCCAATTACCTCGTTCTCAAGTACATCGTCTCAGCCCGAGACACCACCATCGGCACTGCTCGCGGAGCGTTGACCGTGCTGGACGAAATCGCGCGCATCAAACGCAGCGACGCCTTGCTTACCGACGCCAGCAACCTGCGGATCTCCGATCGGCTTCTCGCCCGCTGGGGTTGGGTGCCCCACACGTCCAGTCGCTGGCATCGCCATCACATCAAGCGGTTCTACGGCAACTATCCCCCGGCCTCCGGTCTGGCCGCCCGCTTGCTCTCGCAGGCTCCTTCAGACATGCCCCAATTGCCACCAATGACATCAGAGCCGCTTTCTGATAGCGAAACTGGCCTTGCTACACAACCCGGGGCCCTTTACGATCCCGCCGCTTCGGCAGGATCACCCTGCGCACAAGTCATGTCGTAACGTCTTGTTTGAATCGAGCCGCTTGGCAATCGCTTGCCATTAACGTCGGCGGCGGCATCTCTTTTCAAACACCACAAGACATTAAACTCATTGCCCGGTGGTTGCGATCTTGTCGACCCCCGATCTCATCCGCGTACGCACAACTGTTCAGTCTTTCGAGGAACTTGGCCTCATGTGGCGATGCCGCGGTAAAGCCTGGCTGTTGGCTTTCATGCCGTTGATGCTTGTAGGCTGCGCCGACAACCCTCTGGTGTTGCAATCGCAACTGCAAACATTGCAGCAACAGCAATCGTCACTCGTGCAAGAGAATCAAGAACTCCGCAATCGAACCGTGTCGCTAGATCGCGATAACCAAGAGCTTGAGCAGCTTTTGGCACAACAGCGGCAAAAGGGGCTCGTCAACGAAGAGCAGGTTGCGGCCCTTCGCGACCAACTCCGTGGCACGACCGCCCAGTTGACCCAGGTCAAACAGCAGAGCGAGGAAGTCTCCGAAAAGGCGAGAACCATGGTCGCCTCGGTTCGACGAAGGGTTGGCACCTCGATTACGGCCAACAACAGTCTTCGCCAGAATCTTCCGGCAATCAACATTCCGGGAGTCGATGTCCGCCGCGATGGCGACGTGGTGCGGATCGAATTGCCCGGCGACCGGTTGTTCGTAACCGGCAGTGCCCAACTCCAGCCGGCGGCCAGCCAAATGATCGAATCGGTGGCCCAGGAAATCAACCAGGTCTACCCAGGGCACTTCGTGGGCATCGAGGGACACACGGACATCGACCCGATTCGCGGGGCCTCCTGGGTCAACAATCACCAACTCTCCGTGGCCCGCGCCATGGCCGTCTACGACCTGCTTACCTCGCGAACGATGATCAAGCCCGATCAATTGTTCGTCGTGGGCCACGGCGCAAACCATCCGGTCGTCTCTAATGCGACCCCCGAGGGGAAGACAAGAAATCGCCGGGTGGAGTTGGTCATCTATCCAGAGCGGGCCGACGACAGTTAAACTACAATTTGGCCGCGAACCGAATTGCCGTTGAAATGTCTTTCCGATAGCGATCTTTCCGTCGATTGCTTTCACCTAGGTTGCCACCGCTGGCTTGTCCAGTCGTGTGACTCCAACGGCATCGCATCATCCCTTGACCTGCCCCGATTCGAGATGAAGAACCCTCCACGATGATCGCCATTATTGACTACGGCATGGGCAACCTTCGCAGTGTGCAGAAGGCCCTGGAAAAGATTGGCCACGAGGCCGTTGTAACGGACTCGGCTAGCGAAATCGCAAACGCCGCGAAAGTCATTCTGCCCGGGGTCGGGGCCTTTGGCGATGCGATGAAAGAACTCCACCACCGAGGACTCGTCGATCCAATTCATGCGGCGATCGATTCTGGAAAGCCCTTCCTGGGCATTTGTGTCGGCTTGCAACTCCTCTTCGACACTGGCCATGAAGATGGACGTCACGAAGGTCTCGGCGTACTCCCGGGCGAGGTGGTCCGATTCAAAGTGCCCGATCGATACAAAGTGCCACACATGGGCTGGAACCAGATCAACATCCGTGGCGACGTTCCGCTACTGGCAGGCTTGGACGAAGAGGCGTATTTCTACTTCGTGCATTCGTATTACGTCGTGCCGGTCGATGAGAAGGTGATTGCCACCACCACCACCTACGACACTCCCTTCACGTCGATGATTCACCGCGACAATTTGTACGCCACCCAGTTTCACCCGGAAAAAAGCCAGCGCAACGGATTGAAGCTCTTGACCAACTTTGCGACGCTAGACCAAACCTAAGCCAGGATCGCCTCGATCATCGAAACGCCGGTTCCAAAGGGCCATGGCACGCCTCGAACATCGGGCTGTTGAGGTCTCGGTCAATCTGCGCCCTGTGGAGTGGTCGCAAAAAAACATTCGTGGCCAAGGCTTGCTTGGGCCTTCGAGCTATGGCAGACTAGCTGCTTCGACGATTTCCACGAATCGGAGTTGCATGCACGATGCATATTTGGCCAGCGATCGACTTGCGGAATGGTCGCTGTGTACGACTCGTGCAGGGTGACTACAATCGCGAAACCGTATTTGGCGACAATCCCGCCGAAATCGCACGTCGCTGGGTCGACCAAGGCGCCACGTGTCTGCACCTTGTCGATCTCGACGGTGCCCGAGACGGCCGGCTTGCCAATCTCGACAGCGTTCAGGCCATTCGTCAGGCGGTCGATGTCACCTGCCAGCTCGGGGGCGGCATTCGTGATCGCGAGTCGATCGCACAATTGCTCGACCTGGGGATCAATCGCGTTATTCTGGGGACGCAGGCGCTGAAGGATCCGGATTGGTTTCGTGAGATGTGCCGCGAGTTTGCCGGTCACATCGTGCTCGGGATTGATGCCCGCGATGGTCTAGTGGCCACCGAAGGCTGGCTCGAGACAAGCGATCAGTCGGCCATCGCTGTGGCCCGAGAGTACGCCGCTGAACCGGTGGCTGCCATCATCTACACGGACATTGCCACCGACGGAATGTTGGCCGGCCCGAACTTGGCCGCGATGCGAGAAATGCAGGCCGCGGTCGAAGTGCCCGTGATCGCCTCCGGGGGCGTGACGACCCTCGACGACATCAACCAACTTGCCGCCATCCCCATGGACGGCTGCATCATTGGGCGAGCGTTATACGACAACAAAATGAATCTGTCAGACGCTTTATCCATGGCAACAGAGTCCGATCAAACAACGCCGGCGCGCGCTGCCGCAACACAACCACCGCCGGGTCGTGCGTCGTCCTAGTCCATCGCGACTGTGGTGACTCGCAAACCGGAGAACCTCACTGTCTCAAGGGTACTGCATCGACTAAAGGAACGATCACATGGCGAATCGCAATGCCGCTGACATACGCAACATCGCAATCTGTGGACATGGGTCGACCGGCAAGACAACACTGGTCGACCATCTTCTGGAAAAGACCGGCGCCGTGAAGAGTGCCGGTAGCGTTGATGACGGGACCAGTGTGTGTGACTTCGACGACGTCGAAAAAAAGCACAAGCAAACCTTTGAAGCAAGCGTCGCCCATTTCGACCATGGGGGAATGCGATTCAACGTGATCGACACCCCCGGGTACCCCGACTTTATCGGACAAGTGATCGGCTCGCTCAACGGAGTCGATACGGCCGCCATCGCCATCGACGCACACGCTGGCATTGCGGTGAACACCCGTCGCGTGTTTGCCGAAGCTGGCAAGATTGGTCTTGGCCGGATGATCGTGATTACCAAGATGGACACCGACAACATCGACTTTCCAGCGTTGATCGGCGCGATTCAAGAGATGTTCGGCGAGGGGTGCATTCCGATCAATCTGCCGATCGGATGCGGCGCTGATTTCAAGGGGGTCGTCAACACCCTCGATGGATCGGCCGACGGGACAGGCGCCCTGATGGACTTGGCCGAGGTCCGCGAAGCGTTGATCGAAAAGATCGTGGAAATCGACGAAGCCGTGATGGAAAAATACCTCGAAGGCACCCCGCCCTCCGATGCCGAATTGTCGAGTCTGCTCGTCGAGGCTGTCGCCGGCGGACAATTGATCCCCATCACCTGCGTCTCGACGAAACTGGGGCTTGGCCTTGATGAACTGCTGGACGTTTGGGATCGCTGCACGTTGCCAGCCGACAAACTCGTCCGTAAGGCCTTCGACGCCGACGGGAATGAAGTCGAAGTAAAACCCCAGGCCGACGGTCCCTTGGTCGCGCACGTCTTCCGCACGCGGATCGATCCGTTCGTACAGAAGCTTAGTTTCGTGCGAGTCTATTCCGGGAAGCTCCATCGCGACGACAGCGTTCATGTTTCCGGCGCACGAAAAAATATCAAACTCGGCCAACTGCTTGCCACCCAGGGAGGGCACAACGAGCCGGTTGATGAAGCCGGGCCCGGCGACATTGTCTCCATCGCCAAGATGGAAGACCTACACACCGGCTGTTCGTTGGGCGGTCTTACGTTTCCCGATATCAAGTTCCCCACGCCCATGGTCGGGCTGGCCGTTACGCCCAAGAGCCGTGGTGATGAAGGAAAGCTCTCGGGCGCGCTCCATAAGATTGTCGAAGAAGATCCAACCTTCCATGTCGACCACGACCAACAGACCAAAGAGTTGGTCATCACGGGCATGAGCGAGTTGCACCTACAGATCATCCGAGAACGTCTGCACCATCGTGACAAGGTCGAGATCACCACTCACGATCCAAAAATTCCGTACCGAGAAACGATTCAGTCCACGGCCGAAGGCAAATACCGCCACAAGAAACAAAGTGGCGGGCGCGGTCAGTTTGGAGAAGTGCATATCAGAATGTTCCCATTGCCCGAGGGAACCGATATTGAAGAGTACGCGACCAAGAAGCGATTCGCCTCGATGCGATCTTATCATTACGATCCCCAGCACAACTTTCTGTGGGTCGACTCGATTGTTGGCGGCACGATTCCCACCAACTTTCTTCCGGCAGTGGAAAAAGGTTTTAAGGAACGGCTCGCCCGAGGGGTGACTGCCGGTTTCATGGTGCAAAATGTGTGCGTGGAAGTACATTTCGGAAAACACCATCCGGTCGATAGTTCTGAAGCCGCCTTTAAGACCGCTGGTTCGATGGTGTTTCGCAACGTGTTCCTTGAGGCCAAGCCATCGCTGCTGGAACCCATCGTCACCTTGCACGTTACGGTGCCCGGCGACAATTTGGGCGACATCAACAGCGACATGTCTGGCCGGCGCGGCCGTGTGTTGGGCATGGAAGCCGCCGGAGGCGATCTCCAAACCGTAGTCGCTGAAGTACCCCTCTCGGAGGTGACGACCTACTCGCGCAACCTGTCGAGCATCACCGGCGGACGTGGCAGCTTTACGATGGATTTCAGTCACTACGACGTCGTCCCGGGCAACGTTCAGAAGGAAATCATCGAAAAGGCCACACTCCACGAAGAAGAGGACGAGGGCTGATCCAGCCGGCAAGCTACTACGCCACCACCGGTGAAAATCAGGCCACCTCGACCCGGCTTGCGGCGAATTGCGCTAAACTGCCGGGTATCCTCGGGTCGAAGGATTCAAGGAGGCACCTTGATTCTGGGAATCGGGGGCCGTACGATTCACGGAAGCTGCGGGGTCGGCACTGCCACGACGCGGTTCCAAGCATCCTGCCTCCAACGTCTAGCGCAATACAAGTTTTTCGATATTAGGCTGCACGGCCCCATGTTGCTAACACCGATGGCATTTCGACGCTGTCTATACATTCACTGTGCCGTGTGCGCTTGTCCGGTCTGACCGGACTCCTTTCTCTTCATACGCGCTACGTTCTTCCCTTTCCGAATCCTCGACACACCTCGGGGCCCTTCGGAAACCTCACACGCACCCTCTCACCGGGTGGAGCACTCGATCATGGCTTCCGACCTACGACTCAAAGAGCGATTGCCTGAGTTGACCGACCGAATCGTTCAGACCTATCGCGAGATCGATTTAATCAACCACCTCGGGCATTGCCCATTGCCAAACTACAAACTGGTTGTCGAGGTGCTCGACTCCCTGAAAGAGATCATCTATCCCGGCTATCGCAAACGCGAGGGGTTGCATTTAGGAAACGTGACCTACCACGTCGGCGACCTGATTGATGGTCTGCACGACACACTGACGATGCAAATTGCCCGGGCACTGCGCTACGACGCCACGGCAACGCACGACTGCGAAGGCAACACCGACTACGAGGCGCTCGGCCAGACGGCGGCGATCCGCTTTCTGGAACAACTTCCCGATCTCCGCAAGATCCTGGCATTGGACGTCGCGGCAGCCGTGGCGGGCGACCCTGCCGTTCAACACCCTGACGAAGTCATCTTTTGCTATCCGGGTGTCGAGGCGGTTACCGTTTACCGCATTGCACACTTACTACACCAATGCCACGTTCCCTTGATCCCTCGCATGATGACCGAGTGGGCGCACTCAACAACCGGCATCGATATTCACCCCGGCGCGCAAATCGGCAAACACTTCTTCATCGACCATGGCACGGGCGTAGTTGTCGGCGAAACGTGCGAGATTGGCGAACACGTGAAGATTTACCAAGGCGTAACCCTGGGCGCGCTGAGCTTTCCTACCGACGGCAACGGAAACATCATCCGTGAATCGAAGCGGCACCCGACCATCGAAGATCGGGTCGTGCTTTACGCCAACGCAACGATACTAGGGGGCGAGACGGTAATTGGGCACGACTCGGTGATCGGCTCCAGTGTCTGGCTCACCAAGAGCGTTGCCCCCAGCACAACCGTCACGCTCGAAAAGCCACGACTGCGGATTCGCGCCGAGGACATTGAAGACCACAGCCTCGACGCGAACTACCAGATTTAGTCTTTGCCGCACGGCTTTTCACGCAGCGCGTCCGCTGACGCGACGGGCCAGCTTGGCAAGCCCGGGGAACCGTTGTGATGTCTGTCGCAGACGATAGGCCAGTTTCATGCCTACCTTTAGCGACATGCTCGAAAATTGGTCGGTGGTGCCATCGTCAACGAACTGTTCAAGACAGTCGACGAGCCCTTTCAGGTGCGACGCGGCGATGTACTCGTCGGCCGACGTAACCGGCACGCGCAACGGTTCGAGCCAGTGATCGTCTTCCTTCCGAACAAACCATACATTGATGCCATCGAAGTTTGCGCGGAGGTAACCGTTTTCCTCCAAAATGGGTTGCCAGGCTTCGACTCCATTGGCTTCGACCAACATCACACGCGGCCGAAATCGCGTCCAATCGGCACCTTGAATCACTTCCAATTCGCGACCTTCAACGTCGATCGACATGAAGTCAATGGTCCGCTCACCAACGTGTTCTTCACAAATGTCGGTCAACGTTCGCACCGGGACCGTACGCTCGACGCAGGGTTGCCCCGCGTCGCGATGCATGCTGGCAACCTCCTGCGAGAGGGTCGAGAGGGCGTTCGCATTGGGGAATTCATAGAACGTCAGTGATGAACGTTCTTTTGAAACCGCGACGTTCAGATTCAGGTCGCGCGTGCGGTGCCTTTCGACATCGGCGAATACGGTACCAGGCTCGATATTGATGCCTTGCCAGCCGCTATCGTAAAAGTGCTTGGTGACCGAGCAGTAGACCGGATGATTGGCGCCAACATCAATGTAAAATCCAGCGTAATGTGGCGGAAACACACGCCGCAGCAGCACATCTTCCCCAATTTGGGCATAAGAGATCATCGTCATCGTGCGAATTCCTTTGGATCAAGCGATCAGGCTACCGCACGAACGAACGGCAACCGACGCGGCGGTCACCAGACAACATCCATGCAGTCGAAGTGGAAGGATTTAGCATTGCCGACAATTCCGGTCAACACCGATAGCGGCGCGATACCTACATTGGGGGGAGATGAAAAGTAGAGGACTTGCTGGCAGAGCTTCACGACCGAAGATCTGAGACCTTGAGGACTTTCAGAAAATCGATCTGGCCGAAGTCCCGATCGTTCGTCAGAAACGCCGCGGCATTGTGGTTCATCGCTGTTGCCAAATGAATCGCGTCGGGCGTTTTGAGGTCGTTCGTCGCCCGAAGTTGAGCGGCCATCTGAGACGTAGCTGGCGTGACTGGAATCGTCGCAATGTTTGGCGAACTCAAGAGAATGTCGTTGTATTTTTGAGCCAGTGGTTCATCGCCGCTACGGAGCGGATGAACCAGCACTTCGAGCAACGTCACCGTTGACGTAACCAGCTGTATCTCGCCTTGCTTGACTGCTTCAAAAAATGGGTCAAGCACGAGCCCGTAGATCGGGTGTTCTTCGATGTAGAAAATAAGCGGTGAGGTATCCAGCCCTACGATTTTACCGTGCAGGTCCTCTACCCATCCCATGAGTCGCGTTCCTTCGCAACGTATTCGTCCGCATCAACGCCTTTCCAAATGTCCTTCCCCAAGCCCTTGAGATCCGTGATGGTGTATCGTCGATCGCCGTTCTTCCTCCCGGCGTGCTGCGACAACACTTCGGAAAGCCTCTGCTGCTGCTCCTGCGTAAGCTCATCCTCGGCTCGCTTCAAAATCTCATCGTAAGGGTCGATTGCCATGATGCGTTATCCTCCGGCGCGGAAAATGATACCGCCCTGCTTCCTAGTGTGGCATACAGGCTTCAATGGGTCAAAACACCCGGCTCATGCCGCAACATTACGCTATCATGTTTGCGGAACAACGATCCTTGCCACCGGCACAAGAACCTGTCGCGAGGGTCGTGTGACTTGCCAGCAAGCCAATAAGGGGCGTTCTTGGTGCTCGGACCTGTCTTTTCGATCGAGGTCGTCACGTCGTTGCGACGGGCACGGTACATTGTCACCAGGGTTCTGTACGCATGCACCCTCTTGTTCGCACTGTGGATCGCCTACACAAGCTCGACGGCTTGGTATTCGTCGTCTCAAAATATCCGCGTCATCGCGGAGACTTCGCGAAGTTTTTTCCTCACCATGACGGTCATGCAACTGGTCGCCGTCATGCTTGTCGGACCGGCGATTATCGGGGGCACCATCGCTCAAGAGCGACAACGCCGCACGATTGAGTATCTCTTCGCCACCGACTTGAGCAACCGCGAGATCGTGCTAGGAAAACTGGCCGCGCGGTTGGTCCATCTGTTCTTTCTTGTGCTGGTGGGATTACCCGTTGTCGCGCTGGCCCGAATATTGGGCGGCGTGCCGGCTGAATTGATGGTGCAATCGTTCGTCATAACGCTGAGCACCATCGCCTGGGTCGGGTCGGTTTCGATCTGCGTTTCGGTCTTCGCGCCCAAGGCCCGCGATGGTGTCTCCCGCGCGTATCTGTGGCTGATCGGAATGCTCGTATTGCCCTGGATCGCACTCTGGTTCATCGCAGCCGTCAACGGTTTCCAATTGAGCATGAGCATGGAACAGTTCATGCTCTCACAGATGTACAACCCGTTTATCGCATTCTTTGCCTTGATGTGGGGTGATGATCTACTCGTGCCGTTTGGCACCTGGGGGGCCGTGGGGCTGTTGGTCATCGAGCAATTTCTCATCAGCGCCGTCTGCCTGTTGGTGGCAGTTCTGTCGGTTCGACGCACTTATGTGAAGGAGACAAGTCGACCGCCACTCACCGATCGACGATCGTTTTTGGCCGGTCGTCGACGGCG